>NZ_JAVRBY020000025.1:0-98727 GCF_034531035.1 Nostoc sp. DedQUE02 | reverse complement strand
TATGGGTCAGCCACTTTATATAGTACATAAATACTATAAAATAGCGATCACGCTGTGCCAGTTGCGTAAGTCCTGAAATTGAGGGACAAATTGCTTAATTACGCAAGGTTCGTCTATTTTATCTGCATCTCTAGCTTCATAAGTTCTACTAAATCCACCCTCACCCAAAAGTCGTATTACCCGAAAACGGTTTCTGAATAATAGTGTGAGTGTTTGTCCACACTTAATGCAAAACTTATTATCATCAGGATTAAAGGGATTTGCACAACTGGAATTAGAACAGTAAAGCATATTTGGGAATATATCAGCAGATAGTGTCTATATTGAGTTTTCCCAATTTATGCTGACTGGGTTTCACAGTCTTTATATTTTTGAGCAGATTTACTTCTACTGGCATCTACAATCTCAAGTCACTTTTGCTAGCGTAGGGATATAAGGTTTATCGCTCCCCAGTAAGCGCCTGGAAGCAAAAGGATTAATATGGCTCATTTAAATCAGCGTCGTCCCCAAAATGTCAACGGCGATTTTTATGTAGATAGTACTTGTATTGATTGTGATACCTGTCGCTGGATGGCTCCGGAAGTATTTTATGATGTTGATGACCAATCGGCTGTTTATCATCAACCAACGAATGATGCGGAAAGATTAGCAGCGCTGGAAGCACTTTTAGCTTGTCCTACTAGTTCTATTGGCACAGTTGAGAAACCAAAAGATATCAAAGTTGCTCAAGAACAGTTTCCAATATTAGTAGCAGAAAATGTTTACCATTGCGGCTATCATTCTGAAAAATCTTACGGTGCTGCTAGCTATTTAATTCAACATCCAGAAGGTAACATTTTGGTGGATTCTCCCCGGTTTACGCCGCCTTTAGTCAAGCGTTTAGAAGAAATGGGGCCAATTCGCTATATGTATTTAACTCATAAGGATGATGTGGCAGATCATCAAAAATTTGCCGAGCATTTTCAGTGCGATCGCATCCTCCACGTTGATGATATTACTGCCGATACTCGCAATGTAGAAATACAGCTAACTGGTTCTGAACCATTTACCTTGACACCAGATTTATTAATTATCCCAGTTCCCGGTCACACCAAAGGACAAACCGCCCTACTCTACAAAAATAAGTTTCTTTTCACAGGCGATCATCTCGCTTGGTCAGAAAGCTTGCACCAACTGACTGCATTCTACGGTGTCTGCTGGTATTCTTGGCCAGAACAGACTAAATCAATGCGTAACTTGGCTAATTATTCTTTTGAGTGGGTGCTACCAGGTCATGGACGAAGGTTTCATGCTGATAAAGAAACCATGCGCCAGCAGATGCACAAGTGTATTGAGTGGATGGAATCTTTGGATTGACATTAGCATATCTTGCAAAAGTGCTTAACATCCCACACACTAGGCACTCCACTTAATCACAATTAGCCTTCATCCCCGACTTAGGGACATCCAAAAATTACATTACTCAATTTTTGCATCCAATAGGAGCAGGGGAACAAGGGGGACAAGGTAGACAAGGTAGCAATACCTCTCCCAAGTCTCCCCAAAGCGATTGATTATTTTTTTATTTGGAAGTCCCTTAAAAGACTTAACCCTTCAAAACTTTTTGGTTTTGAAGGGTTAACTTCAGGGTTTTCGGCATTTTTCCTATAACTAAAGATAAAATGGTGAAGCCTCAAAGGACATACCTTTGTCAATCGCCTAAAACTTTACCTGCCACCATGTCTGTTAATTCCAAGTTATACGAAGGCAAAGCAAAAATTCTCTATACAACGGACGATCCGGAAGTCTTGTTGGCTGATTTTAAGGACGATGCCACGGCGTTTAACGCCCAAAAGCGTGGCAGCATCCAAGGTAAAGGAAAAATCAATTGTAGCATTTCCAGCCAACTTTTTAAACAGTTGGAGGCTCATGGTATAAAGACTCACTTTATCGACAGCCCTGCCCCAAATCAGATGCGCGTGAAGGCAGTAAAGATTTTACCCTTAGAAGTGGTGATCAGAAATATTGCTGCTGGCAGTTTGTGTCAGCAAACAGGATTACCAGTGGGTACAATTCTAAAACAGCCATTGGTTGAGTTTTATTACAAAAACGATCCTTTAGGAGATCCTTTGTTGACACGCGATCGCCTGTACCTACTAGAACTAGCGACTGCGGAACAAGTAGACGCAATTACACATCTAGCATTGCAAATCAATGAATTTCTCAATAACTTTTGGCTGCGGTGCGGCATTACCCTAGTAGACTTCAAACTAGAGTTTGGTTTGGACTCACAACAGCAGTTGCTCTTGGCAGATGAAATTAGCCCCGACACCTGCCGTTTGTGGGATACCGCAGAAGAAGACTCAAACCGCCGGGTAATGGACAAAGACCGCTTTCGCCGAGACTTAGGAAATGTAGAGGATGCCTACCAGGAGGTTTTACAAAGAGTGCTAAAAGCAGTAGAAACTACAAGTTAAACAGGTAAAAACCAAAAGGTCAGAAGGAATTATATTTAACTTTTGCCTTTTGCCTTTTGCCTTGTAAAGTAAAAAAGCAAAAGAAAAAAATTATGTTTTGAAATTTTACCTTTGGCATGAGGGCATTATTGCCTTGTGATGGTGTGTGTGTGGTCGTGAAGAGGAATATAAGTAAAATGCGTTTATCTCCAGTATTGCTGGCAGCAGTAGCAATTGCAGCCCCTTTGGGTGGCTCATTGAGTGCAAATGCAGAAACCGCCAACAGTTCAAAACAGACAACAGAAGTTTTGACACTAGAAACAAATCAGCAGCCAGAAAACGACACTGGTCAGGTTAACTCCAGTAAAAGTCTAGAATCTCAACCTAAATCCATAGGGCTTATGGAGGGAGAGCGCCAGCAATCCCGCGTTGTCGCAATTTACCCTGCCAATCCAGCAGCCATAGCGACTCCAAAGGTAATAATACCAGGCTCCACAACGCCAAAAACGGCACAAACCCCCCAAATCAATCCCAGCCCAACTCAACAGCCATCTCCTGCTCCAGACATCCCAGCGCCAGAAATTCAAGAACCAACGCCTTCTCCAACTCCTGAGACGACTCCAGTCCCAGAAAATGTTAACCCACCAACAACAGAACCTTTATTACCCACAACTCCAGAACCATCAAGCACTCCAGACATTCCATTCCCAGGTAATCAACAAAGAACACCTGCCCCACGCCCAGGCGCTACTCCCAGTCCGCAGAATGTTAACCCGCCGACAACTCCGGGAAATACTCAACCCAACACAGCCCCAGAAGCCAACGATCCCCGCGTACTGGTGTCGGAAGTAGTAGTTAGATCGCAGGCTGGGCAACTACCACCAGGGCTAGAAGAGCAAGTTTACAGAGTAATTCGTACCCAACCAGGGCAAACGACAACCCGCAGCCAACTGCAAGAAGATATTAACGCCATCTTTGGTACTGGCTTCTTTTCCAACGTCCAAGCAACGCCAGAAGATACCCCCTTGGGAGTGCGCGTGAGCTTTGTTGTGCAGCCTAACCCCGTCCTCAGTAAAGTAGAAGTGCAAGCTAATCCTGGCACTGGTGTTCCTTCTGTACTACCAGCTAATACTGTAGATGAGGTATTTAAAGAACAGTATGGCAAAATCCTCAATTTGCGTGACTTGCAAGAAGGCATCAAGCAGTTAAACAAACGGTATCAAGATCAAGGTTACGTACTAGCCAACGTGATTGGAGCGCCACAAGTCTCTGAAAACGGAGTTGTTACCTTGCAAGTAGCAGAAGGCGTAGTAGAAAACATTAGAGTCCGGTTCCGCAATAAAGATGGTCAAGAGACAGACGAGAAGGGACAACCGATTCGCGGACGGACACAGGATTACATTATTACACGAGAATTGGAGTTGAAGCCAGGACAGGTATTCAATCGCAACACAGTGCAAAAAGACCTACAGCGCGTGTATGGACTAGGACTGTTTGAAGATGTAAATGTGTCCCTTGACCCTGGTACTGATCCCAGCAAGGTAGATGTAGTAGTGAATGTGGCTGAACGCAGCAGTGGTTCTATTGCGGCTGGGGCAGGGATTAGTTCTGCTAGCGGACTTTTTGGAACAGTAAGCTATCAACAGCAAAACCTGAACGGTAGGAACCAAAAACTGGGGGCAGAAGTACAGGTGGGAGAACGGGAACTGCTGTTTGACCTGCGGTTTACAGACCCGTGGATTGCAGGAGATCCTTACCGGACTTCCTACACAACCAATATTTTCCGCCGCAGTTCCATTTCGTTGATTTTTGATGGCAAAGATGAAAATGTTAGGACGTTTGACCCAGCGAATCCGACTAATGAAGATGCTCAGGATCGCCCGCGCATTCTCCGGGTAGGTGGTGGTGTCACCTTTACCCGTCCCCTCTCCTCCAATCCTTACAAAACTTCTGTCTGGACTGCCTCAGCAGGTGTACAGTATCAACGAGTTTCCGCCCGTGATGCCGATGGCAATCTGAAAACAAGAGGAGCGGTATTCAATGATGATGGAATTCCTCTCGACGAGAATGGAAACCCCACCAGCCAACCAATCGAAATTCCACTGACCGAATCTCCAGGAGGTCAAGACGATTTACTACTGTTGCAATTAGGGGCACAGCGCGATCTCCGCAATAACCCCCTGCAACCCACTAGTGGTTCTTATCTCCGCTTCGGAGTCGATCAGTCGGTTCCCATCGGACTAGGCAACATTTTCCTCACAAGATTGCGGGGTAGCTACAGCCAGTATTTACCCATCAAGCTGATTAACCTCAGCAAAGGGGCACAAACTTTAGCATTTAACCTGCAAGCAGGAACCATCCTTGGTGACTTGCCTCCCTACGAAGCTTTTACCCTTGGGGGTAGCAACTCCGTTCGGGGTTATGAAGAAGGAGCATTAAGTAGTGGACGCTCTTATGTGCAAGCATCAGTTGAGTATCGGTTCCCAGTTTTTTCAGTAGTCAGTGGCGCACTATTTTTTGATCTCGGCAGTGACCTGGGAACTAGTACTAGGGCGGCTGAAGTGTTGAACAAAAATGGCAGTGGCTTCGGCTATGGTCTTGGCGTTCGCGTCCAGTCTCCACTGGGGCCAATTCGGATTGACTATGGTATAAACGATGATGGTGATAGCCGGATTAATTTCGGTATTGGCGAAAGATTTTAATTTGTCATTACTCATTGGTCACTTGTACTGAGTTTCGACACAACGACTACGCTCAGTGCATCGCTTGGCGGTAATCGAGCGACTTGTACTGAGTTTCGACACAACGACTACGCTTAGTGCATCGCTTGGCGGTAATCGAGCGAAGTCGAGATTCAACTACCGCGCAGTCGTTGTGAGTCGAGATTCAACTACCGCGAAGTCGTTGGCGCACTTGTACTGAGCGACTTGTGCCGAGCGAAGTCGAGGTAAGCCGAAGTACCCTCTCCAAGAGTTGTATTGGTCATTAGTGAATCACGAAGGACAATTGACATAGACGCTTCTGCGGCTTCCCGCAGGGTAGGACAAAGGACAAATGGACAATTCTCTTTTGAGATTAGCTTGCTAATTTTTACATTTACCTCAATACTGTTCCGATAAAGGGATTAATGACATTTTTCGGGAAATATCAGGGATCTTACCAAAACAGACGATGAACAATACTAAAGGAAATATATTCACTTTTCGATTATGCAACAGCACACTCTAGCAGCCGAAATCACCCAAATAGGGGTGGGACTGCATAGCGGTGTGAGTACCCAGGTGCGGATACTACCAGCAGAGCCGGGAAGTGGACGCTACTTTGTGCGGGTAGATTTACCGGATTTGCCGATCGTTCCAGCCCAAGTGGCGGCAGTTAATCACACTGTTCTCTCAACTCAGTTGGGTAAGGGTGAGGTATCTGTTCGCACGGTAGAGCATTTGTTAGCAGCGCTTTCGGGTATGGGTGTGGATAATGCCCGTATTGAAATTGATGGGCCAGAAGTCCCACTTTTAGATGGTTCAGCAAGTGTGTGGACAGCCAATATTGCCCAAGTTGGCTTAGTATCACAACCCGTGAACAACCAAGTTCCCAAGGCTATTACAGAACCAATATGGGTGTATGAAGGGGATGCCTTTGTATCTGCCCTCCCAGCACCAGAAACCCGCTTTAGTTACGGTATTGATTTTGACCTGCCTGCCATTGGTAATCAATGGCATAGTTGGTTACTAACTGCTGAACTAGAAAAAGCTTCTGATAGCTTTGCCACAGAAATTGCTCCGGCCCGTACTTTTGGGTTACTGCATCAAATTGAACACTTACAAAAAACAGGGTTAATTAAAGGTGGCAGTTTGGATAATGCACTTGTTTGTGGATCAGAAGGTTGGATAAATCCACCATTGAGATTTGCAAATGAGCCAGTTCGTCATAAAATCTTGGATTTAGTAGGAGATTTAAGTTTACTAGGAACTTTTCCTATTGCTCATTTCTTAGCGTATAAAGCTAGTCACAATTTACACATTCAATTGGCTCAGAGAATTTTAGATTTTAGATTTTAGATTTTAGATTTGATCTAAAGTTTAAAATTCAAGATTATTAAGGCTTTCGATATACACTTGCCTACTCAATCAGATTAAAAATCAACTACACGGCCAATGTCAATCCTCACCGAAGTGAATACGATCAATACGACTACACCTACATCTACCGAACCACAGGCTATAAATGAGACTACAATCAATTCTGAGATTAAAACAACTTTCACTTCTGAAGAAATTCAGAAATTGCTACCCCACCGCTATCCATTTTTACTTGTAGATAAAATAATTGATTACGTTCCAGGGGAAAAAGCTGTTGGTGTTAAAAATGTCACTATCAACGAACCCCATTTTCAAGGACATTTCCCTGAACGTCCACTGATGCCAGGGGTGCTAATTGTCGAAGCAATGGCACAAGTTGGGGGCATTGTCTTAACTCAAATGTCTTCGGTACAAGACGGGCTGTTCGTCTTCGCTGGTATTGATAAAGTTCGCTTTCGCCGCCAGGTCGTACCGGGAGATCAACTAATAATGACAGTGGAACTGTTATGGGTAAAACAACGTCGTTTCGGTAAGATGCAAGGTCGTGCCGAAGTTGATGGTCAACTTGCTTGTGAAGGGGAATTAATGTTTTCTTTAGTTAGCTAAAAGTTTGCTTTCGTGGTACGGGCATAGCCGTGAAATGCCCCTACTGAATTCTAAAAAAGGATAACAGTTAAAAAATCCACAACAGCATCTGATAATTTATCGATTTTCGCCGCCCTCTCTCTACGAGACGCACTCACAAACACACTTAACTTGCTTTGCCCGACACTTTCGTTCACTGAAATACTTCACGCTCAACAATGTCAGTCGCCTCGATGGGACAGCAGTTGGTATAACTCTCTTAACCAGAGTAATGCACTGCTTTAAAATCCCACCCCGGCGCTGGCTTATCAAGACAGTTCTGGAGATTCACCCTTGAAAACGCTAATTCATCCAACTGCTGTAATTCATCCGAAATCGGAACTTCACCATACAGTGCAAGTCGGTGCCTATGCTGTGATTGGAGCGCATGTCAAAGTGGGCCCTGAAACAATAATTGGCGCTCATGCAGTGCTAGAGGGACCTTGTGAAATTGGGGCGCAAAATCAGATTTTTACAGGTGCAGCCATCGGTATGGAACCCCAGGATCTCAAATTTGTGGGAGAACCAACTTGGGTCAAAATTGGTGATAACAACTTAATTCGTGAGTACGTTACCATTAACCGCGCTACCGGTGCCGGTGAAGCGACGGTAATTGGTGATGGTAATCTGCTGATGGCTTATGTCCATGTGGCTCATAACTGCGTGATTGAAGACCAGGTAGTGATTGCTAACTCTGTGGCGTTGGCGGGTCATGTCCATATAGAGTCACGCGCAAGACTGAGTGGGGTTTTAGGTGTCCATCAATTTGTGCGTATTGGTAGACACGCAATGGTGGGAGGCATGGCACGTATTGACCGCGATGTAGCCCCATATATGCTAGTAGAGGGAAATCCAGCGCGGGTGCGAACCCTCAATCTTGTTGGACTCAAACGCTCTGGTATGGATTCAGCAGATTTACAAATGCTCAAAAAAGCTTTCCGCATTCTCTACCGTTCTGATTTGTCCTTTAAAGGTGCTTTGGAACAGTTGGAATTGTTAGGGGATAGCGAAGAATTGCAGCATCTGCGCCGCTTTCTGCTACTTTCTCAGATGCCTGGAAGACGTGGCTTGATTCCCGGTAGGGGAAAAAAAGCCGTGAGTGATGAATAGTGAGATGTGAGATATTATAATGTCTGTCGAATTAACCATAATCAAAGCACCCCACCCCCAACCCCTCCCCGCTCTTCGAGAGGAGGGCAAGAGGGTAGTTAGTAAGGAGTTAGTGGGGAGGGGTTATGAGGAATTCTGGTTATTGATCAGACATTATGAGTTATGAGTTGATGACTTAAATATGTTTAACTCCTCACTCCTAACTCCTATAATTTTTACTAATTACCAATTATCAAATGCGGATATTTATCAGCACTGGCGAAGTATCTGGCGATTTACAAGGGTCGCTGCTAATTTCAGCGCTGAAGCGTCAAGCTGTGGCGGTTGGGTTGGAATTAGAGATTTTGGCGCTGGGTGGCGAAAAAATGGTAGAGGCTGGGGCAATTCTGTTGGGAAATACTAGTAGTATCGGCTCAATGGGTATTCTAGAAGGGCTGCCTTATATTTTACCGACTCTCCAGGTGCAACGTCAGGCGATCGCTTCTCTAAAACAAAATCCACCTGATTTAGTGGTGCTGATCGATTATATGACTCCCAATCTGGAAATTGGGACTTATATGAAACAGCATCTGCCAGATGTACCTGTGGTATATTATATTGCTCCCCAAGAGTGGGCTTGGTCATTAAGTTTGCGAAGAACTAAGCGGATTATTGATTTTACAGATAAGCTGTTGGCAATCTTCCCCCAAGAAGCCCGTTACTTTCGCGAGAAAGGCGCAAAAGTGAGTTGGGTAGGACATCCTTTGGTTGACCGGATGCAAGATGCTCCTACTAGGGAAGCAGCTCGTGCAACACTAGGGATTGCACCAGAAGAAATTGCGATCGCACTTCTCCCCGCCTCTCGCCGCCAAGAATTAAAATATCTTTTACCAGTAATTTTTCAAGCCGCCCAAACTATTCAAGCGAAATTACCTGAAGTTCGTTTCTGGATTCCCTTGTCGCTGGAAGTTTATAGACAGCCAATTGAAGAGGCTATTGAGCGTTACAGTTTACGGGCGACAGTTATATCAGGTCAACAAATAGAAGTTTTTGCTGCGGCTGATTTAGCCATTAGTAAATCTGGTACTGTCAATTTAGAACTTGCTTTGTTAAATGTGCCACAGGTTGTAGTTTATCGCCTCAGTCGTTTGACTGCGTGGATAGCTCGTAAAATCCTCAAAGGTTCAATAACCTTCGCATCGCCACCTAATTTAGTCGTGATGAAGCCGATTGTGCCAGAATTTTTACAAGAGCAAGCCACAGTAGAAAATATTACCCAAGCAGCGATGGAACTGCTACTCAATCCCAATCGCAGAGAACAAACTTTGCTAGATTATCAAGAAATGCGGCAAAGTTTAGGAGAAGTTGGAGTGTGCGATCGCGCTGCTCAAGAAATTTTGCAAATGGTGGCGGGGACTGGGGGTTAGGAACTGGGGACACTTCAACAGCGCGGTAGTTGAATCTCGACTCACTTCGACGCCGCTCAGTGCAAGTCGCTCGATTACCGCGTAGTCGAAACTCAGTGCATCGCTGGGGACTAGGAAAATTTTGTATATTTAATACGCCATACTCAATACCCAATACCCAATCCCCAATCTCCAATCCCCTTAGAGGTGTCATGGCTTATGAGATGAAAAAACAAAGAGCGATCGCAGTTGACTTATTCGCTGGCGCAGGCGGTATGACTCTTGGCTTTGAACAAGCAGGCTTTGATGTACTGGCGTCTGTGGAAATCGACCCGATCCACTGTGCAACACATGAGTTTAACTTTCCTTATTGCTCAGTGTTATGCAAAAGTGTTGTGGAGACAACCGGAGAAGAAATTAGGAATCGGTCTGAGATTGGCGATCGCGAAATTGATGTGGTAATTTGTGGCTCACCATGTCAAGGATTTTCCCTAATTGGTAAACGGGCTGTTAATGACCCCCGAAACTCTTTGGTGTTTCACTTTCATCGGCTGGTTATTGAACTAAAACCAAAGTTCTTTGTGATGGAAAATGTTCGAGGGATTACAGTTGGTGAACATAAACAAATCCTCCAAACATTAATTAGCGATTTTAGAATTCACGGCTATAAAGTAGAAGAAAATTATCAAATTCTCAACGCTGCAAATTACGGAGTACCACAGTCTCGTGAGAGATTATTTCTCATAGGCGCAAGGGAGGATGTAAAGTTACCGAAATACCCTCAGCCGATTACTAAACAAGCGTTACCAAATAATTTAAATTCTAAAAAAATATCTGATATTCCATTGAGTCCTACAGTATTGGATGCAATTGGAGATTTACCTGAAATAGAAAAATATCCAGAGTTACTAACAAGAGATTGGGTTGTAGCAGAATACGAAAAGCCTAGTAACTATGCTCTTGTACTTCGCGGTATTAAATGCCTAAACGATGATTATTCTTACAAACGAGAATATGATTTGCGAATACTTTCTTCAAGTTTAAGAACCAAACATTCTGCGGAAACTGTTAAACGTTTTCAGGAGACTCAACAAGGCGAAAGAGAAAAAATTAGTCGTTTTCATAAGCTACATCGTGATGGTGTCTGTAATACTTTAAGAGCCGGAACAGATAAATATAGGGGTTCTTTTACATCTCCGAGACCGATTCATCCGTCTACGCCGCGCTGTATCACCGTCAGAGAAGCGGCGAGATTGCATTCTTACCCAGATTGGTTTAGATTTCATGTAACTAAATGGCACGGATTTCGGCAAGTTGGTAACTCTGTACCACCGTTACTAGCAAAGGCTGTGGCGGCAGAAATTATTCGCAATTTGAATATTTCGCCTTTTAAACCGAGTTTTGGATACCAGTTGGGAGAGGAAAAGCTATTACAATTTAATATGTCGCAAGCGGCACAATATTATCAGTGTGAATAGTAAGAATACACTCTGTAATATGTGCAAGTTAGGCTAAGTCCAAGCACGGAAGAATGTACTATCTTCCCAGATATTAGCAGTCGCCAGTGCGATCGCTGTTAATTCTTCCTTTTTAAGAGGCACAAAAGCCTGCGCTATCTTGACATTATTCTCTAATTGTGCGATTGTCTCTGCCGCAATTACACAACAATTAACTCCAGGTTGAGACATTGTGTAACCTAAAGCTTGCTCCATACCTGCCAACCCACCTGATTTAAAAAGCCGACCATAAGCCGGAACTTTCATCGCAATCACACCAACATTTTTTGCTTGAGCAACTGGTAAAACTACTGGGATAAATGGACGTGGGTGGTGTTTGTCGGCAGCATTCACAGGTATGAGTGTAGTGTGGAAAGGATAGCGACGCAAGCCTTCGGCAATTACTTGAGGGTCGTGATGTCCGGTAATACCTGCAAAACGCACCAGTTTTTGTTGTATCGCTTCTTCTAAAGCTTTAATAGCGCCAGATGGACTAAAGATGGTGTCGAGTTCTTCAGAAAAAGAAACGTGATGCAACTGCCACAAATCGAGATAATCTGTATTGAGACGTTTAAGCGATCGCTCCAATTCTCGCCATGCACCATCACGATCTCTTCGATCCGTCTTGCTTGCTAGAAACACCTTTGAGCGATGGGGTGGTAGCACTTTGCCTAAATAATCTTCACTCGGCCCATAACTAGACGCTGTATCAAAGTAGCGGATGCCAAGTTCCAGCGCTCTTTGAATAATTGCTGTAGCATCACCCTCTTTTCCTTCCCAGGATAGCGGCGTTTGTCCTGCTCCTCCTAACCCGAAGATCGGGAGTTTTACTTGCGTGCGTCCCAGCACCCTTTCTGGCATAGTTGCTGGCGGTGTTGCGGTGTTGGTAGTATTTTGCTCAAAAGCATTAGTTATCACAATACCTCCAGTCACAGCAATGCTGGTAATTAGGAAATTACGCCGCGTTTTTCCTTCTGTCATAATTGGCTTCGGGGGCGAAATTACTTTTATTCTAATATCTTAGCTAAAGAGAATTAATCTGAGAAAGCAAAATTACTGATAGATTAGGGACGCTATGAAAGCGCTGATCGTTAATTAGAAAAGTAGAACATTGAGCCAAAAGTGCTGTTGTTGCATGAATAGCATCTGGTAATTTAATGTTAATACTGGCACGCAGTTGAGCAGCTTCAATTAAAATCTGACGACTGACAGGAATTACTGTTAAATTCTGGGAATTGCTAATCAGTTGTCTGTTGAGCTAAATCCTGATTTTGGAAAGGTTTTACTAATACTTCAGCAAGTGAGAATTCACTATTTACTATACTCGTTAGAGGTTTTTCAGAATGCTCTGAGGGTGACTCCAGAAGGACTATTACCTCGACAGTTGCACCTGCTGGAAGTTCTGGAGAACAGATTTCTACTATACATACCGCCAGGTTTGACGATCGCCTGTTGCCTGAGTCCATTAAGCATGATAGTTTATCCTCATTAGCGCCGGAATATCGCAGTGCTTTTTCTAGTTTAGCGCTGAGGTGCGATCGCATTTTTATCAGCGTAGTTAAGATTTTTCTGATATTCTATGATTTTTTGCTGGGCTATTGCATAATTGGGGCTAGAAGATGGCACGGTTTTCATAAGTGCGATCGCAGCTTCCCACTGACTGACAACTATTTTCCACTCATCTGGAGATTTTGCTGACTGAGTAAGGTTAGCGGCATTAATTGCTTTACTTACTGCTTCTCGAAATGTATCGGTTTGAAGTAACACGGTCGGAGATTCTGAAATAACTGATGAGGGTGTAACTAATATAGAACTTGATGGTATTTGTGTTGAATTTTTAGAGATTAGGGGAAGTATTTCTATAAATCGTGAAAATAAATATATTCCTATAGCAATTGAAAATATCAAAAAAATAGCTAGCCAATTTTTATTTAAATTATGATATTTATGTTTAGTCTTAGCAATTACAGTTCCTTCATTATTCGATAAAATATTTGATTTCATTTGGTATACACCCATTTCTCCGCGCAATCTATTAAGTTCTTGATCTGTATTAAAATCAGTCTTGGATTTACTTGCATCTGTTTCTTTAGTGCCAGAATAAGCAGATATTATTCGCTGTCTCACCAAATGTTCAATTTGATAAGTTAGTGCCCCAGCAGAAATATAAAACAGCCCAAATATTACTATTATATTATTTTCGATTCTTGTGTAGTATTCAACTGGCTTAGTGTAGCTAATATGAAACAATGGTAAGAGCATTGTACAAAAAAAAGCTGCTATCAGTGTAGAAATTGCAATTACAAGCCAAGCATACAATCCTTCCCACCAACTCATTATTCCTGGAAATAACCCTTTGCTTCTACCTATTTCTGGTGCTTGAATTTCTGATATAAACCGACTAATGAGTAAGTGTAATAAGTGATGAGTAAAAGAAATTATAGGAATAGGAGATAGCATTAACAGTATTGTCAAGATAACAAATAATTCGGGGCTTTATGCCAAGTATGTAATTCGGTAGCCTATTTTTCCAGGATTATTGAGTACAAATATAATAAAACTCAAAAATAGATTCAAAATTAATGCTTTTAACCAAGAAGTAGGATAAGGAAACCATAAAGGCCAGTAAAAGTTTTGTAGTTTCTGTTTAGTAGATTCTTGAATATTAGTATTTTTCATAATTAACAAATGCGAAAAACTGATAAATTATCGTCTATGTTAGGATTCCCCATATACATACAAAAGCAACATTTACAAAATTTTTAGAGCTAAATATTTAAAATTTCCTTGATTAATTAGATTTTTGGCATCAGCCCCTGCTGTAGAATCTTTCTCTGCACCTATGTATGATTCAAATTAGATACTAACGTTCCTTTGTAATCACAGAGCTACCATTACTAATACTTACTTTTTGAATAAAAATGTCAGTACAAGAGGATAAAATATCAGTACCTATTTGATTAGCAATAAATTCAAAATCTTGGTTTGTTAATCCCCGTGCAGTATCACCACTTAAGTTAATAAAAATAGTTAGAAATTGAGATTCACTAGAAGACTCTTCATTATCTGCTGTTTCTAAGTCACT
Source organism: Nostoc sp. DedQUE02 (assembly GCF_034531035.1). Classification (NCBI taxonomy): domain Bacteria; kingdom Bacillati; phylum Cyanobacteriota; class Cyanophyceae; order Nostocales; family Nostocaceae; genus Nostoc; species Nostoc sp. DedQUE02. The sequence goes on along the minus strand of NZ_JAVRBY020000025.1, from coordinate 84,513 downwards.
TTCTACTAAGCCTAGATCAAATTCTTGATGCCAAGCTGGAAACTCCTTTCCTGTTTGTTGACCGTAAACTTTAACTTTTGCAACAGATGCAGCCCCTAAAGCCGTTAAACCTTTGCGGATAAATGCAACTAAAATTTGCTGATTTGGTACTTCGGCAGATTCTAGCATTACCTCTAAGCAAACATCCTTGAAGGCAACTTTTGCATTGATCCCTTTAGGGTGTAGGTGGCGGTTCATCAGAGATGCGATCGCCTCAGTATCTCCATGTTTTGCAAGTTTTAGAATATTTGGCTGTGTCATAACCAGTAAAAGAAAAAATCTCGGAAAATAAACTTATATTCTCAGGATTCCCTCTTGACAGCCTTAAGTAACATTATGATGTAAAATATCAGCTAAACTGGGCTAAAATATTTAGTATAAAGATAGTCATTCACAAAGTTTTGCAAAAAATCTATTTTCCCTGTATCAACATAAAAAATTCTTGTTTTTGTGCTTGCCTTAACAGGATTAATATTAATCAGTTTAATTCCAACTTTCAATATGAAGTTTTATCGAGATCATGCTTGGCCTTCGACATTAGAAGAAGCCATAGTTATCCAGGAAACGCTGCGAGATCAAGTAATTACTGAGGATCAACTGCAAGAACCTATCCAGTATGTTGCTGGAGTGGATATGGGTTTTGAAGCTGATGGAACCATTAGCCGTGCAGCTGTGGCAGTACTGAGTTTTCCTGATTTGGAAGTAATCGAGACAAGCCTAGCATACCGTCCTACGACCTTTCCTTATGTTCCTGGATTTCTCTCATTTCGGGAAATTCCAGCTGTCCTCGATGCTCTGGAGAAGATAAAAACAATACCAAATATCATCCTGTGTGATGGTCAAGGAATTGCCCATCCCCGTGGATTAGGTATAGCTAGCCATTTAGGGTTACTTACAGATATGCCAACAATTGGTGTAGCTAAATCCAGGTTGGTAGGTAAGTATGAAGAATTGCCAGAAACCAAAGGCAGCAGCCAACCACTGATATATAACGGTGAAACGGTTGGGGCAGTTTTGCGATCGCGCACAGGAGTAAAACCTCTGTACATCTCCAGTGGTCATCGAATTAGTTTACCTACGGCGATTGACTATGTATTACGCTGCACGCCCAAATATCGGCTGCCAGAAACTACACGCATTGCTGATAAATTAGCATCGGATAGATAAAGCTTGTTGAAGTTTCTTCTAAATACTTGCTTGCACCTACTCAATCGTGTTAGGAATCGCACAGAAAGAAGTTGATGTAGCTAAATACCACTTACGAAGTTAGAACAATGAACGCACTAACTTTACATTGGCACGATGCAGGCCAAGATAAAACTCAGAATATTTACGAACAACAGCCAAGTCATAATCCTGGTACTGTCCGCATCGGTCGTGACCCCCTCCGGTGCGATATTGTTCTGAGTCATCCTACTGTGTCTGGTCTGCACATTGAAATATTTTTTCATCACCAGCAACAGCGTTTTTATATCAGGAATTTGCGATCGCAGAATCCCCCCGTTGTCGATGGACGGCAATTAGTCCAAGGTGAAATGCCTTTAACTCAGGGCAGTAGTATCTCTTTGGGACAAATAATACTCAACGTTACTAGCGTTTCTACGGGTAACATACCAGCAACAATTTTGTTACCACCCCATCCACCAGTACATATCGGACATCATCACCATCCACCAACACCCCCCGCACCACCGCCAGGAGTTTATGGCTTAGAATGCCCCAAATGTCATAAAGTTTCCCCAGGCGAGAATCTACAAATTGGCTGTCGTTGGTGTGGGACATCTTTAGCTGCGGCTGTGAGTGTACTAGTAGCACCGGGTAGTTGAGAAGTAAGGTAGGGGAGAAATCAATTCAAAATTCAAAATTCAAAATTCAAAATTAAAGAACTTTTGCCTCCTCTTTCCCAATGACCAATGACCAATGACTAATGACCAATAACCAATGACTAATGATTTACAAATCCAATTGAGTTGGGAAGAACCAGCGACGGGTGAACGGCGAGAACCGAGGTTGAATATGCCGATCGCTTTTGGTCGGGAATTTGCTCGCTTACCTGCTGAACTTAGGGGAGTGCGGGTTTCTCGGATGCTGCTCAACAGTAACGAAGTCTCTCGCTACCATGCCTTAATTGACTGGGAACAAGACCATTTAGTGGTGATTGATCAAGGCAGCGTTAACGGTGTCTATGTCAATGGTCAACCACAAACGCGCAGTATCTTAGTTAATGGTGATACATTGCAAATTGGCCCATATCTGATCGCAGTGACATTTGCTGCTAACGCCTCTGCACCAGATACTAGCCCCCCTTCAACGATTCACTTCAACGCAAATACCAATCGCCCAGACCCCAGCTTGCCTGTAGCCCAGCCGCTAACACCCGTGGCAAATAATTTTCCACCATTAGCGTTTCAGGCACAAAAAGTAGCTGTGCAAGCACTTCATGCTACAGGATTGCCAGTAGAAGAATCCGATTATCTCGCGATCGGAGCGGGATTGGGTAGCTTTTTATGGACTGATTTGCTGCGAATTAGTGGTGTACGTGCTGAAAAAATTGTCGCTTTGGGATTAGAGGCGGAACCTTATGCTCGTTACAAGCGCCTTTGTTTGAATTCGCAAATTCCCTTATACGAAAGACTGCGTTCTAATTCTGACTCTTGTCCTGATAATATTTGGGGTTGGCCTAGTTATGCCTTGCGTGAGGCTTGGCATGATTTCACCAAGGGAGAGATGAAGTCAGCATTCAAGTATTTGTGGCAAGTGTTTGCTGAACCAACATTTGCAGAAACTTATACTCCTCGTGCAGGTAATGTTTTTGATTCTATAGACCGGGAGACGAAGCGCATTGGCTGGAATCAAATTTATCGCTATGGGCGAGTTAGGGTAATTCGCAAAACTGATGATGGCAGATATTGTGTAGGCTATTCTCGCAGCCCAGGAAATTATGCTTTTTTAATTAGTCGTTATTTACATTTAGCTACTGGATATCCAGCAATTCAGTTCCTGCCAGATTTGCAAGCTTATAGAGAAAAATATCAAGACTTTAAATCTGTAGTCAATGCTTATGAAGCTCACGATCATGTTTATGAGCAACTAGAGCAACATGGTGGTACGGTATTGATTCGGGGGCGGGGAATTGTCGCTTCACGGATTGTGCAACGCATTTATGAAGCTAGAAAGCGAAATCGGAATATTTCAGTTTTGCATTTAATGCGATCGCCTAAACCCCAAGGCAACAAATTTCAAAGAGCCACGCGCCTAGTCAAAAATCATTACGAATTTCAACCCTTTAACTGGCCGAAAGCCTGTTGGGGCGGCGAACTTCGGGCAATGTTAGAAAAAGCCACTCCCGATGAACGCAAACGTTTACTAGCAGACTGGGGTGGAACTACCACCGCCGACCGCCACGACTGGCAGGAAATTACTGCTCAAGGGTTAAGCGAAGGCTGGTATCAGATTACCTTCGGCGAGGTGCTGGATGTGGAACGAGATCCCCAAAACCGCACTATTACCCGTATCCGAGAGCAAAGCTTTGGGGAAATTAAATTGCTAGCTGACTTTATTGTTGATGCTACTGGACTGGATGCCAAAGTAGATGCCAATCCCCTGCTGGCAGATTTGGTGAAACATTACAATTTACCAGTGAATCATCTGGGGCGATTGACTGTAGCGAACAATTTTGAATTAGTAGAAATGCGTAGCGATCGAGGTCAAATGTATGCTGCTGGGGCGATTACTTTAGGTGGACCTTATGCCGCAGTTGATAGTTTCTTGGGCTTGCAATACGCTGCATTAGTCGCCGTTGATGGACTCGCCGCCGCCCGTGCGCCTGGAGTTCAAAGGTTGAATACTATAAGTTCCTTTAGACAGTGGTTGAAGTGGGTGTTAAATCAATCACCTTAGTTTAATAAAGCAGGGCGCAGGAGGAATACAGTATTTATCTAGCTGTTTTAAGTACCAAACTTGAAACTTAAGGTTCAAAAGCTAAATAAAAACTGATTGATCTTACAAATGAAAAAACCCGGCTTAACCGGGCAGACGCACTGTTTGTCTAATTCACCTGTAATGACTACTTAATCTCACAAGTTAGAGGACAAGCAGCGTAAACAGTAGTCTGCATTTGGTCTGCCTCTCCATGCAGCCAGCTTAACCATTTAACTTCACTAGGATGAACTCCTTTAAGAGTTAGCACGCCCGCAGCTAATACAACTGCCATGACATTAAACATGATTAAAGCACTTGCTACAAGCAAAACCGCACTCACAGGCATCACAGATTGCAGAATAATCGACAAAAGACATCCCACGGTAGCCATCAAGACAACTAGTGGAAAACCCACAACCAACAAGCATACTGCTAATGTAAAAGTCCATATTAAAAAGCTTTTAATCATCAACAAGGAGTAGGTCTTTCCTAGATTAGAGCTTTGAGCAGAAACCATGACTTTTCCTCCTAAAAAACACAGCATATTTTAATTTCAGTCATATCTCGTTTTTTGCGAGTAAACTGAATTCTCTCAGTGAAATTCAGTATATAAAAACTAATCGGAAAAATGAGCATTTATTTACTAAAGTTTACAGTTAATCTTTTGTAATTATGGATATAAACTCAACTTTACATCTATTAAAAATACTTCTTTGCTGCATCTATCTTCAGGTATAGAACCTAAAAGGTATGAGCTTTTAACCTTGATCCCCAAGATATCACTCCTATTGAACTTAATATTTCTTATAAAAATTCGTAGCGGCTCTCATAATTCCTAAATGGGCTGAATAAATGATCTGCTAGTATTTATGCTGTTAATTGCTGGCAATTCGTGCCCATACCTGAGATAAATTTCTCATCTAAGCCATGAGAATATTTACTTTAAACAGCAAGTACTGAAAAATACTTTTAGACCAGCGTGTATTTGCTGAGGTGTTTTTAGTCCTTGCGTGTGTTAAACCAGTTTAGATAGGTTAAATAATTTATCAAAATATTCTGAGTAGTGGAATCTCAGGAAAAAAAGATACCAACTGAGGTGGATGGAATGGATTGACCGTGGTTCTTAAGTTTCAATCGCCTTACATTACCGCTAAAGCTCGCAGGCAAGCATTCTCCAAAAGTCATCGAAGCAAGTGACTTGACTTTTCATTAATTCAACTTTTTAACTGCCAAATGTGAAGATATATGACAGAATCACAGTCTCCATTAAATACTAACTCTGCTGCTGGACGTAACCTGCCACCAATGCCGCCGCCACCGCCACCAACCCCAACCTTTAGTACGCAGAGGCAGATGACGCAAACACTGGATATGTCAATGGATAGAAGTACTAATCCGCCTGTTGCAGGTCATCGTCCGGGTAGTCCACCGCCAATACCTAGTTCAGTTCGCCCTCAAAGCAGCAGTGCGGGGCCCACTTTAGAGAAATTAATTAGAGAAGCTTACGATCATGGATATTCTGACTTGCACTTAGGTGTAGGTGAAGTACCCCGCTTCCGCAGTCGAGGAGAAATTCAATCAATGGATTATCCAGAAACAGATAAAGAAGCTTTTATGAGTTGGTTGCGGGAGGTGATGAGTGAGGGGGAAATTCAGCGCTTTGAAGAACATTTAGAATTTGACGGAGCAACTCAATATGATTTTGCTCGCGTGCGGATTAATGTTTTTGGAACTCTTAGAGGGCCTGCAATGGTCTTGCGGTTGATTCCACTGAAAATCTTAACTATGGAACAGTTGAATTTACCGCCAGTTTTCCGGGATATTTGCCATCATCACAAAGGTTTAATTTTGGTGACTGGGCCCACTGGTTCTGGTAAGTCCACCACAATGGCAGCGATGGTTGACTACATCAACAAGGAGATGGCCAAGCATATCATCACCATTGAAGACCCGATAGAATTTATCCATCAAAGCCGCAAGTCTTTAGTCAAACAACGGGAAGTGGGAATGCATACCCGGAAATTTGACAACGCTTTGAAAGCAGCTTTGCGGGAAGATCCAGATTTGATTCTAGTGGGCGAAATGCGGGATAAGGAAACAGTGAACACCGCCCTAAAAGCCGCTCAGACTGGTCACTTAGTCATGGGAACCCTGCACACCAATAGCGCTGTCAAAACTATTGAGCGGATTCTCAATCTCTACTCTGGTGACGAACAGGATGCGATGCGCGTGGCAATTTCTGAGTCTTTAGTGTCAGTAATTGCTCAAGGTTTGTGTCGCACAACTGACGGGAAGCGGGCTGCTTTCCACGATGTGCTGATCAATACTGAGGCTATTAAAGAATGGATCAAAGATGGTAAGTATGATGAAATTGGCGAGTTGATGAAACAAGCTAGCTTTGACGGCATGATTACGATGAATCAGTCGTTACTCAATCTCTATCAAAATGGCCGTATTACTGAAGAGACTGCTTTAGAAATGTCACCAACTCCTAACGAAATGGCGCAGTTTCTCCGAGGTCGGGTTTAAGTCTTTACCCGCAAATATACTTTACTTCAAAACTATACCTCAATACGCGTGGGTTAATAAAAATAGTAGGTTGGGTTGAGCGTAAGCCTTACCCAACCTACGCCAGTTTTAGTTATTTAGCCTTAACTAAACCGTATTTAATTATACCAATCAATATTTTCAGTCTTATTTTTAGTATTTTGTCTGTCCCTCTACGGTGTACACACAAGTCTGAAACAGTTTATATCGTGTCCGGTTAAAGACTTATCATTAAGACTGCAAGGGAGCAGGGGGCAGGTGGTCACTGAATCTCGACTCACTTCGGCGCCGCTCAGTGCAAGTCGCTCGATTTCCGCGTAGCCGAAGTGGGGCAGGGAGCAGCGAAAGAAAGGGTTTTCGGGTTTTGCACAGATGCGGAAATTATAACTAATCAGCCGGATACGATATTAATCATCTTGGTTTAAGCATAAGTTTTACCCCTCCCTAACCCTCCCCGTATGTATTGGGGAGGGAACTAAATTTACTGTTTCTGCCTGACAGATTGAGGGATTAAGGGGGGTAATTTGATTTGTGTATACACAGCTTTACTAAGGAAAGGGATATCTGATAGGACAGGTTGGGTGTGATTCAAAGTTGCACATAGCGTTAATTACGAATTACGCTGACTGTTTGCGCCAACTGCGTTTTTTGAGCTTTGTTTGCCAAGACTCCATGTAAGTGTAGAAAACGGGCGTTAAATAAAGTGTGAGAAACTGCGAGAACACTAATCCCCCAACTACTGCTAAACCAAGGGGGCGGCGTGTATCTGCTCCGGCTCCCAAACCGAGGGCGATGGGTAGTGTACCCATAAGTGCTGCCATTGTCGTCATCATGATTGGGCGAAACCTTACCAAGCAGGCTTCATAGATAGCTTCATAGGGGGTTTTGCCATTTTGACGGGCAATAATTGCAAAGTCAACCATCATAATGCCGTTTTTCTTGACAATGCCAACCAGCAGGATAATCCCCACGAAGGCGTAAATATTCAAGTCAACTTGAAACAGCAACAGCGTCAGTATTGCCCCAAATCCAGCAGAGGGTAAGCTAGAAAGGATTGTCAGTGGGTGAATGAAGTTCTCGTAGAGAATTCCCAACACGATATAAATCACGAAGATGGCAACTAGTAGTAGCAGTCCTAAACCTTGAATCGATGACTGGAATGCTTGCGCTGAACCTTGGAAGCCTGTACTAATAGTCGGTGGAAGTGTTTGACGGGCGAGTTCCTCAATTTTCCCAGTGACGTTACCGAGTGAAACTCCTGGCTTCAGGTTAAAGGAGAAGGTAACAGATGCAAGTTGCCCTTTGTGGTTGATAGTCAAAGGGCCCACATCTTTGCTCAAGGTTGCTACAGCATTGAGAGGTACAAGTTGTCCACTAGGGGCACGAACTGAAAGTAAATCTAGAGCATTGGCATTTTGCTGATATTTTGGTTCCACGCCCATAATTACTTGGTACTGGCTATCGGGGGCGTAAATGGTGGAAACTTGGCGAGTGCCATAGGCATTACTCAGAGCAGTTTCGATTTGATTGGCAGTCAAACCTAGAGCCGAAGCTTGGTCGCGGTTGATGTCTACTTTTATTTGCGGATTTTTAATTTGCAAATCGCTGTTGACATCTTGTAAATCTGAGAGCGATCGCAATTTCTCTTCTAAAGCTGGAGCGTACTGGTAAAGTTCCTGAATATTGGGAGTTTGCAGAGTAAATTGATACTGTGCTTTTGTTTGTTGTCCACCAACATTAATCGCTGGGGGATTTTGTAAGAATACCTTAATTCCAGGCACAACTGATAACTTCGGTCGAAGTTCTTGCACAACTTCATCAGCACTGAGACGGCGTTGAGAACGAGGCTTGAGTTCGATTAAAATTCTGCCAGCGTTGGCGGAAGCATTAGGGCCGCCAGCTCCGACACTGGAGTTAATGGAATCGACATTCGGATCGCGATAAGCGATCGCAGCTACAGCCTGTTGATGTTTTACCATTTCATCAAAGGATATATCTTCTGATGCCTGAGTTGTTGCCGTAATTTGTCCAACATCTGCGTTGGGAACAAAACCTTTCGGTACAATTATAAATAGATACACTGTTGCTACAAGAATCGCTCCCGAAATCACCATTGTTGTGCGGTGATACTTGAGTGATTTCTTCAAACTCCAATCGTATCCGCCTAATATCACATTAAAAATATTTTCTGAAAAGTTGTAGAGACGACGGTTAAAGTTTTGAATTTTGGATTTTGGATTTCGGCTTACTTCGACTTCTCTACGAGACGCTACGCGAACGCTCAGTACAAGTCTCTCAGTCGAACGATTTTGAATTTTGGATTGAGAATTGAGAATTTCTCCTTCATCTTCCCCTGCTTCCCATACTTCCTCTACTTCCTCTGCTCTCTTATCCTCTTGCTCGTGATGAGGTGGACTCAAAAATCTCGAACAAAGCATTGGCGTTAAGCTGAGGGAAATTACGCCAGATACCAAGATGGCAACGCTGATGGTAACAGCAAACTCGCGGAATAATCGCCCCAAAATTCCTTCCATGAACAGTATCGGGATAAATACTGCTACCAAAGAGATGGTCATTGATAAAATAGTAAAACCAATCTCTTTAGAACCATTTAAGGCTGCTTCCATGCGGCTTTCGCCCATTTCCATGTGGCGGACAATATTTTCCAGCATGACTACGGCATCATCAACCACGAAACCTACAGAAAGAGTCAACGCCATCAGCGATAGGTTATCGAGGGAGAAGCCCAGTAGTACCATGACCCCAAAGGTCGCTACTATCGAAAGCGGTACTGCCAAACTGGGAATGACTGTCGCAGAGATATTGCGGAGAAACAGAAAGATTACCAGCACCACCAGAGCGATGGTGAGCAACAGCGTGAATTGTACATCATCCACCGACTCGCGAATTGACTGGGAGCGATCGTAGAGAATATCCATGTTCACAGCCGCCGGAATCTGTGTACGGAAGCTGGGTAGCAGTTTCTTAATTGCATCTACTACCTGAACAGTATTAGTTCCCGGTTGGCGCTGAATTGCCAAAACGATCGCCCGCACTCCAGAATTTTGGACTTCGGCTTCGCTCAGTCGAACGATTTTAGATTTCTCCCCTGCTCCCTTACTCTCCTTCTTGACAGGAAAATACCAACTCGCAATCTTATCATTTTCCACGCTGTCTAGGACTTGACCTAGTTCACCTAGCTGCACTGGTGCGCCGTTTTGATAAGCTACATTCAGGGAACGATAGCTAGCGGCATCGTTGAGTTGACCGTTTGCTTGGATGGTAGAATTCTGCTGTTGACCGTAAAGTGTCCCGGTAGGTAGATTGACATTTCCGTTAGCGATCGCATCAGCTACTTCATCAATTCCTATTCCCTTGACACTCAGCGATTCGGGGTCAACCTGAATTCGTACCGCATACTTTTGGGAGCCGTACACCTGCACTTGCGCTACCCCATCCACCATTGATAGACGTTGTGCTAGCAATGTTTCAGCATACTTGTCTACAGTTGACAGGGGCAGAACAGACGAATTCAGGGAGATATAGAGAACTGGCTGATCCGCCGGATTTACCTTTCGGTAAGATGGTGGATTAGGCATATTAGTCGGTAACTGCTTCGCTCCCTTAGAAATAGCAGATTGCACATCTTGGGCTGCGCCGTCGATATCCCGATTGAGGTCAAATTGCAGCGTCAGTTGTGTAGTACCCAAAGAACTGGTAGAGTTCATCGAACTCAATCCCGCTATGCTCGAAAACTGCTGCTCTAATGGGGTTGCGACTGAGGCAGCCATAGTTTCCGGGCTAGCTCCAGGCAGGTTAGCCGTTACCTGGAGTGTTGGATAATCTACATTGGGTAGGTCGCTGACGGGTAGCTGTTGATAACCGATCAGCCCAAATATCAAAATACCAACCATAACTAGAGTCGTCATGATTGGACGCCGGATAAATAGCTCGGAAATGTTCATCGCGTTCCCTTAAATAAGTGCTGTTAGCGGATAGCTAAGGTTGAGCCAGTGCTGAGTACAGACGCGATTAATCGCGTCTGTAAAGGATTAAGGAGTACTGTTAGCGGTAGCAGGCATTTACCCCTGCTAAGTAAGGAGTTTATCTTTCTCCCCCTGCTCCCCCTGCTCCCCCTGCTCCTCTGCTTCCTACTTCCGGTTTCACTTGGACTGCGGCACCAGCCACTAGGTTGAATTGTCCATCAGTGACTACTTGTTCACCTGATTTCAACCCTTGCTTAATCACTGTTTCGTTCCCAACGGTGTCGCCAACGATAATTGGACGCATTTCTGCTGTTTTGTCAGGTTTGATTACATACACAAACTGTCCCTGTTGTCCACTTTGTACCGCCTGAGAAGGCACAGTAATCGCATTTGGTTCTTCGCTGAGTTTGAGTACTACATTGACAAACTGTCCTGGAAACAAGCGCTCGTCAGCATTGGCAAAAGTACCCTTAAGTTGAATTGTGCCTGTTTGGGTATTGACTCCATTATCAACAAAGGTGAGTTCGCCTCGTACCGGATGTCCTGCATCTTTAGGAGGTAAGGCATCGACTTCTAACTTGCCGTTATTAGCACTATATTTTTTGATGTCTGCCAGCAGTCGCTGGGGAATGGAAAAGTTGACGTAAATCGGGCGAATTTGGCTGATTGTAATTAGCGGATCGGTGGCATTCGCCTGTACCAAATTTCCTTGAGTTAGCTTTAGGCTGCCTGTGCGTCCGGCAATTGGTGAGTAGATGGAACTGTACGAAAGTTGAACTCTAGCATTGTCGATCGCAGCTTCATCTGATGCTACTGCTGCCAAGGCATTTTGGACATCTGCTTGGGCTGCCGCCACTGCTGCTTGAGCATTTGCTACTCCACCTTGATCTGCATTTACTGTCGCCTGTTGAGCATTAGCACTGGTTTGATATTGTTCAGCCTGTTCTTTACTGATTGCCCCTTGCTTGAGCAAAGTACTATAACGTTGAGCTTGTGCATTTGCATTTGTTGCCTGGGCTTTATCCTTGACTACATTTGCTTTTGCCTGGTTCACTTGGGCGATCGCTTTCAATACGTTTGCCTGTGCCTGTTTCACCTGAGCTAAATCTTTAGCTTTAGTAGCATTGGCTTGCATCAGCGCGGCTTGCAGAGGACGGGAATCAATTTTAAATAACAAGTCACCTTTCTTAACGTTCTGCCCTTGTTGAAAATAAACGCCAATAAGTTGTCCGCCCACCTGAGACTTGACAGATACTGTAGAATATGCTTCCACCGTTCCAGTAGCCGCTAGCTGTATTGGAATCGTTTTTTGAGTTGCAGTGGCAACCACCACTGGCACTGCTCGTTTTTTTCCTGCTTCTTTGCCACTTGATTGGGCATCGGAAGCATTACAGGCACTACACAAATAGGCTAGACTTAACATAAGTAGCGAGAACCGCCCTCTTTGAATAATGCTCTGAAAGCGAGGAACAATTTGAGCAGAAGATGAAAGCTTTATCGTCTGAACAGAGGCTAAACAGCGCATATCAACAATTTAGGGGAAAGGGAAAGCACAGATACGTACTAGCTTGTCATTAGACATCGCATTTTCCGCAAAATGGTTGGTTGCGATTAATTCTAATTAGGAAAGCATAATATTAGCTAAACTAAACATTAGTGTACTAATAATTGCTTTTTTCGCCTACCCCTTTTGGAGAGAAATTGTTGTTAAACACTTGTGACTTTTGTACTAAGTCCTTGTGACTTTGGTATGAAGCCATTATGATTTTATTAATATATGGGGCTGTGTCGCAAAAATAGAATAGCCTAAAGTAACTTTATTTTACGAAGGCGATCGCTGTTTGTCTTTAAGCCAAAAGAAATCTTTGGATTCAGATATACAAGCGATGCCTACGGTGGTCACTGAGCCTGTCGAAGTGCGGTAAACTACGCCCTCAACTGAAATTTAAGCAGCACAAAAAATTGGGGCAGGTGACAAACCCGCCCCGATCGCTTCTGATATACTGCGCCCAACGGCTGTAGCTACAGGCTTTAAACTATCAACTAAATGCACCATATCTTCTAAAGAAAGTGCTTGACGGGCATCAGAAACAGATTTTTCTGGTTCTGGGTGACATTCAATAATTAATCCATCAGCACCGCAAGCGATCGCAGCCCTAGCCACAGGTGCTACCAACTCCCGTTTGCCGACGGCATGGGAAGGATCTACAATTACAGGCAGGTGAGTTATTTGCTTGAGTGCTGCCACTGCTCCTAAATCTAGGACGTTGCGAGTGTAATCATCGAAGCTGCGGATACCTCTTTCACACAACACCACATCAGGATTCCCGTGACTGAGAATATATTCAGCAGCCATAACGAATTCTTCAATTGTCGCTGCTAAACCACGCTTGAGTAGTATCGGTTTCCCAGCTTGTCCTAAAGCTTTGAGCAAGTCGAAGTTTTGCATATTGCGGCTACCAACTTGAAGCATATCAGCGTGGGCAGCGACTACTTCAATTTGGGAAATTGACATAACCTCAGTGACAACCGGCATATTGTAATGCGATCGCACCCTTGCCAAAATCTCCAATCCTGACTCTCCCATACCCTGGAAGGCGTAGGGAGATGTGCGGGGTTTGTAGACACCGCCACGCAAAGCCTGTACCGATGCAGTAGATAACGTTTGGGCGACTATCTCCATTTGTTCTAAGCTTTCAACAGTGCAGGGGCCGCCGATAATTACTAGTTCTTCACCGCCGAAAGCGACTTCTTCTGAGATTTTAACGATTGTCTGGTGATTTAGATGGGATTGTGCAGCAAGTTTGGCATTAATCATGGTTTCATTTTCCTGAAAAGTTAAGTATTGGGGATTGGGGATTAGGAAATTTCTTTCCCAGTCTGCGATAACAACAAAAAAGCCCGGAACTTTTAAAGGTTCCGGGCGCGTTCTGATTCATCGACATGACGCTATTTACCCGGAACCTATTCTGGGCCAAAAGTAAAAGCCATAAAACCAGCTACTGAAATAAGTCATGACGATGAAAGTCTCCTTAAAACAACAAAAACCGCAGAGTTCGCTCTGCGGTTCACCGGGCGGTTTCCGTAAGGAAACTCGATTCACTCCCGGTGAACCACCCTAAACCAAAAATAAAAGTAGGAATTTGTATTAAGCATTTACGGGGCTTTTGCTGGAAAACATAAAAACTATACCTATCTAAGGTAACATTATCAGCAAGAGTCGGCGGTGTCAAGACCTCCACAAATTATAAAAAAGCGATAGACTCAGTACAACTGTGGGGAGCCAGACTAGTAAAGCTTTGCAAAATTCAAAATCACGTTTTGTTCTAATTGTGTAGTGAAATATTAGTTGCTTGTCATTAGACATCTGGTGAAAAAGAATGTAAAGACATTCTCTATTGAATAGAATCCAACCAAATCATGTGAATCAGCGAGGATTCTACGCGGTGACTTCCGTCTATCAGAAGTTTAAATCAGGATTGAAAAGTTAAAATATATAATTCTCCTGACTTATGACCTGATCTTGCGAAAGTTAGTTTATTGCAGATAATTGACAATCGCCATAGATTATTCTTACCCAAGCCCTCATTGACCAGATCAACTTTTTAGGATCATCACTTTGATTATGCCTAGTTCCAAAATCTTAGCCCAATCTTTCGACTATTATGGAGCTTACCCCTGCCCAGTCTGTCGGATAGGTAAGATTTCTCACATGCCACTGATGGAAGCTATGGCTTGTGACTTTTGTCAAGAGATTTTTACAGTCAACTTAGAACTACAGCAAATCAAGATGCCTTCTAGACAACCACCCCTAACTTGGCGTTGGAATGGGTTTAGTTGGATAGAAGGCCAGTTAGAAGGTGTGGAATTAGGTTGGGGTTATGGACTAGCAGCAGCAGTTTTTGTAATTCTTCCCACTAGTTTAATTGGCATAGTAGCTTACTATTTTCCTGCTAATCTGAAGGAACCCATTACCTGGACACCATATATATGGACGATATTAACTTTTTTATCACATTTATCAATTATTGTTTGGATTGTGATTGAAATTTATCAGATTCCAGTTGGAGCATATTTGAGAGCGATCGCACGATGGAGAAATGGGGAGATGGGGAGATGAGGAAGAGGGGAAGAAGGGAGGCAGGGGAGGCAGGAAGAGACGATTATTGCCCAATGCCCAATGCCCCACGATCAATAACAAATGATGCAGCGAATACATGGCTCCATCACTCATAATTAAGTTGATTGTCCACGAAAATATCGTATGAGCGATCTGGAGCGGTACTATAGAGTTTTGGAATTAGAGCCTGGGGCAACACTTGACGAAGTGAACCAGGCTTACAAAGATTTAGTCTTTGTTTGGCATCCCGATCGCATTCCTAAAGACAATCTCCGTTTACAGCAGAAAGCACAAGACAAGCTGAAAGCCATAAATGAAGCTCGTGAAAAGTTGCGTTCTCTAAAAACCAAACATCAAACCACATCTAATTCACCTTCACCATCATCTCAATACCAAACACCATCATCTCAATACCAAACACCATCACCTCAATACCAAACATCATCTCAGCCAACCCAGCCACCACCAAAGCAAAACTCAGACTTGAGTGGCAAAGACTACAGTCGGGCAAATTTGAGCAACAAAGACTTATCTGGCAGAAATTTGAGTTATGCCAACTTGAGCGGCGCTAATCTTAGTGACACTTTTATGCACAAAGTCAACCTCAGAGGGGCGAATTTATCTGAAGCAAATTTATTTCGGGCAAACCTCCTTTTAGCCGATCTCCGAGAGGCGAATTTACGCGCTGCTAATTTGATTGGAGCCGATCTCAGTGGAGCCGACTTGCGAGGAGCCGACTTGACGGGAGCGCGGATTCGCTCTGGTGAGCGCCTTCTGGTTAAACTAGTTGGCACTAACTTAGCAGGGGCAATTATGCCTGATGGTTCAATTTATCAATAACCGAGGTTCGCTAGGACACAGAGTAAGGTGGCACAGGTTCGCAACCGATTTTTTAGTGGAAGTACCGAAGTTAACACGCATAAGTAATGCTGTTACTTTGCTTTACGGTTAAATAATCAATTGCGATCGCCTCCTTTTTAGTATAAGTACTTAGATTGACACGCATAAGTAATGCTGTGCCGTTGCTTTGCGGTTAAATCATAAATTGCGATCGCCTAGTCAGTTTTACGGGAACACAATATAAAATCTTTAGTCATTAAGCAAGTACAGATTAAATCTCTAAGGTTTGACTAAGAAGTTAGAAGTCAAAAATTAGAATTAATTCAAGAAAAAATATCGTTAATTGTAGACTGCTAAATATTTTATTTAGTGAGGAAAGGTTTTGTCTTTTATTCAGCAGCCATAGATCAATTACGTATTTATTCTAAATCACGATACTGAATTTACTTTAGAGACTTCTAGAAGTAATTCAGTTCAATTCTAGTTACCTAAACTCAATATGCAGATGTAGCTTCGGTAAGTTAAATAGATAACTTTTCGATAGCTTTGAGGTGTCGATAATGGCTTTAATAGCCTGTATTTCGACTTTTTTGAGCGAATTAATCTAGTTGGCAAATTTATACTTGCCTAATTAATCCGTTGATTATTTTACCGAAAATAAGTTTATTGTAGATTCTTTATCCATATCAAAAAACCATCTAATAGTTATAAGTTATACATGGGTTTATTTCCCATTTAAATATGGTTGATACTGTTTTTTTAACGAGCGATTTTCCGTAATCAACCGCAACCAATTTGGAACTAACACTATCCAAAATACTCAAAACAGGTGAGTTATGAATAACCAAAATCTCAAGACAACATCTATCAACTTTATCAAATCTTCTCTGGCTGCGGCTACATTGATAACAGCTTCTGTCGGTCCTGCTTTTGCTAACGACAAAGTGGAAATTGTCGGCGCAGAATATGGTGGTAATGGCTGCCCTGAAGGATCTGCTAGTGTAAGTGTCAGTCCCGATGGTCAAGAGCTAAGTATTCTATTTGATAAGTTTATAGCTGTAGGAAACAAGTCAGAAGAAAGACGCAAAAACTGCAACTTAAGTATTCCGATTCAAGTCCCCCAAGGCTTTCAAATTTCTCTCTACGATGCTGATTATCGGGGCTATGTTGCTCCTGACACAACTGGCAGACTAAGAGCAGAGTACTTTTTTGCTGGCCAGCGTGGCCCTGTTTTTTCTCGGACATTTAATGGTGAACGTGATTACAACGTCCGCGATCAATTAGTGACTGTAGCTGATGTTTGGTCACGTTGTGGTGATAGTGTAAATATGCGAGTGAATGCTGCGATGACAGCCAGTGGTAGAGGAATGGCAACTGTTGATTCCTTTGATCTCGCCCACCGAGGGTTGGTTTATCATGTCAAATATCGTCAGTGTCGCTAAGTCTTTTCAAAGCTAAAAACAACAAACTCTTAGCTTTAAAAAAAATCTAATTTGTAGGGGTAATTCATGAATTGCCCCTACATTTCGTAATTGATGCGTAAGTCCTATCTAAGTTCATACACTAACCATTTTGGAAGTATTAAAACTTTCAAATCTATTAGTATGAACTATTTTGAATTCGGGAATCTGACATAGTAAAGTACGGCATAAATAAACCACCAATCTAGAATGTCTAAAAAATTTATGCAATGGTAATTACGAATTACCGAAAAAGCACTCAGCACTCCTGAATAATTACACAAAGCGGTACTATAGGAATCCGGTTTGATTAATGAAATTATTTGCGTAGGAGGTAAGAGGTAAGAGGCAATAGGCAATAGGCAATAGTCAATAGTCAAGAAACCTCTTTGAGTTGTACTGAATTTTTTCAGAAATCAAATATGAGTCCTATAGCCTCATCTATAATTACAAACTGGCTGTAAAATTGAATATGATACTTTAAGGCTTTTTGGCTCTGTGAACTTTTTTATCGGTTGTGCTGTTTGGGCATATAAAAGTTGGGTGGGCGAACTCTATCCTCAAGGTACTCGCGCTGCTGATTTTCTCCATCTTTACAGTCGTCGCTTCAGCACTGTAGAAGGTAACACCACTTTTTATGCCGTGCCTAACCAAGAAACTGTAATCCGTTGGGCTGCCGAAACACCAGCAGGTTTTGAATTTTGTCTAAAATTACCGCGAGATATTACCCATCAAGGACTGCTACAACCGTATATTCCGGCTGCTTTAAAATTTTTGGAAGATATGCGCCCGTTAGGTAAACGTCTTGGCCCAATATTTGCCCAGTTACCACCCAGTTATGCACCTGTATTACTTGACGATTTGACCAGTTTTCTGGAAGCTTGGCCGCGTACAGAAGCACCCTTAGCGCTGGAAGTTCGTCATCCTGATTGGTTCAGAGAATCCCATGCTAATAATTTGACAGCACTTTTAGAAAAGCTAGGTGTGGGAAGGGTACTGTTAGACTCGCGCCCGATCTACACTGGAGATGATGACCCCCAGTTGCAATCGGAACGGCGTAAACCTAAATTACCGTTGCAATTGAGTCTGACAGCACCTTTTACTCTGATTCGATTTATTTCTCATCCAAATTTATCAGTGAATCAGCCGTTTATGGAAGAGTGGGTGAGGCAGATTCAGCAATGGTTACAAATGGGAGTGCGAATTTATTTCTTTGTTCATTGTCCAATAGAAGCGCGATCGCCCAGCACAGCCCGTCACTTCCAACAGCTATTGGAACAGAGTAATACACAAGTTCCACCCCTACCTTGGAATAACCTTGAGTATCCCCCCAATCAACTCAGTTTATGGTGATTATATTCAGTAGATAATTGGTGTTGTAATACTTTTCTGTTAAAGCAAATTTTTTAAGCGCAGTTCTACCAAAGGAGGTTGAGATGAGTCGTCTTCTTTATGAAAATTCAGTCTCATACAAAGGATATCTCATAATTCCATTTGTTTTTGGCAAGGTGGATAACTACGAGATTTATTCCTATAGATTACTATCTGAAATTGGTAGAAAAAGCCAATTTCATAAAGCAGAAAACCCAGCAGGTATTTATGGAAATACCAGTAGTAATATCGTTGATATTGCTAAAGAACATATTGATAAAAATGCAGAGTTTGTTCATCAAGGGGATAGTTTTAAGTCTCGCTACATTTATCGAAACAATTTGATTATCATCTGCCAAGAAGGAAACAAATATTTTTATGACCATTACCCACCAGAGTTATTGAATAATATTGCAGCTCCAAAATTATTCACATCCGAATATGAATGTCTGAGTTGGATTAAGCAAGGATTTGATGGGCGACATGTGCGACAAAGAGCTATTTGAAGATGGATAGGTGCGATCGCCCCCGTTTTCTGGGCGATCGCATCGCGCTTTCATGAAGGCAGTTTTCTCGCCAATACCTTACTCCGAGCGTCTTCATCACCTGTGCAGCATTGCCTCGAATTCCACTATCGCCCCCCTTCAAGAATCTACAACAGATGTAATGCGTTTGTAGCGTTTACGCTCTGCTGACCACTTGTTACATACTTGTGTAACTATTTGTCTATCTTGTTGTGATAAAAGCTCATCTGGTTGACTACTAGCTAAAATTTGTGCTGCTTTTCTAGCTTGTTCATATTCCACACCGTATTTGACTAGTTCTGTATGAAATATTTTTTCTTTTTCCTCGACTGATATCAAAAAATTTTGCGGCATAAACTAAGGTTTAAAAGGTGTTGTCAAATTACATCTAACCTTTTCTACAATCTCTGTTGTTCTTTCTCCGGAGTGATTTAGCAACTAGAGCAAGATAACTTTTGATTTTAAATATTACAACTATTAAAGTTTTTTAACCGTAGCTTAATAATATCTTAAGAAGCTGGTCAAAGATACGAACCGAATGTCTCTTGGTCTTTGAGCTTCAGCCAATGTCCTCATAGAGGAGTCACTGAGAAAGCCTTACTCAACCCTTCGCGGAACGTCTTGCAGAGAAGGGGAGTATGAAAGTATGTCACAGATATTAAATAGAACCTGGCAATTGTTTGTATGTCTGAAGTTAAAGTTCACTCGATAACAATTCATTCTCAAGAGTCATGAAAGTAGCTTATCTAAGTAGCTAAATTAAGAATGACTGTACAATTAAAAATAAAAAATTATTAGAGATATTAGGCAAAATAGATTATAAATCTGAGGAAAACTATCAAGTATATTTATATTTTGTTAATATTATGGTACGAAAAATATTCCTTTTGTTGATTTGGCTAGGATTTGTTTTCTATACTATCTTGCTAGCCCCAGTTGATCAATCAGACACGTGGTCTTTAGGATGGAAGCTTTTAACACTTCAATGGGGAGAAATTAACGCTATTATCCCAACAATCTTTTGCTTGATGGGTGTTTGGCCTATGATCTATGCTTGCTTAATGTTTGCTGATGACAGAATGCAAAACTTTCGCGCTTGGCCTTATTTTATCGGCTCAAATTTCACGGGTGTAATTTGTCTTCTACTTACTTTATTTTTCGTAAATCTAATCAAGCATTCTATGGAATAAAAGATAGGTGGCTTTCAATTATTGAGCAACGAACAACAGGAGTTTGTCTTTTAGTTACTACTATTATTTTGCTGAGTTATGCAGTACTCGCTGGAAATTGGGAAGATTATACTCAGCAATTTTTTCACAGGTCTTTTGTTCACCTCATCAGTCTCGATTTCTGTTTGATGTGCTTGATATTTCCGGTTACTTCCTTATTTGATGATGATATGGCACGTCGAGGAATCAAGGATACACGTATTTTTTGGATTGTTGCTCTTTTCCCTTTGTTTGGGTCATTACTATATCTGTGTTTACGTCCGTCATTACCAGAAACTTTTTTAAAAGAGTGCAACACCACAGTAAATAGCCCGTTATGATGTACAGTTATTCATCCAAAGATAGTGGGCTGTCAAGGCAAAGGATGATAAAATGAGGCCAAATGTAGTTGTTCGGATCTTCCTTATGAACACGATGCAGGCAACATTTCTAAGTAATGCAGTTGAAAAATTATGTGATTGAATCTGCTCTTAGCCTAGTACTGAATTGCATAAGCTTGGAACATTTTTTAGTTTATTTATTTATATCTAAATTTATTAAATCTTTTTTTTCAAAAATTTATTCTAAAAGTCATAAACAAAACCATGACTAAAGTCATAGTTGAAGCATACACAAGATAAAAAATAGTTGTTAAATTAGTAAGGATTTGCAATAATTGCCCAGTTAAAAGGTTCGATTTCTATCGGGGCTTGTGACTAAATTTTCTTACTCTTTCAGCAACTTCGTTTTTTTATGTGTAGATTAATTGGCTATCTTGGTAACGCCATCTCATTAGATGAGTTGCTGTATAAACAAGAGCATTCGCTCTACAAACAAAGTTACAGTCCTTTGGAATTAAAATCAGGAGTAGTTTGTGCAGACGGAGTGGGTGTAGGGTGGTACGACGAAGTGGGTAAACCCTTCATTTACCGAAATACAATCCCGCTATGGAACGATACAAATCTGGAAGAGTTGAGCAACTATATACAATCTACTTGTACTGTAGGTTATGCCCGATTAGCTGGGACAGGTGAATCGCTTGACATTAGCAACTGTCAGCCATTTCGTAGTGGGAAACTGTTGTTTGTGCATAATGGCGAGATATCAAACTTTCAAGAAACTCTCTATAGACCAATACGTGAGAGCCTCTCTGATTCCACATATCGTCTGATTCAAGGCATGACTGACTCTGAACACATCTTCGCCCTGTTAGTGGAAATGTGGCAATCGTCTCCAGACAACACTCTGTTCTCAGCATTAAATGCCACAATTCAAAAATTAACTGAGTTGGCATCAAAACACAACACCAGCTTTAGTACCAATGTAATTGTCAGTGATGGTTCAGCAATTGCAGCAATTCGCTATGCTTATCGCACACAAGCGCCTACTCTTTATTGGTCTTATGACGCACTCAAGCATCCAAACCAAGTTATTGTTGCCTCTGAGCCTTTATCTAACAACCAAAATTGGACTGCTTTTCCTGAGCAAAGTACGCTATTTTTTCAAGCTCAGTCATTAGAGCCAACGATTAATGTGTTAGAGAGATTTGCTCCTATTGGAGGATGAACTTTAAATATTTAGTGATTTTTCTCATGAGAAAAATCACTAAATTTATATCATCTGCTGTAACTGGGTGTGAGGCAATACTACTTGGGTTTTGCATCTTTAAACTCAGAATTTGGTTTGGGGAAAAGGTTAAAGGGTAAGGGGGAAAGGTGAATTAAAACCTTTCCCTTTCCCCTTTCCCCCCAAAACCCGAAAAGTATTGAGAGGCATCTGGTTAATCTGCTCAAAAATCTCAGCGATCGCATCGCTTTAAAGCATTTTTTCTAAGAATTGCTTGGCCCTTTCGGACTGAGGATTTTGAAAAAACTTGTTGGGAGTAGTATCTTCTGCTAAAGTCCCTCGATCGAGAAACATAATGCGACTAGCCACAACTCTAGCAAATCCCATTTCGTGAGTAACAATCGCCATTGTTATCCCTGTTTGAGCTAAATCTTTGATTACTTGGAGTACATCTTTGACCATTTCTGGGTCTAAAGCAGAGGTGGGTTCATCAAATAAAATCATCTGTGGTGACATTGCCAAAGTTCGGGCGATCGCTACCCTTTGTTTCTGTCCCCCTGATAATTTGGATGGAAAGATATCTGCTTTTTCCTCTAAACCCACCTTTGTCAATAGTTCCATCCCTTTATTTTCGGCTAACTGCCGATCTATTCCTTTCACCTTAATCGGTGCATAGGTGACATTTTGCAATACTGTCATGTGGGGAAATAGATTAAAGTGTTGAAACACCATCACCAACTGTTGACGAACCTTGGCAATATTGACCTTGGGATGAGTAATTTCTTGCTCTTGAAAATAGATTCTGCCTTTAGTGGGACGTTCTAGCAAGTTCATGCACCGCAGAAAGGTAGATTTACCTGAACCAGAAGGCCCAAGAATCGCAACAACTTCCCCTTGGTGAATCTCTGTGGAAATATCTTTGAGTACGTCGAGTTTGCCAAAGGATTTACATAAGAATTCTGTCCGAATTACGGCTTTACTCACTTTCTCTTAACTTCCTTTCTAAAACGGATGCACTCTTAGTCAGACCCATAACTAAAATATAGTAGATAAACCCCGCAAACAGCAGAGGTTCAAAGTATATATACTTGTTTGCACCAACAATTTGGGCACTGCGTAATATTTCTACGACACCAATTGTTGATACCAAAGCTGAGTCTTTCAACAGCCCAATAGTTTCATTCACCAATGCAGGTAGAATGTTCTTCAATGCTTGAGGCAAAATTATGTCCCACATCATCAAACGATAAGGAACACCCATAGACATCGCCGCTTCAGTTTGTCCTTTATCTACTGCTTGAATTCCACCCCGGATGGTTTCTGACATATAAGCCCCTGAGTTGAGGGTAAAAGTTAGCACCCCTGCTTCTAAAGCCGAGATATCATAACCTGTTAGCTGGGGTGTGGCATAGTAAACCAAAGCTAACTGTAACAGCAGAGGCGTGCCTCGAAATACAGAGGTGTAGGCGTTAGCAAGCCAGGTGAAGGGCTTGATAGCAGTGATTTTACACAAAGACAGAACTGTACCCCAAATTAACCCAAGAAATACTGACAAAAGTGTAAACAACAACGTCAAAGGTATGCCTTTGAGGATAAAGGGGATGTCTGGGATAATTCTGGTAAAGTCTAGATTCAGTCCGCCTTTAGCAGGAGATTCAGATACAGTAGTGGTTGAGGTAGTTTGCGAAAACCATTTTGTAACTAATTTTTCTAGTTCTTTTTCAGACTTCATTTGTTGTAAAGCTTTATTAAAAGGTTCCACGAAGGTCGAACCTTTAGGAAAAGCGATCGCGGAACCACTCTCTTCATCTGAGGGAATAACGTTAAACTCTAAATCTGTGTTGGCTTGGGCGAATCCTCTAGCAACGGTATCCTCAACAATTGCTGCATCAATTCGCCCTGATTTGATCTCCTGAATTATTTCTGGT
Organism: Nostoc sp. DedQUE02; assembly: GCF_034531035.1. NCBI lineage: Bacteria > Bacillati > Cyanobacteriota > Cyanophyceae > Nostocales > Nostocaceae > Nostoc > Nostoc sp. DedQUE02. The sequence continues at coordinate 61,003 of NZ_JAVRBY020000025.1, read as the reverse complement.
ACCTTGTTGAGTTGTTTTAGCTGAATCCCTGTAACTTTTTGGGCAATTTTTTTAGCATTTTGCTCTTGGATAGTCCCCAGTTGTACCCCAACTTTTTTAAAAGTTAGGTCTTTAGTCTGTCTGAGATTGTTATTTTTGAGAGCGACAATCGTATCTTTTGCTTGGTAATAAATAATTGAAAAATCAACATTTTTTTTCCGCTCTGGGGTGGGAGTCATCCCAGCCATCACAAAGTCAGCCCGCTTTGCTTGCAGTGCCGGAATTAATCCATTAAAATCTGATTCTATTACCTGGAGTTTAAATCCTAGTTTTTGAGCAAGAGTTTTGGCAATATCTACATCAAAGCCAACAATTTGCCTCTCACCATTCTTAGTATCATAAAACTCATAAGGTGGATAATCTGGGGAAGTAACCATCGTCAGCGTGTCTTTGCCTAAAGATGAGGCTGCTTTTAGAGAATGGCTATATGGAATGATATTAATCAATACCATTGTTGCAAGCAGCATCGTTAATAACCATGCTTTTTTTTTATTCATGAATTTGATAATTTTTTAGGAAAACAATGTATATTTCTCCAACATGAAGACTAGCCAATACGGTTCGGATAAGCATTTTTCATTTTCCTTGTGGTCTGGAGAATGGGTTTGCAGGTATTGGGTAAAGGATGTATTCAAAACCTTTCCCCTTTTCCCTTTCCCCTTTAACCAAACCGTATTGGGAGACTAGCCAGTGATTAAAGTAAAGGAGTCAGTAATCGGGAGACTCTCACAGCTAACTTGAACCAAATAGGTTTTTTGTCGTACTCATTAAGATCAACAGCAACACAGACAGCTAAATCATCCTCTAACATCTTCTTCACCCTTTGAACAAATCCAGGCTCGGTAATAAAACCCATAACTTCAAAGTTTAAAGAAAAAGAGCGATTATCTAAATTAACAGTTCCTATTCCTGCTAAACTCTCATCAATGACTATAACTTTTTGGTGCATAAAGCCATTTTTGTAACGATACAATTTGATACCGATTTTTTCCATTTCCGTGTAGTAAGAGAAGGAACATAAATAAACAAATAAATGATCGGGTCGATTTGGTAAGAGAATTCGCACATCTACACCTCGCATTGCTGCCAGTTTTAAGGCTGATAATGTTGCCTCATCGGGCACAAAGTATGGACTAGCAATCCAGAGGTGAGTTTGAGCTTGATTAATTAGTTCGACGAAAAAAAGCTTACAAGCTGGCAGATGATCTGCGGGGCCTGTCGGAAGTATGAATGCAGTTTGATTAATTTCTTGATTAATTTTTACCTGCCAATTCACTTCGATCAGTTCTCGAGTCGCCCAATACCAATCTCGCACAAAGGAGTTTTGTAGGCTTTGTACTGTTGGGCCTTCGAGCATGATATGGGTGTCGCGCCAGGGACTCAAACGAGGATTTTTCCCTAAATATTCATCACCAATATTCAGTCCACCGACAAATGCGATTTCTCCATCCACTACTAGAATTTTTCGATGATTGCGAAAATTAAATTGGAAGCGATTACCCTGACCTTTAGTGGTGTTAAATGCACTCACTGCAATTCCATGCTGTTGTAGAGATTGGATATAAGGACGAGATAGTTTCTTAGAACCAATTTCATCGTAGAGAAAGTAGATGCTTATTCCTTGCTTGGCTTTAGCAATCAACGCTTCTTTAAACTCATTACCTGATTGGTCATCGTTAACAGTATAGGATTGCAACAAAATATAATTTGTTGCCGATGCAATCTTTTTCAGCATCGCTTCATAGGTTTGTTGACCATTAATGAGCAATTCGGTAGCATTGCCTGATGTAAAAGAAATTTCTGTAAAAGCCTCCGCTAATGGTTGCAATTCGGCTAGATTATCTGGTGGCGCAACTTGAAATTTAATCAGTTCGCTGTAAGTTGAATGAAAAAGCTTGTAGTGTTCTGCATAGACTGAACGCAGTGTTTCAGCATATCCATGAAATTTAGTTCTTCCTAAAATCCAATATAACGGAATCGCTAGCCAGGGAAAGGTAATTAGAGAAATGCTCCAGGCAATTGCCCCTTGGGAAGAACGCACATTCATCACTGCATGGGCTGCATGTGTAACTCCTACGATATGAACAACAACTGTAGTTGCGCTAAAAATCGCTAGAACACCACCATCTACAAGCATTTTATTTTTTTTGAGTATTGGTACAAGTAAATTCTACGAGCAATGGTTTATGATCGGATGAACAAATTTGGTCTAGCACCTTAGCACTGGCTTCTTTCACAGTGATATCTCGATAAAAGATATGATCTAAAGGGGGCGATAACAAGAAGCGTTTAATTTTATCCTGATGATCAGGTGCAAAAATTACAGGCGTTAATCCTAATTGAGTTATTACTTCATTCAGGATAACTGCTCTTTTCCGACTCCAAGTATTGAAATCTCCTGAAAATATTAGTGGGCCACGATGTACAGATAACGCTAACTCTAATTCTTTTAGTTGTATTTTAAATTTATTTAAATTTACAAAATTGATCAGATGACTATTGATTGTCAGGAGAGTTGTGCTTTGTTCAGATAGCAGATACTCAGTAATTAAAGAAATTTTAGGAGTTTTAACAATTGGCTCATGATGTTTAGTAGTTATAACTCTTTTGCTAAGTGGACTGATTGTCGCTGCTGTGAAAATGCCCGAATAAGTTTGATGATGAATATCTACAAAGTTAGGAGCAAAGCTCCAATTCATTTTCAGCCATTTTTCCCATTCATCTGCTTCTAATTTTAGAGAAAATTCTTGTAAAAATATGAGGTTTGGTTGATAATTTTCAATTATTTTTGAGAAATCCTTGAGCCAGACTTTATTATAATTCTGTTTAGCGATATTCCAACTGAGAACTTTAATTGATTTACTATTAATTTCTGTTTGAAGTGAATTCTTTTTATCAATTGTGAGTTCTTGTAAACGAAGAAATCTATAACCCGGAACAAATTTCGTAACGAGAGTGTTTACGCGTTCTTGAATATTAGACATTACTAATATTAAAATAAATTTATTCTAGCTTAACGCTATTGCACAGTTGTTATAGAAGGATGGCACGCTTGTAAAGCTATAAGCTATGCTCCATAATCACTACAGCTTTTAAGAGATGCATCAGGTGATTGTCCCTGATGCAATGCCCTGGATCGCTACAAAGTTCAATGCCCGATGAGCCTATAGAATGCTAGCGCATTCGCATTAAGGATTACTAACTAACATTAGATGCTTACTGCTCAGGCAAAACATTTACTGAATGGTTACTAAAATTCTGTTTAAGATAGCGTGGATCGCTTACTCCTACGTGCAAAAACAGTGCTGTAACTAATCCACCCATAACTGCTACCAAGAAGGTAGTTCTATAGTCAATATTTTCCACTATCCATCCACCTAGTAGGGGAGCAAGGATGGTGGCAGGAGCGACAAGGGTATTACCAAGACCAATATAGGCTGGTCGTTGGCGCTGGTTCCCAAACTCTAAGGTCATTACCGCCGCAACATTTTGTAGACCTACCATACCTATTCCCGCTCCTATAAACACTAAGTAAAAACAGTTTACATTTGGTGCTAGGCAAGCTAAAACCGAACTGAACGCACAGGCAACACAACCAATTTGTAAGACTAACTTGTTACTCCAGCGATCGCCTACCCAACCCAAAACCAATCCAGCAATAGTTTGCGTGACCATCAGTACAGTAGTAATTAACCCAATAAATACTTCTCCTATCTGATATTGATGTACTGCATAGAGTGTATAGAAGGGAAGTGGCATCAGTGCTAACTGTGAGAGGATACGTGCAATCACAAAACAACGAAAATTCTCATCACACCGAAGAATCACACTCACACTGTCCCAAAATTCACGTCTATTTTCAATGTCAGATGATGGAGTGTTTACTGGCTCTCGCGTCCTAGACATAAAAAACCAAGATAGAGCCATTGCAATACTGGCACACAAAAAACACAGAGCAAAGTTAAATGGTTGGGCAATTTCCTTAAGGAATAAACTAGCGATCGCAGCACCACAAATGCCCATCAGATTACAAGATGCTGATATAGCACCGTAAAAAATGCCAAGCTTTCTGGAGGGAACAATTTTAGCAACCATGCTTTGCCAAGCAGGAGCGCTAAATCCGCCACCTAGTCCTTGCCAAATGAGTAGGGCAAATGTCAACTGTAAGATAGTTTGACTATTGAGTTGTAGCTGTAACAAAGCCACCAGTGCTAATCCCAAAAAAGGAAGTTTCTGATGAATTGTCAACAACATAACTGTTGGTTTGTAATACTGTAGACGAGCTACTTTATCAGCTGTTAATAGCTGAGGTAGTTGCCAGCCTAAGCGTGGAATAGCTGGGATCAGACCGATGAGCAATGCAGAATTGGTAAAACTACTCACAAATAGAGGAATGATCGTGATAAATGAGGCAAAACCACACCCCAAGCCAAAAAATCCACTTTCAATAATATTGACAGTAAAGTTATAACGGATGTCTTTTTGAATTTCAGAATTGAGCATTTTTATAGATATTCCAAGTTTGGTGATTAATTCTCTATTGGGGAAACTCAGGCTGCATTTTAAACAGGTTTATTTTCTTTTTTGAGGTACTTAGAAAGTACTAAGTACCTCAAAAAAACTGAGTTCCATAAATTGTTCCCAAATGTCGTAGTTAAATCACCGTTGAAGAATATTTTTGTAAAATTTCCCAATTTTCACGTCTGCAATGTTTTTGGCAATTTGGCTCCAAATAGACCTCTCTCCTAATACCGTTCGGTTAAGGAATTTTTTGGTTGAGGCAGGCAGGGGGAGCAGGGGGAGAAGAGAAGCAGGGGAAGAGAAGAATTACTGAACAATAACCCTCTTTCCTCCCCTGCCTCTCCGAACCGTATTGACCTCTCTCCTACAAGACTAGGGTGTACACACAAGTCGGAAAAACTTCATCTACCAAAGATTTGCAGTGCGTCACGCTGGCGTGACAAAGCTAAATTGTTGCAATCATGGCGATGCCTACGGCTGGCTACGCCTACGCATTTGTTATTTCGGGGTACTCATTTGTTATTTCGGGGTACTCATTTGTTATTTCGGGGTACTCATTTGTTATTTCGGGGTACTCATTTGTTATTTCGGCGTACTCATTTGTTATTTCGGCGTACTCATTTGTTATTTCGGCGTACCCATTTGTTATTTCAGGGTACTCATTTGTTATTTCAGGGTACTCATTTGTTATTTCGGCGGACTCATATCATGTCCGCTTGATTGCTTATTAAACCCGAAGAACCCCACCCCCGCCAAAGTTCTAACCCAAGCGTATTGATTTAAAGCCGCCTCTGTTGAATTGTACGCAACCAAGTGTGAAGCGTAGGCATCGCTAATGCCGAATTGAAGAAGCGTAGATAAACGGGCGAAAATCAAAACCCAACGTCAGCAGCAGTGCAAGGCTGAATTATCTCGTCACGATGAAGTTGAAGTTACGCGGCTTGACAAAAAATAGGGCGTTGCAGAACAGTGGATGAATTGGGGCAAGCAGGGGAGGAAATTTTAGGGCATTGCTGATTGTGGTATGAAAAATAATTTTGCGTTATTTCAAAATCCTTGTAGAGACGTTGCAATGCAACGTCTCTACATCCAAATTCATGCCTCGATTCAGCAACACCATTTTAGAAGTTGCCAAATCATCCCGCTTTCTCTGCAATGCCGGAAATTTTTATCCTAGTAAATAGTTGTGAGTAGTTTACGTAGTGTATTCGGCGTTAATCTTCACGTAGTCATAACTTAAATCACAACCCCAAGCTTTACCTGAACCATAACCATTGCCAACATTAACGGAGATTGACACCGTATCCTCTTGGAGATAAGCACCTAGCGCTGCTTTTTTCAAATAAGCACTTGCGGCTGCACGGTCAAATTGCAGAGGTTGTCCATTTTCTAACATTAAGAAATTCCCTAGCTTAATTTGCAGGTTTTCTTGCTCAAAGGGCACACCTGCACGTCCGGCGGCGGCGGCGATGCGTCCCCAATTTGGATCGCGGCCAAAGATTGCAGATTTAACTAAGGATGAACCAGCGATGGTTTTGGCTATTTGTCGGGCTGAAAGTTCATTCTGCGCCCCTGTCACTTCTACTTCAATGAGACAGGTTGCGCCTTCACCATCACGAGCGATCGCTTTGGCTAAATGCTGGCAAACTGCTGTTAACATCGCCTCTAATTTCTCTGCTTCTGCGCCCACTTCTGTAATTGCTGGGGTGCGAGATTGACCATTTGCCAAGGCAATTAAGCTGTCGTTGGTGCTGGTGTCACCATCCACAGTGATGGAATTAAAGCTTCTATCAGCTGCCCTTGCTAACATCTGCTGCCAAAGATGAGGCGAAACCACGGCATCACAAGTAACAAATGCCAGCATGGTTGCCATGTTAGGGTGAATCATGCCGGAACCTTTGGCAATGCCGCCAATTCTTACCGGGCGATCGCTTATAGTTGTCTGTAGAGCAATGGATTTTGTTACCAAGTCTGTAGTAATAATCGCACCGGCGGCGGCATCTGAGCCTGTTTCTGATAGTGCCGCTACTACTTTGGGAATCCCACTTCGCAAAGCATCCATCTTAATTCTTTGACCAATTACACCAGTGGAAGCCAATAACACAGATTCAGACGAGATGTTCAGGGCTTGGGCTACTGCTAGAGCAGATTCTAGGGTATCGAGGTTGCCTTGAGTTCCTGTCGCGGCGTTTGCTTGTCCAGCGTTGCAGAGGATGGCACGAGCGCTTTGTTTGGCTTGCAAGCGTTGGCGACAATATTCTACGCAAGCAGCTTTCACTTGGCTGGTGGTAAATACACCAGCTGCGATCGCTTCTACTTCTGAGAATATCAAAGCTAAATCTGCCAACCCCGAAGGTTTCAACCCTGCGGTAATTCCCGCCGCCTGATACCCCCTTGGTGCTGTGATACCACCTGTGATTTTTTGCCAATCTGCCATCATTCTTCACTCTAAACTATTAAGGGATTTGAACAACCTCTCAATAGTTTAAAGTTTTGAGGGTAAATTTTACCCTGTATTCCGCTCTTCTGAGAGAAAAATAGTCTGCAAAAATACAGTATCCGGCGACAATAGCTCTATCCAGCCATCTACATTAGCAAACTGAGGATACCCCCGATAAAATTCGGTTGTTAGCTCAAACCTCACACTGTTACGAATTTTGGCACTCCGAATGCTGTAGGAGTTGCTCATATTCATGCTTATGTACAGCGTGTACTTAAGATAATAGACTATTTATAATCTTACAAATTAAATTGATGTTCGGCTTTAGGTTCATGTTGATGAAAATTAAGCGAACAAGGCTCTAATGTCATCAATCTTCATTAATCTTTAATTTATGGAGAATTTAAAATGAACAATCAAATCAAAGAAATTAAACTTCTATTTCTCAATCTCTCAAATGGGGATGATGAGTTTCGACAAAATCGTGAGGAAACTTTAAAACATATTAGAGCAATTCCCAAAATAGACATTGAAGAAACAAACTCACTTGAAACGGCAAAAGAAAAGCTTATAGGCTTTAATACTTTTGATTTAGCATGGGATGTTTTTTGTGTGTGGATTGATGCGGAAAATTCTCATATCTGGGATGATTTAGCCAACTTCAAAGATCAACATAAAGAACTTGATTATCTAGGAATTATTGTTGTATTTGGCTTCAATGAAACCATTCAAGAAAAAGCTCGTGATGCGATGTTAGGGGGGATATACGCATTTGCTTGTCCTTTCAATTCCTATGTTCTAGAAGCCTATATTGAATCAATAGGCTTAGAAATGAAAAATTCTAAATCTTTGTTAAAGTTTAAAAAAGACTTTCTTCAAGAGCAAGATTTTGATTTTGAGGAAATGGTAGAAAATGTTTTTCTGGAGTTAAAAACTAATCCAATAGTTGGATACGACAGAGCTACAATATCATTAATTGATAATGAAACTAGTGAAAGATATTTATTGAAATATGATGGTATTCGTTCAAACCCAGATCGACAACTTCTCAAAGTAATTAATGAAGATAATTTGATCAAAAATGTCAATGAAAAGGGCGTAATTATCATAGATGATCTTAAGAATTTACGTGATAATTATCCAGAGCAATTACATAATATGGGTTGGAAAAATGAGGATGCAACAAATGATATTAACTCTTGGGTTGGTTTTGCTGCAAAACGTCAAAATAAAAGTATAGCCATTATTACTCTCGATCACAAAACTCCAGGTCATTATGCACGATATAAAGACAAACTGGTTAACTTTCTTAAAGGCTATAGTGAAATTCTCGCGGATACGATCGTAGACTTTTTACAGGAAAGAAATGCCAGGGTAGTTAGAGAAATTACACGTGAAATCGGAGATGACCTAAAAAGTAAGACTCTGATGCATCAAATACTTGTGAAGCTAAGAGATGAACTTAAATGTGATAATTGTACGTATTTTAACGTTTCCTCTTCTATTGATGTTAGCGAAACTTTTCTTGAAAAATGGGTTGCAGCCAATGACTCAAAAGAATTTGAAGAACAATCGCGAAGATTTAAAAGACGTTTCAAGAAAGGAGAAGGAATTGTCGGCTGTGTGTTAACAGATGGTAAGAGTAGAATTATACCAAATGCGGCAGAAAATGCGGAGTTTGAACCAACTTTGCACTTTACAGGTAGCAATCTTTCTATGCTGGCAGTGCCTGTAATACCTTATATAGATGCAAACGAGGTTAGCCAGTCCAACCGGATGATTGGTGTAATTAATTGCTATAAGGAAAAGAAAGATCATTTTACTATTTATGATCGGGATCTTGTTGAAACCGTTGCACAAAGTACGGCAACTATCATTGAACGTACAATGACTTTAGAGTACTCGAACGATATCAGCAGCAAGATGAATGATCTTGTACTCGATAAAAACAAGACAAACAAGACAAATTTACTCAAAAAAATTTGTGAACACGCGTTAAAAGTCACCAGTGCTAGGGCGGCAGTTATTCATCGGTTAGAATATTCCGCAACATTACCAAATGGTGAGGAAACTTATAGAGTCAAAGGTGAGCCTTATACTTTTCCTGAAAACGATAAGCCACAACTTCCCCGCTTGGATGGAAGCGGCACTACAGATGTTGTAATTCGACAAAAGAAGACAACGGAGTTTTCCGAAAGCTTTGGAAACTTTAACTGTATTCCAGAAGAATTAATCAATCTAGGAATTAAGTATCAAATAGTTGTTCCTTTGATGATTAAAGATGAAGAAGAAAAACAGCGTCTTATTGGGGCTTTATATCTAAATAAATATTCAGAAATCCCCTTTTCTGAAGTTGAAAAATTCGCACTTGAGTTGTTTGCAAGCCAAGCCGCCAGCACAATTTATCATCAAGAGTTTTTGTCTGAAAGACTAACTTGGACTAAAGCCAATACGGATCTTGCTAGTGCTATTGAGGTTATAGCTACGAGAGACGATCCAGCCCTGCTGCTAAGAGATATTGTGCGTTATGCTTACTCCCTGGTAGCTCCAAGTTTTAGCTATCTAGCTATCTTGACTGATGACAGCAATCTTGACTACAAAGCTGCCTGGCCGGAATCTATTTTAGCTGAACTAAATGAATTTCATGGCGATAATGAAAATTTTATAAATAAAAACAAAATAGGAATTACAAAACTTGCCGTCAGGCAACGAAAAACCATTCTTATTGCTGATCTTCACGAAGAAGAAAGGAAAAATTCGGAATATTGGCAGGAATATATTCTCTTTAGAAAAGAAACTCGCTCAGAGCTTGTGGTTCCGATCATAGGTGTTGACAAGATAATTGGTGTAATTAACCTTGAGCATGAAGAACCCTACGCTTTTACTGAGGTACACAGAGAAGTTATTGAACATTTTGCAAGACAAGTTGCAATTGCATTTCAAAAGAAAAATCTTGTTGAATCTGTCAGCCGTCAGAAGAATATATTAATTGGGCTTCAACGCTCTTTACAAAAGATAATTGAATCGCCGCATCCTCAAGATATGTTGCGAAATGCAGTTTGGCAAACTCGAGAAGCCGTTGGAGCTAATGAAGTTATTGTTTTTCCAATTCAAAAACAAAACGGTAAATCGGAAATTTTGATCAAAGACATTGTTCCTCTGAATTTTAACAGCAATAAAATTAATGCTTTGAAAGAAGTATCTCTGCAAGTGTATGATGAGCAAAAAGCTGGAGTGTATGATGACAAAAAAAAGATTCGTGTATCTAAAATCAAATTTCTTCTTAAGTCTATAAATGTAAATAATTCCGATCAAAAGCAAATAAATAAATCAGTTGTTGCTTGTGGGTTATGCGTTCCCTTCTCCTCTCGATATGAGAAGATAGGTGTCATGTGGATACTCTTTTCAAAACCATTTGAAAAAGAGCTTTCAGAAGAAGATAAAGCTATCTATCAGGTATATGCTAACCAGATAGCATTAGCTTACACTAGTGCCAAACAATCTGAGACATTAAAGCAAAAACTTTCTAAGAATACGTCTGAACTTACTGCGAACATTGATCATAACTACAAAGATGCTCGAAAACAAGCAAATATAAGTTTTGGAATCTCAATATGCACTTCACTTGCTGGACTTATACTTATATTCTATGGTGTATCTAATTTAATAACCAAAAGCGACAAAACTTCCACAGCTTTTACTGGTGAAAGTGGTATTGCTACCTTTGTTGGTGTATTGTTACAAGCAGTTACTGTGTTAGCGTTCGACCGTGGAAAAGCAGCAAACGAACGCATGGATCGATATCATAAAGAATTGTATAATGTGCGCCAATTGGAGATATTACTCTCGGCCACAGAACAGCTTGATCCAGAAACTGCGCCAAAGGTAAAACAAGAAATTATCCAGAGTGCTACTAATAGTTGGATTGAATCTGTTAGTGAATCAAATTCACGTCCTTCAAAACCTACTGAAGTTAAACCATCGGTGAAGCCTGAGCAAGGCGAATAGGTTGGATCAAATCAAATTGCGTCGCTCTCTAGATCATCACGGTGTATTTACTTACTAAAATCAATTATTTCTGCACTAAGGGTTAATACTTATTTATTGAGATTATTTCTAAAATTTTTTGAACTTTATCCGTAAATACCACGAAAATAAAATAAAAAAGAGAGCTACTTAAGCAGCTCTCCAGATCATCAGGGTGCATCTACTTACCACAGCATATCATTTTACGTATGAGGGTTGTCACCAGTTTTTATATGAAGATTGTGTGAAGCAAGACCGGGAAAATACTTAGTTGGGGGATTGAGAATTGGGCATGGGGCATTGGGCATGGAGAAGAGACAAGGTAGACAAGGAAGAGGGGGGAGACTTGGGAGAGACTGGTTCAATAATTCCTCCTTGTCCCCTTGTCTCCTTGTCTCCCTTGTCCCCTGCTTCCTCACCTAGCAAAGCTAGCTTGACCGAGACTCTAGGCGTTCAGTTTTTTCTCGACCAATTCGTTGGTCAGCTTAGGATCGGCACGTTTTTCTGTCTTTTTGAGAACTTGTCCGACAAAGAAGCCTTTGAGGTTGGTGTTACCGTTGCGATACTTTTCTAGTTCTTTGGGATTTGCGGCTATGACTTCATCAACGATAGGTTCCAGTACACTAGGATCGGTGATTAACTCAAGACCTGCAAAGGCTTTCTCAGGAGAAATACCACTAAGCAAATCTGGCAACTTTTGTTTAGCTTGAGCATTGCTAATTTTGCCCGTTTCAATGCGAGTGATAATATCTGCTAAATTGGTGGGAGTCAGTCCGATTTGACTAATAGTGAGTTTTTGCTTATTCAGGTGGGCTGCAATATCTTGAGTAATCCAGTTGGCAGCAGCTTTGGGATTTGCTCCAGATGCGATCGCAGTTTCAAAATATTCGGCGATTGAACGATCTTCTGTTAACACTCGCGCATCGTAAGCGGAAAGCCCCAATTCGCTTTCATAATGATGGCGTTTTTGGGCTGGTAATTCTGGTAGTTCGCTACGCCATTGCTCTAATTGTGCATTTGACACCTCAATTGGTGCTAAATCTGGTTCCGGGAAGTAGCGGTAATCGCTAGAACCTTCTTTCACCCGCATACTACTTGTGCATTGAGCGCCTTCTTGCCACAACCGAGTTTCTTGAATGATGCGATCGCCTGCTTCGATGGCGGCGATTTGGCGTTCAATTTCGTAGTCAATCGCCCGTTGAATGGCGCTGAAGGAGTTCATGTTTTTAATTTCTACCTTGGTGCCAAACTCCTTTTGTCCCACTGGACGCACCGAAATGTTGACATCGCACCGCAGAGATCCTTGTTCCATATTGCCGTCACTCACGCCGAGATACCGGACAATCCGACGCAACTCTTCGGCATATTCAGCAGCTTCTTGTCCAGAACGCAGATCGGGTTCGGAAACAATTTCTACTAATGGGATACCTGCGCGATTGTAATCTACCAAAGAATAGGAAGAACCAGAAAGGCGATCGCTACCAGCGTGTACCAATTTTCCCGCATCTTCTTCCATGTGCAGACGCGTGATACCAATGCGTTTGCGAATCGGATTACCCTCAGCATCTACCAACTCAATTTCTAACCAACCATGTTCTGCGATCGGTAGATCGTATTGAGAAATTTGGTAATTTTTCGGTAAATCTGGATAAAAATACTGCTTACGGTCAAATTTGCTATATTTAGCGATTTGACAATTTAGTGCCAAACCAGCTTTGACGGCGTATTCTAATACTTTTTGATTGAGTACAGGTAAGACTCCAGGTAAACCCATACAAACCGGGTCAATGTTAGTATTGGGGTCAGAGCCGAATGCCGTAGAGCTATTAGAGAAAATCTTGGTATTGGTACTCAGTTGACAATGGGTTTCTAAACCAATAATCGCTTCATACTCAGTTTTTACGGTCGTAGCAGTGGTCATAATATCAATAATTTGGGCATAATTCTTGTAGTGGTACTATTGTAGCGGCGTATTGAGTTGCTCTGAAGACGGTTATTTGGGTGAGCAATGCTTACCTTTTGAGCTTAAAAAGGGAGATGCACATCTAAAGTGAAGAAAATCTTAATCATTGGTTCTGGAGGTGCTGGTAAATCTACCCTAGCCCGCGAATTGGGAACCATATTAAGTTTAGAAGTGATTCACTTAGATGCTTGGTACTGGAATCCTGGTTGGGTTGAGACTCCAAAAGCTGAATGGCAAAGCATAATCCAAGACCTAACCCGACGAGAATCTTGGATTATGGATGGTAACTATGGCTGTACTCTCGACCTTCGTTTATCGGTTGCAGATACGGTAATTTTTTTGGATTTTCCCCGGATTTTATGTTTATCGCGAGTGATTAAACGTCGCTTCATGTATGCAGGACAATCCAGACCTGATATGGCATCAGATTGTCCTGAAAGATTGAATTGGGAATTTCTCAAATATATCTGGTCATACCCAATTATTCGCCGTCCTGGAATTTTAGAAAAACTTAGTCAAGTAACACTAAACCAGCAAGTTATTATTCTTTGCAAACCACTAGAAGTCAGAGAGTTTTTGCAAAAAATGTCTCAATATTAAAATCTACTCAATTGATTTTGATTAAAGTTATCTGAAAAAATAGTAAGATTAAATATTTTACTTATCTGCTAACTAACTAGCAGTAAAAAAAGTTAAATTCCTATTATGACTTACGCAAGTGTCACAAAAAAATCGGATTTGTAGTTTGTAGTAAGGGCTTTAGCCCTTATTTTGTTCGCTACGCGTAGCTTGCTTCCCCGGAGGGGTACACTACGAACTGAAAATAATATGCCAGTTGCGTAAGTCCTGACTAGAATAAAGCATTGAATTAGCAAATTAGTTCAGGGAGCAACTAAGATTATGATTGATGTCAAAACAGCAGTAAATGCTGCATATCAATATATAAAATCCATCCAAGATATGATGGGTTCTTCATTAGAAGATTTGAGACTTGAAGAAGTCGAACTTTCTGAGGATAAAAGCTTCTGGTTGATTACTTTAGGGTTTGATATTCCTAAAAATCCTCCTAAAAGTCGATTGGACGACTTAATTCCTCCCTCTCTTACTTCTACCCTTGTGTTGTATGAACGAGAATATAAACTTTTTAAAGTAAATTCTCAAACAGGCGAAGTAGAGGCAATGAAAATTAGAGAAGTATGAAAGATTTGATTGCTTCCCTTATTCAGCGTTATTGCCAAAAAGGAGTTTTAGTTGATACAAACATCCTGCTTCTTTTGTTGGAAGCATTAATTTCTATAATTTATATATACAAATTAAAAAACGTTTGGGAGTGTTGCCGTGTTTCCACCCCAAACGCTTTTTATTTTTAACTTGCTCCTCACACACAATTAGATAATATCATTGCTTCAATTATAAAAAAAGTATTTAGTGTGACACTTTGTAAACCGCACACTCAATGAGCAATGATTTAGTGTAAAAAGTGACGTACACCAGTTAAGACCATCAGTAAACCCAGTTCGTTGGCAGCAATGATAGAATCTTTATCGCGCAAACTTCCCCCTGGTTGGACGATGGCTGTAATTCCTGCGGCGGCGGCTGTTTTGACTGAATCATCAAAGGGGAAGAATCCATCGCTGGCTAGAATTGCACCTTTGGCTTTTTCTCCAGCTTGTTCTAGAGCTATTTTAACTGAGCCAACGCGGTTCATTTGACCAGCGCCTACTCCTAGTGTAGTGCGATCGCTTGTGACAACGATGGCATTTGACTTAACGTGTTTGCAAACTTTCCAAGCAAACAGCAATTCCGCTAATTCGCTGTCGGTGGGTTGACGTTCGGTGACTACTTGCCATTGACTGGTATCAGCAATTATATCATCGCTAGTTTGGACAAGAAAACCACCTGCGATCGCTTTCACTGTATCCTTAGGGCCACTGCTCAAATCAGCTAGAGTCAAAACCCGCACGTTAGATTTTTTGACAAGGATTTCTTGAGCTTCGGCTTCACAACTTGGTGCAACCACACACTCTAAAAATGTTTTGGTTAACTCGCTGGCTGTAGCCGCATCAATTGGACGGTTGAGTGCGACAATCCCACCAAAAGCAGAAGTAGAATCGGCATTGAAAGCTTTTTGATACGCTTCAAAAATAGTGCTTCCCAATGCCGTACCACAGGGATTTGTATGTTTAATTATCGTTGCTGCGGGGGTATCAGTGAACTCAGCAATAATTTGGCGTGCAGCTTCTAAATCAACTAAATTATTGTAACTAAGTTCTTTGCCTTGCAGTTTTGTAGCGGCTGCCCATCCTGTTGGAGTAGTACCAGTTTGATACCAGGCGGCGGGTTGATGAGGGTTCTCACCGTAACGCAGAGATTGTAATTGTGTGCCGCTGAGGTTGTAGTTTTGCGTGCCTGCGAGGTAAGATGCGATCGCGCGATCGTAACTAGCAGTGTGCGAAAATCCTTTTAAAGCAGCCTTTTGCCGAAACTCTAGGGAAGCTACGCAGTTATTTTGCCGCAATTCCTCTAAATACTCGTCATACTGTGCGGGATCGCATAATACAGCCAAATGGGCGAAATTTTTCGATGATGCCCGTAGCATTGCTGGCCCGCCGATATCAATCTGTTCAACAGCTTCAGCTAATGTTACCCCTGGTTTAGCAATAGTTTCCTCAAAAGGATAAAGATTCACCACCACTAAATCAATCGGGCGAATTTGGTTATTTTCCAAATCTGTAATATCTTGAGGAACATCCCGCCGTGCCAAAATTCCGCCATGAATTCGGGGATGTAGCGTTTTGACTCGACCACCTAAAATTTCTGGTGAACCTGTATAATCTGCAACTTTGGTAACAGGGAGTCCCGCATCTTTGAGTGCTTGGGCTGTTCCCCCACTGCTGATTAAATCAAAGTCGAATTCTTCAACCAAGCTACGGGCGAGGTCAATTAAACCAGTTTTGTTAGATACACTCAGCAGGGCTAGACGCGCCATTGATCGATTCCTTAAAAGTAGGCTAGAAGCGAAGGATCTCAAGTTTTGCATAAGCCTTGGTTCACTTCAAGACCATGAGGAATAATATTGACTCGTGTAATTTATCTGCTTACATCCCCCACAGTTAGCACTGTCGAAAATGCTGAAAATAAGGACTCAGTAGGCTTAGTCTCTAATATTTGCGATCGCCTAAACTAAAAGTAAGCATCTTTTTCCACATAACACCTATGGTTCAGTCTTCTAATCAACGCCTCACCCTAGAAGAATTTCTCGCACTTCCCGAAGGAGATATTACATACGAGTTTGTTAATGGTGAAGCTGTACCTAAATATAAAGATAATGAGATGTCACCAAAATTTTTTCATGGCTCGACTACTGGTGCTTTATTTATACTACTGTCTACATGGGCACAAGCAAAAGGTCGGGTTGTAATTGAATGGGCAATTAAACTAACACGAAATCAACAAGATTGGATGCCTGTGGCCGATCTGACCTATATTTCTTATAACCGTCTTCCTGCTGATTGGCTATTAGACGAAGCTTGTCCTGTTGCACCTGAATTAGTCATCGAAATCATTTCACCTGGTCAAAGTTTTGGTGAAATTGCCGAAAAAGCTACTGATTATCTGAATGCTGGTGTTTCTCGTGTTTGGGTAGTTGATACAAAAGCTAGAACTGTAACTGTATTTGCGCCATCTTCCTTACCGATTACTTATCGATCTCATCAAATAATTACTGATGATTTACTATCAGAATTGGAAATTACCCCTCACGCAATCTTTCAACAAGCTGGATTAAACCCCTAAAATTTCATTATGAATCAGAATAATCTAAAGTATTGCTAATAAAAAATTTGATAATCTGAATTTAATGGCAATAACAAAAATAGAAAAACTTAATCATTAAGAAACAAACTTTATAGTTTTTTGTGTAACAGCACTTTTCTTTAATGCCGATTCAGTTAGTTATTCCTTCAAAAATTTTGTCATCTATTTTAACTTCCAGATAAATGAAAAATTCAATTAACTATAGAAATTAAGATTTTTAGGATAATTAATATAGATTAGTTTTCTTATTCAAGCAAATCATAAACATAGGACTGAGTTGTTTGTGTAATAGTTCTTAAAAAAAATATTATAAACGTAAAATACAAGTATCTTGACAGATTGGACACATTTAAGATACTAAAAATATAGAGTCCATTTGCTGAGACTGTAAAGTTCAGGCAGATGAAGCAGTCGTAAGACTGAAAATTACAAAGGAAATAATTATGCCCTCACAAGGTACTGGCGCTCAAATTGACCCGCGTTCGCTTAAGCCTTCTATTGACCTCGCTACAGTCATAGAGTTGCTTGCTGAAGCTATTCTTCCCAGCAGTAATAAGGCAAATACTAATCAGCTAAACCCTAGAGGGATGCAGTTGTTTGAATTTGATGAAAAGCAAAATAAACGCCTGAGAATAAGTACTTCAGCCGTTATGTATCGGCTATTTGCACAACCTAAATTTAAAGAAACTTTGAAACCTGCTCCTGGCGGTGGGTTTATTCAAAACTTATCGATGCCAGCATACGGTAATAGATCGCGCGTTGGCGGCTGTTTGAGTGATGGCAATGCAACAAAGTTACCTGGTGCAATAGACAGATTAATGGCTGCTATTGACCAAGCACTGAATACTGCTGTGCCTTCCGAGAGCTTATTATCCACATTGCTGTTAGATGACCCTGATAAGCAACTCAAACAGCTTGCTAAAAAAGCAGATACGTCTTTCCAAAATATACCCAATACTGCCAACCTCGTACATCTAGCATTTCAAGCTGGAGATACTAAAGATAACAAGTCTGTGGCGACGGTTATTTGTGCAAGCGAACGAGTTGAAAATACTGATTATTTTGAGCAAATGTGCTGTGCTGCCGCAGAATATTTAGAAAACGAACTTGACAACGATGAAGATGATGTTAATTCATCGATCGCAACTTTGAAAGAAGAAAAAAATCGATATGATAGTCAAATCCAGCGTTTTTTAAATTTCATAGACGACGAAGCATTGTCACGAGTCCGATTGACAATTAGCTTTCGGATTATGGAAGCGATCGCAGAAAATGCCCGCTCCAGTAATGACCCAGATTACCAACTTTTAGTAGAGTATGTCAATCGAATACTCACTCTAGTTGAATCTGCTAAAGAAAAAGGCTATACAGTTGATTTAACGACTCATTTCGGTAGTGCAGTTGAATTCGACTTGGCAGATGAACTTAGCAAAGCGACCTTTTATTATTGTCTAGCTGTTTGGCCTGAGTGGAAAACTCAAATTTTCGAGCAAAAGACTAAAAATCAAGTAGAGCGTGAAGTAAGTTATCGTTTTCGAGTCAATGGGCAAAATCCAGAATTAGGCAAACCTGCTTTTGAAGTACGACTCGACCAAATTAGAGAATATTTACTGAGTAATGATGAATCTTCCTTACAAAAACCTTGGGAAATTTGTCGTCGTTTAGCTCAACTGATCTTTTTGGCAGTCGTCGTTCCCAAAAAGGACGAGGAATCGCTAACTAAAGAATCACTAACAGATGTGGTGAATCAACTCCTAGCAAATTTTAAATCGCAGGGTACAGAAGCTATTCGCCATACTTTAGAAGAATTACAGGAACGCTCTGAGTCAATGAAGTCAATAGCCAAGGCTCTGATGAAAGTACTGCGCGACAGGAGCCAGAAAGTTGTATCTCAAGTTCAGGATCGCTCCTCACAACAATTCATCTGTGTAAAAAGCAGCATCATTAATTGGGATCGCTTAGAAGGTGCAACATTAGGTGTAAGAAAGTTGCTTGTAGAGCCACAAGAAAATTCTAGCGAAAAAGTTGAATGGTTCAAACATATTGAAATTTGTGAGCAACCAGCAACATCAGGACTTCTATTTTCGGTTAAGATTACTGCCGAACTTTCGGAATATGACTTAAAAACTAAAGATACATTTAGTCAATTGCGGGCAAAGCGTTTATTACCGCAGAAACTCCTCCAAGTTTGTTGGGTTCCTCGTTCTTGGGAGAAGAAAGACGGTCAATGGACTTATGAGCTATCTACAAATGCTTCTCAATTTGCTGGGTGGGCATTATCAGCCGCAATCATAATGGAATATGATGTTAAAACGGTGAAGCGGCAACCAGATACAAAAGGCTCTGAGGAAAAAAAGCAGTATCATGCAGCCGCCGTTACTGCTTTTGCTGTGCTAGTTTACTGCTGTTTGTGGCGTATCATTAGACGATTGCAACAACGCGATCAGGAGAAATCGGTTGATTTTACAACCTTAATACTGCGGTTGCAAGAAAAGGGGAAAGAACTAGATGATAACAATGATGAGAAGGAGAAGAGCGGCGATGCTTACGTTTACGCAGCCGCCCAAACCTTAGAAGCCATACTAGGTGAAGATACTCCGATCCGAATGCAGGGACTTATTTTAGATAATCTGATGAAACAACCTAAAAAAACGCAAGATTTTATTAAATCTGGTACTTTTAAAGCGTTTTTAAGTGCATTTCCACTTTGCATTAGTAGCCCAGATTCTCATTCAGCCCCCAAGATTGGTTTAATTTCATACGCCAGCCGTCCCTGTAACGAGGGAAATTTTCCCAATGATAGTGAAAAGGCTTATCTTTTTCTCACTCAAAGTTATATTGCTACAGCCGTTAGTGAACCGTTTATCGGTTATGAACTGAAAAGAGAACGGATGCAGTCTGATGTGCTTGATTCTCTAGAACAACTGAAAACGCAACGCCTAGTTCAAGAAGAAATTCGTAACCTTAGAGCTAAAGGATGTCAGCACATTATTTTATTAGCTCATGCCTATGGCGATCGCCGTCTTAATAGAGCCGCAGATTACAATTCTTCTTTAATACCTACAGAATTTTTAGAAGAAGTCTTTCAAACGTTTCCTGATATCAACATTTACCCAATGGTGCGGGATGTATTTCCAGCTACACGCTTGCGCGAACGAGGTTACAGTGAAGCAGCATTTGAAATTTTGCAAGCTGGAGATCATTCAGATTTTCAGCGCTCCGTTAGGGCAGACTACTTTCGTAATTTAATTCCGGTTTATACTTTTGCCACACTTTATGCTATTCAAGCAGAAGAGCGCTTACAATCTGGTTTCTGCATTTATTTCTTAGTATCGGATGGAAAAGTTAGCAATATTAACTGGACTGAACGCGCTCGTCAGCATTTGATTAATCCTGATTCAGACTCTCGCATTCATCCTTGCTTACTAGCTGTACTACGGGGCTTGCATTTTATTGAAGCTGAACGAGGTGTGTACAGAAGTCAACTTAGTTCAGTACTAGATCCATTTAGTTGGATATCGCCTAATACAGTTGAAGAAGCTGGCGAAGTCAAAGTTCTTCATACCCGTCGCAAAGGACAGGTATTACTTAATTATCGCGCTGTACTTACCCACGTTTCTCAAGTTCTACACAGGAAGTAATGGAATCATCCTTTCTACAACAAGCCTCTATTTGGGGGCAAGTATTTGAAATTGCTGTTAAACGCGGTGTTTTACAACAGTTGATTCACAGAAACTTACTGTTGAACGATCATCCTGTTTTTCAGCTTTGGCAATCTCACAAAAATGCAGATATCTCTCACCAATTGGTGAAAGCATTCAAAATAACAGATCCCAATCACAAAGAATGGGTAGAGACAATGCTGCGTCATCTGCTGGTACTTGGCTATGGTTTAGGTTGGACAACAATGCGTGAATGTCTCCACCACAGTCAAATTAGGCAAGCTAAACTAGAAGCAATTTGGTGCCCGTTGACACTACCAGGTCAGCAAATGCAACGGGATGAAGAAAAAGAAGAGACAGCAAAAGCATTTCAAGAAGCTTTCAAACTACCAGGAAAGCCAGACGAGAACTTGGTCAAGCGTGGACAACCAGCCAGAGCCGATTTTATTTTATGGCTGTCCAACGAATCTAGCTCCCACAGAAACACAGAGGAAGAAGAAGTAATAACCTCTAAAGACTTGAAAATTGCCTTCTCCCACCCAAAAGATATAAAACGCAAAAAAATTGAGAACTTAATTATCTGCCTGGAATTTTCGTATAATGCACCCCTCAAATTTGCAGATTTTCAAAAAGAAGCCCCTCATAGAGAAGAAATGAGTCGCTATGCCCGTTACATGGAGTCGCGGGGGGTCTTCTCTAGAGTTTGTGCAGAGGTTGAAGGTGAAGAATTTTCACTCTCTAAAAGGCTAGAAAATTTTCTTTCAGCATTTAGCGGTCAAGATAAACCATTATTTAAGCTCTGTCAGGCATCATCTTATACCGATCGCCTGATTCATGTGTTACACGTGCATAAGCGATTAGAAGGAAGTTGTCATGCTAGAGCGATCGCTGTCACATCCAATGGTATGGAAAGTCTTGCTGCTCAATTCTGGGGTGTGGAACCAGAACCAGATACTAGAGCCAAGTTAATGAAATCATTGGGAAAAGCATATTGCAATGCTAAACATTCAAAAGATGATGATGTACCACTGGATCTAGATGCAGAAATTCGTTTGGTGTTCACAAAGCTAGTGCGATCGTTACCGTCTGCTTTTAAAGAACAATCACAACATCTAGCTGAAAAGCCAACTTTAGGTCAATACTCTCACTTTCTCTTTCAGGAGAATGTGACGGAGTTTTACAACCCAATGGGTGAAATTAGCAAGGCTGAGGCGATCGCATCTATTGAAGACAACGACGCATTACTTGAGTTCTTTGGAGGCAACCCTGTTACACGAATTGCCGATTGTATCAATGAAATCAATCCCGATAAGGAAACAATTCCTCTGCGACAAGTACACGAGGCAGCAGTATTTGCTGGTATAACTTCTGCTCAAGTCGGTAAAATTAACGTCCTAGCTTTGGAAGGGAATCCAGGTATTGGTAAAACTACTGCTGTGATGAAATTTCTCAAACAGCAGTCTCAAGGTTTCTTATTTTTGTATCTCAGTCCGCGAGTTGTAATTAATCGAGATGTTACCGACAAACTTGCTAGAGACAACAATTGTCCCAGTGGGATATTAACCATCACCAGCAATAAAAATTTGATTGATGCAGCTCCCGAATGGTATAAAAAACAGGTTCAGCAAAACAATTTTCCATCTCACAGTATCGATAGTGCTGTTGTTGTTGATGGTATTGGAAACCTCACACGTCCCGTTGGCAGTATCTTCTTCCTAACCCCAGAGCAAGAACTTGACATTGATTGCAATATAGTCGGCTCGACTAGGTTTAAACGTCGTCTCAACGAAAGAGATTACAGCATAGAATCTCTTTACAGTCCTGGTGTATTGGGTACGATAGCAAAGTCAGCCCGCAAATTGCTAGAAGCCAACCCGCAGCTTAATCAACTAGTGATGACTGCTGCTATTCAAGGTTATCGGACGCTCAACAATCAATCAACCACAGTTAATGCCTTCAACAACTTATTTCTAAAAAAAGCCGATACTCAAGCTGGAAAGAATGAACGTTCAGCATTTGCAGCGCGAATTCCCACTATAGTTGTCATGGTAGATGAACTCGCTGGTGATGGTGCAGGAGCGCCCTTTGTCCGCAAGTTAGCAGAATGGTTGGAACAGCAATTTATTAAACCGTTTGATACAAATCAATCGCCGTTTAAAATTGTGCTGATTCTGGCTGATGCCTCACTCAGCAATGAAGTTGTGTTGGATAGCTTTTTGAACTCAGGCGATCGCGCTCCTGATAAAGTTCTAATAAGTCAAAGTCGAGGTGAAGCACCGTTCCGGGTGACAGGCACTCATACAAAAATTGGCCCCAAAAGACACCCAACGCTACACGTCATGACAAATAGCTATCCCGCTAGTAAACTCAGTATTGATTACAGTATTAGGCTGTCACCCATTAAACCAGGTCAAAACAGCGACGGCACGGAGCAGACAATTAGACAAGCAATTCGAGAAAAATCAGAAGAGGAATCGCTAACAAATGCCTACTTAGAAATTAAGAATGGGTTACAACAGGGAGCAGAGCAGTTAATTTTCTTTGCTCAGGATAAAGCTTTTCTACGTCAGTTGCAGGAAAAATTGACCACTGGTAAAGAAGCTCTGGTAAACAGAGAACAGGTGGAGGTTTTGGATCAAAGTGTATCACCCGATCGGCGATTGAAATTAGTCAAGCCGCCACGACGAGATGAAGTTCGAGTTTTTCTCATGACTTCTTCAGGTGCAAGAGGTGTTTCTTTCCCGAAAACAGATTGGATTATAGCTGCAATTCCCCGATTTAATATCGAAGCCGCTTTAATGGAAGTCGCACAATTAATTTACCGGGGTCGAGGAATGTATATAGATCCAGAAACCGGAATGGAAGTTTCTGGAGATAACAAAGCAAGACGGTTAGTTATGCTAATCAATGATTTCATTATTGAAAGAGAAGATATTGACCCCAAAAGACTATGGTTGCGTCAATCCAGCGATTTATTGACTTTATTGGTAATGTTGCGCTCTACAATTCACACCCGCATTAAAGGTGATGCAGGACTTAATAAAAACCGAATTGCATTTGTCCCAGTTGGTTCTGTTGGCGATGAGGAATTGCTGCGTTTAATGTCTGATGATGTCTTAGATTTCTTGCGTGAAGCCAAAATTTTTATCAGCGACAGTCATCCTCAAGAAGCAAAAGCAATTGTCAAAAGGGCGGAATTGTTAACTGCAAACATCTTTAAACATTTTGACTTGAGAGGTCAATCATTAGAAAAAAATGCCAAGTCCTATGCAAATTATCAAACTTTACAAGCTTTGGTAAAAACTGTTTCTAGGATTTCGAGCCGATTATTACCAACTTTAGATAATGACGAGCTACACATACCAGATAATCTAACTTGTATAGGCCCTTTCTGGATAGAAGATTGGAGCGATCGCCAAACTGAAGAAATATTTAGCTTTGAAGCATGGAAAGCTGATGTTAAACAAAATAGCAGTCGTCTTTTAGGATCGCTAAAAGAAATTGCCGAAAGCAAGAAGTTCAAATTTCCCTCAAAACTCAAACGTCCTGCAAACGAACTGTATAAACTATTGAGTCGAGAACAAGAGGGATTTGTTATTGAATCTTCCACACGTCAAGCATTAAAAACTAAAAACATAGTTATTGGCTTACCTCTAGACTATCCCCATTTCTGGGATGAACAATCAGAAGATGATACTCGCCAACAGGTATTAGAAGATCCGCAAGCTTGGAGAAGTGCGCTAGGACGTTCTCTAACTCCTCAAGGCTTAATCGTACCCGTGGTAGCTCACTATCGAACATTTCCTTGGGTAGCTGTGGCAGGTAGACGGATTTTTACACAACTAGAAACAGTTTTTAGCGATCGCTATTTTATGGCATCCAGCGAATTGAATCTTCTCAATACGATCCTACTTGAAGATGAAGCAGAGAACAAATAGTTAATGTAAAACAGCAAATGCCACTAAATACTAAGTCTGCTTGAAGAGATAGGATCTATATACAAAAGTAAAATTTTAGGAGTAAACCTCTGTCTTTACAAGCCATTACCGTTCCCACAGCGACTTCTCAACCCCCAGCAGGCTTAATTGTAACTTTGCATGGTTGGGGAGCCAATGCTCAGGATGTAGCATCTTTGTTACCATTACTCAACTTACCCGATTACCAATTTGTATTGCCCAATGCACCTTATCCTTATCCCTATTCCCCGATAGGGAGGGCGTGGTATGACCTGCGGGGGGAAAATATGTATCAAGGGTTGCCAGAAAGTCGGCAACTGTTAACAGATTTCTTGGAATCTTTAGAAAGTACCACTGGCATACCTTTGTCACGTACCATTTTGAGTGGATTTTCTCAAGGTGGAGCCATGACTTTAGATGTCGGCTCAAAATTGCCTTTAGCAGGTTTAGTTGTCATGAGCGGGTATTTACATCCTGACGCGCTAACGGCAGCTAAAAGTCGGATTTCGCCGACTTTAATCACTCACGGTAAATATGATGAAGTTGTGCCCCTGCAAGCTGCTTTGAAGGCACGAGAAACTCTCAAGTCTCTAGGAGTGGCAGTAGAATACCACGAATTTGATATGGGGCATGAAATAGATCCAAAAACGTTAGAGGTGCTACGAAATTTCGTTGTAAATACAATTGCTTAGTCAGGATTACGAATTTTTTATAAATTCTAGTACAAATTCTGACAATTTTCACGAACTTAATGACTTCTAATGAGTAATATATATTGGGTGGCTGCGTTCAGCGCAACTTAACCCATGCTGAAGGCGAGTGCTGCATAAGGGAGGGGCAAGTATTATGACAACTCTAAGCATTTCCCAAAAAGAAATTGCTGCCATGAGTGCAGTAGAAGTAGAAGAACTAGCTACACGTCTGGAACTGGATAATTATAGTAATGCTTTTGAGGGTTTAAATGATTGGCATCTATTGCGAGCGATCGCATTTCAGCGTCCAGAGTTAGTTGAACCCTATATTTACCTCTTAGACTTGGAACCCTATGATGAAGCTTAGTTGAGAGTTAGGAATTAGGAGTTAAGAATTAGAATTTATAACTATTTAGTACTAATTTTTGAACGACTCACTCCTAACTTTTTACCATGACTAATCCAAAATTGAACAGGGTTCTGATTGGTGTAGGTGGCGGTATCGCCGCCTACAAAATCTGTGAATTGGTTTCGACGCTGTTTAAAACTGGGGTAGAGGTTCGAGTTATCCTCACCCGTTCAGCGCAAAAATTTATCACCCCTCTGACAATATCCACCCTATCTCGTCATCCCGCCTATACAGATGATGATTTCTGGCAACCAACTCACTCTCGTCCGTTGCATATTGAGTTGGGTGAATGGGCAGATATTATGGTAATTGCCCCTTTGACAGCTAATACATTAGCAAAATTAGCCTACGGGATGGCTGATAATTTACTCACAAATACCGTACTGGCTTCTACTTGTCCCGTGCTGTTAGCACCCGCGATGAATACTGATATGTGGGAACAGCTATCGGTGCAACGTAATTGGCAACAGTTATTGACAGATAGCCGATATCATGGGATGAATACAGGATCAGGATTATTAGCTTGCGATCGCATCGGTGCTGGTAGATTAGCAGAACCTCCAGAAATATTCGCTCACATCCAATCGTTGTTACACACTCAAGGCAAACGAGATTTAGCTGGTAAACGAGTCTTAATTAGCGCTGGGGGAACGCGAGAGTATCTTGACCCAGTGAGGTTTATTGGCAATCCTTCCACAGGTAAAATGGGATTAGCGCTATCGCAAGCCGCATTTCACCGAGGCGCAAACGTCACCTTGGTACATGGCCCAGCTAATTGGGATGTACCATTGGGAGTACAAGCAATTCCTGTTGTTAGTGCCGAGCAAATGCAGCACGTGATGGTAGAATGTTTACCCAACGCTGATATCATTGTTATGTCAGCAGCCGTTGCAGATGTGAAGCCACGAGATTATAGTACAGAAAAATTACCCAAGCGATCGCTCCCCCAAGCCTTACCTTTGGAACCCGTACCAGATATAGTCGCCCAATTAGCACAACACAAACAGCCGCATCAAAAATTAATTGGTTTTGCTGCACAAACTGGGAATATTGTCAAACCTGCATTAGAGAAATTACAGAATAAAAAACTTGATGTCATTGTTGCAAATCCCATAGATCAACCTGATAGTGGTTTTGGGAGTGATAATAATCAAGCGATATTTTTAGATAATCAAGGAAATCAGGTAGAAATTGCACCTTGTTCTAAATTAGAAATGGCGAATCAATTATTTGATTTTCTCACGTCTGAATTTTAAATTTTAAATTTTGCCAAAATGTAGAGACGTTGCATTGCAACGTTTCTTTTAAACCCATCCTAAAAAACTTTCTCTGCAACGCCAAAAAATTAAACAGTCCTGTTTTTGACGAGAGAGTTAACTTTAGGCTTCTGATAACCCTTTTATGAACTCACTGTATTGCTGCTCAGAGAGTAAGGCATTAACCGCAGAGGAATCGCTAAACTTGATTTTTGCCAACCAGCCTTCACCATAGGCGTCTTGATTGATTAGTTCGGGGTCATCAACAACTGCCTGGTTGACCTCTACAAGCTCTCCTGCTATGGGACTATAGAAGTCTATTACTCCCTTACCGGCTTCAATATTACCGATTATAGTATTCTGGCCAATCAATGTGCCAACCTCTGGCAACTCTACTCCTGCAATCTCATTAAGGTTATTGCTTGCATACTGAGTAAAGCCCACTGTAGCAATGTTGCCATCAACTCGAACCCATGTATGATTATTGCTATATTTCAGGTCGCTCATGAACAAATTTTTCCTTATAAACTCAAATAAAAGCATTATTAGATACTGATATTAGAATGTCAATATATTTCCAAAGTCTGGAACCTATGAAACAACTAGCAACCGAGTCACCATCCACCTGGCGTTTGATTCCAATGCTTCAGACATCAGGTGGAGTGCAAATGGCGATCGATGCTTGGTTGTTCAACCAATTTGAAAAGGGACAGCACCCGCCTACCTTGCGTTTTTATACCTGGCATCCCCACGCCCTCTCCTTGGGACATCTGCAAAAACAATGGCCTGCCCAGTGGCATAATTTGATTTATCAGGGACAGCCACTCGATCTAGTTCGTCGTCCAACAGGAGGTAGAGCTGTTCTCCACCAAGGAAACTTGACCTACTCTGTGATTACCTCAGCTAGTAGTGGAAAAAGCTGGAGTACTTATGAAAAAATCTGTAATTTTTTGATCCAAGGCTGGCAAACCTTGGGTATTGAGTTAAATTATGGTTCTGCTGGACGGGGTTACATTCACAATCCCAGTTGTTTCAACACAGCAACAGCAGCCGACTTGGTTACTGCCGATGGAAGTAAATTTATTGGTAGCGCCCAACGCAAAGGAAGAAATACGATTCTTCAACACGGCTCGATGATTTTGTCTACAGACAAAGGTTTATTTCAGGAAATCTTTGAACAACCGGCTCCGTGGAATATCTCACTTTGCAATACACAGGAACAGGATGACTGGATTGCAAAGATTGTGGAGACATTGACAGAGACGGCAAAACAATACTTTGGTATAGAACTAGTTAGCCAACCATTTACCGATCTGGAATGGGAAGATATCCTCAAATTGCGATCGCTTTATGAAGTGCGCTCCCCAATTCCAAAACTAGAAGTGATGTAAAAATACTGTGATTGACATAGAGATATCAAGCAGCAATTGGGAAAGGAAACTACTACCTTGAATTGGGTATAACCCGTATGCTCTATGGCTTTAAGTCACTTTCCTAGATTTTACAATATAAGTAAGACATAAAAATAACGCTTCAATTATATGAAAATCCTCTCATCAGAGCTAGTGCATTTGGGATTTGGCAAATATGTGCGTTCTGACCAAGTGACAGCAGTTATACCAATAGAAGAGGAGCGAGGCCCAGGGCGACGAACCTTTGTTCACGTTCAAGGGCAAACCGATCCAATTATCGCCTCTCGCGCTGAAGATACCATCGTGCGTGATTTAGTACAGGAACCACACGAAGTTACCCAAGCCCGTCAGCAGCAGGAAATTCTTCAAGATTTATTGGTTAATTTAGCTAATGTTAATTCAACTGTGCGTCGAATTAACCGTGATGAAGGCAGTTTGGATCTTGATTTGTTAGAACGACGAATTAAGCAAGTGCTGGAAAATTAATTGCAGAAATCAGCAAACTAAATAACGGAGAAAGATATTGCTGAATACCATTACAGACCAAGTTT
The DNA here is from genome assembly GCF_034531035.1 of Nostoc sp. DedQUE02. NCBI lineage: Bacteria > Bacillati > Cyanobacteriota > Cyanophyceae > Nostocales > Nostocaceae > Nostoc > Nostoc sp. DedQUE02. Next base: position 32,260 of record NZ_JAVRBY020000025.1, on the reverse strand, counting down.
CAGTATCAGATACACAAACAAGATCGCCAAGGTTGTGGATACCTGAACGGGTACTGTTTACACCTGCTGCCCTAGATGAGGATTGGGGGCAGCAGATTCTTAAACGTGTGCAGTCACTCAACTTACCAATAGAAGAACTATCACAGAATCGTCTGAAGGGTCTGCGCGGTGAGTCTGAGCGGGATACTTACAACATCGCCAAGCGTACCTTAGCGGTGGTTACTGCACCACCCAGTTCTTTTAAACTGAGTCCCATCCCACCTTCTGCGGATTGGCAGTTTCACCTTGCCGAAGGTTGTCCGGCTCACTGTCAATACTGCTACCTAGCAGGTAGCTTGTCGGGGCCACCTGTCATCCGAGCTTTTGCCAACTTACCGCAGATATTAGAGAACTTAGCGAACTACGAGCAACAGGGTAAAAACACAAGTTTTGAAGTTAGCTGTTACACAGATCCATTGGGTATTGAGCATTTAACCGGAAGTCTTGCTGAATGTATCCGTTACTTTGGCACTCGTCCTAATGCACATCTACGTTGGGTATCGAAGTTTGATGCTGTGGATGGATTACTCGACTTACCACACAATGGGAATACTCGCTGTCGGATGAGTGTTAATGCTGCACCGATTTCTGGTAAGTTTGAAGGTGGCACGGCATCCGTAGCATCTAGGCTGAATGCGTTGCGACGGTTGGCGTTACCACAAAAGCGTGGTGGTGGCGGTTATCCAGTAGGCTTGGTTATTGCGCCAATTATGCCGATAGAAGATTGGCAGATGCACTATAGTCGTTTGTTTGAGCAGATAAACGAGGCACTAGATTTTGATTGTAACCTTACCTTTGAGTTAATCTCCCATCGGTTCACACCTGGGTCAAAAGAAGTGTTGCAAACTTGGTATCCACAATCAAAATTAGAGATGGATGAGGCAAAACGCAGTGTCAAGCGTAATAAGTTTGGTGGGACGAAGTACGTTTACGAGAAAGACATAATGAAGGCGTTGCGTAGCTTTTTTGAGAGTGAGATTAGTAGGCGCTTTCCAAATGCTGAAATTCTTTATTGGACTTAAAAGACCACTTTGAGCAAATTAATTATTGAGTAAAAGAAGAGAGCGATTGATATATTATGCGATCGCTCTTTTTTCCGGTTGCTCAGGTGCATTAGGCTAAAGCCGTAACACATTGCTCCCCAACCTACAATTTTTTTACAACATTTTAGCCTTGACACGCCACTACAGTACTTAATTTTGTTCAAAAATCAAATAATGGTTTCATGTTGTGCATTCGGAAAATCCAGGTATTGCTGAAACTGCTCTACTTGTGCTTGAAATGTTGAGATTTTTTCTTGTATGAGCATGAAGCGTGAAAAAATTACTTTGTTTGGAAGGCTCTACTTGATTGAATAGCTACCTATCCAATTATAAAACAAGCGATGCCTACGGCGGTAAACTACGCACTTTGATTGCTTCTGTAACAGTAATAATCAAACATCCGCCTCCAGTTGACTGCAAAAGACAGCAGGTATCTATTCTATTGTCATATTCCTGCAGCTGCTACACTAATTATGGAAGACATAAAACAAGTAATAATTCAGATAACTAGCGGTACTACCGAGCAAACCTGAGTCAGGTTATTCCTACAAAAAAACTATGAAAGCTGAAGCAGAAAACCATCTCAGGCTGACTTGTGAAGTAGAAACTACCCTAAAGGTGATTGGCGGACGCTGGAAGGTTTTGATTATTAGAGAATTAATGACTGGCGTCAAACGATTTGGCGAACTGCAACGGGCTTTACCTGGAGTTACGCAAAAAATGCTAACTCAGCAACTCAGAGAAATGGAGGTAGACGGTATTATTCATCGAGAAGTTTATCCCCAAATTCCACCCAAGGTAGAATATTCTCTAACGCCTTTAGGAGAAACTTTGCAACCAATTCTCTATGCTATGCATGAATGGGCTGTGCAACATTTAGCTCGCACAAATCACCATTAATATTGAGAATATCGCAATTATATTTTTTTTGCCCTCCACTGATAAGGGACTTCCAAGTAAAAAAATATTCCATAGCAGAGGGACAAGGAAGAAAGAAGTTTAGTTGAGTAGACAAATTGGATAATTTATTTTTTGGAGTTCCCTAAAATCAGACCCCCGACTTCTTCAAGAAGTCGGGGGTCTTTTTGTTCGTAACTCATTTAGAATTGCTACAAGTAATAAATAATAATGCTATTTTATAATTTTAGCTAGCAGATTTTTCCGAATTACGATTTTATTCATTGTTTCTTAAATATTCAATCGCTGCCTCTAATTTTGAAGGATAACTTTCAGCAAACCTTTCAAACCAAAGTCCTTCTGACGAAAGTGGATCTACTTTGGCTAACCATTCTTTTGCTTCCACTTTCAAAGCCTCTAGTTGTTTGGCTTTGAGTTGTTCTTGTCGAATTCGTTCTTGTTCTAATTCTTGCTGTCTTTTTAACTCAATAGCAGCATCCTCTTCGGCAAAATCAGCCTGAACTTCTGCCAAAAGATTATCCATGAAAGATGCCGACTTTGGCGATGATGGAATAAAGGGTTTGGCTGTGGCTGATTTTGACTGCTGTTGTGGTTGTACTTCTTTGTATTCGGTTTGGAGTTCGGCTAATAGCTTATCAATGGAATCCATTTTGGCAATTCCTATAAATATTATGGTTAATCATTAATGGCATTGAGTAGTACTTCCGATAGACTCAAATCTTCCATATCTTCCATAGTAATTGTGTCACAGATATCAAACTTAGCACCAGCACTTTGAAGTTCATCATCTAAGACTTTCAGAAAGCGGGTAGCTTGTTGATCTGTACCAACTTGAATGAAGGAAATGGCTAATTCTTCATCTCTATCGATGCGGCGAGAAGCTTCGATAATCACTCTCATTACTGCTTTGCGATCGTCCGGTTCACCATCAGTAACCACTAAAATTGTTTCACCATTTGGCTTGGTTTTACCTGCTGCTTTGCGTTGTAAATAATCATCAGTTGCGTGTTTTAACACACCTGCTAAGTCAGTTGTACCAGAGGGATCGTTCTCTCGAAAAATTTGTGATACCTTGCTGGATGTGACGTTTTCGTATCGCTTGAATTTACCAGAAAATACATAGATAGTGATGCCATCAGGGTCAAATTGCTCACACTTACTAGCTAAAGCTAAAGTAGATTCCTGGGCTGCAACCCATCTAGTTCTACCACCCTTTTGATCTTGGGTTGCCATGCTACCGCTTTTGTCGATAATCAAGGTATAGTCACGATTTTCTAGCATTATTCAATTCTCCATATAAGAGTTATTGGACTTTGGGCTGATATATGCATTAGTCAGTTATTGCGTTCGTCAATACATCTACAAGGCTCATTTCTTCTAAATCGTCTAAAGTAACCGTGTCACAAATATCAAATTTAGCGCCAACACTTTGCAACTGGTCATCCAAAGCTTTGAGGAACTTAGTTGCTTGGGCATCTGAACCTACTTGAATAATCGAAATTCCTAATTCTTCATCACGTTCCATTTGGCGAGTAGCATGAATGATCACTTCAAACACAGCCTTGCGATCGTCTGGTTCACCATCGGTGATGACTAAAATTGTCTCTCCATTTGGCTTGGTTTTACCGGCTGCTTTGCGTTGAAAGTAGTTATTGAGGGCATCCTGGAGTACACCTGCTAAGTTTGTCGTTCCAGAAGGGTCATTTTCGAGAAATATTTGGGCGACTTTGGCTGAGGTGACATCATCGTAGCGTTTAAATCTACCAGAAAAAACGTAAACGGTGATGCCATCAGGGTCAAATTGTTCGGCCTTTCTGGCCAAAGCGAGTGTAGACTCTTGGGCGATTTCCCATCTACTTCTACCACCTACTTGGTCAGGTGTAGACATACTACCGCTTTTATCAATGATTAATGTATAGTCGCGATCGCTCATCATAATCTTCCTCTGATTATTACCCTGTGGTTCTAGTCTAGTCCACGAATTTAACGATACCGTAAGTATTTTAAGGTTTCGTATCAATTATGCTACTTAAAAAAGCTGCGCCACAGTTGATGAATGCGTTGGCGTAGCCCACCGCAGGCATCGCCTAACCTAACCTAATCTCTTTGTTTTTGCAGAGAACAAAATCTTCTCATACCATTTTGCAATTATATGTAGTATTTCTTCCCCTGCCTCCCCTGCTTCCCCTGCTCAAGAACAGCCTGTCAAAACTAATATTTTTGAACGCAACTTGGTATCAGTCGTCATCACCCCTTATCCCCAATCGCTTGTTGCAGCTGTAGTTAGCCTGGGAATAATAAATACTACTCATGCTAACAAACACGGAGCTAAACAAAAGCTGTTTAGCTCAATTTTAGAGATAAATTCGGGTATGAACCATCCTAAATTTTTAGATAACCCCGCGCCAAAACAAAACACGCAGCAGCAAAACTTCTCTTTGACATTTCTGCATCAGATGATCAACAGCATATCTGACCCAATTTTTGTCAAAGACCGTCAACATCGCTGGGTATTACTTAACGATGCCTGCTGTGATTTCGTTGGTCATAGCCGAGAACAATTAATTGGCAAGTCAGACTATGATTTTTTTCCGCAAGTAGAAGCTGATATGTTCCGGGAAAAAGATGAACTGGTTTTTACCACAAATATTATTAATGAAAACCAGGATCTTTTTACCGATGCTCAGGGTATAACCTATCTCATTTCTACAAAAAAGTCTTGCTTTGAGGATGAGACTGGTAATAAATTTCTTGTGGGTAGTATTAGGTACATCATTTTACAGAATGAAGCCGGAATTCCGGGTGTGGCTGGCAAAGTTACTGACACTACCGATTTTATAAAAACCTTCGAGGCACTTCAGGAAACCGTGGAAGAACTTCAGGTAGTTGAAGAAGAACTGCGCCAACAAAGCGAAGAACTAGCGATCGCTCATAAAACGGCTCAATTAGAGCGTCGGCGTTACCAGGATTTATTTGATCTCGCCCCAGATGCTTACTTAGTGACTGATGTAGCTGGCATTATCAAAGAGGCTAACTATATAAGCGGAGCCTTACTATCTGTGAGACAAAATTATCTCATAGGTAAACCATTCATCCTGTTTATCGCTGAACCAGATCACCAAACCTTCATAACCAAACTGGCAAATTTGCAGCAGGTGCAGGATTGGGAAGTCAATCTAAAGTTACGAGGAGGTACAGTTTTTCCTGCTAGTATCAAGATGGTTGCTATGTATGATTCAGAGGGTCAACGGATTGGCTGGCGTTGGTTGCTGCGCGACATCAGCGAACAGCAAGCCACATTGCGCGATGTCTACGACGAGCTTCGCTTACGCCAGCAAGCAGAGAAAGACCTACACCGGATGAATGCTGTACTGCAAGCTCAACAAGAAGCTTCTATCGACGGAATATTGATTATTGATGAAAATCTTACAGTTACATCATTTAATCAAAAATTTTCCCAGTTATGGCAAATTCCTACGGCACTGATTCAAGCAGGGAGCGATCGCCAACTTGTGGCATGGGTACTAGACAAACTAGTAAATCCAGACGAATTTGTGGCTAAGGTGGAGTATCTTTACCAGCATCCAGAGCAATGTAGCCGTGATGAAATTTTCCTTAAGTCTGGAAAGATTTTTGAGCGCTATTCTGCACCCGTGCGTAAACACCAAGGATCTGATGGTGAAACATCACCTTTAGGAGACTACTACGGTAGGATTTGGTATTATCGCGACATTACTGAATACAAGCAAGCAGAGGCAGAACTCAGGGCTTCAAAGCAAAGACTGGCGTTGCTGATTGAACAAACACCTTTAGCCATTATTGAATGGAATACCAACGTTGAGATTCAGACATGGAATCGGGCAGCAGAAAGAATCTTTGGGTACACCGCAGAGGAAATGCTAGGGAAACATTTTGATATCGTAATACCTGAAAACATCAAAAAACAAGTAAATGAAATTATCACTGCCCTGTTAACACAACGAGGAGGAAGTTTTACTGTTAACGAGAACGTCACTAAAGATGGTAGGACGATGGTCTGTGAGTGGTATAACAACTCGTTAGTGGCTCCTGATGGGCAGGTGATTGGCGTTGCCTCAATGGTGTTAGACATCACAGAACGCAAACGAGCTGAAGAGGAACAGCAAAAATTTGTCGCGTTGGTGGAAAACAGCAGTGACTTTATTGGCATTTCTTCAATGGAAGGGCAAGTTCTCTATGTAAACCCTGCCGGACTCAAGATGGTGGGACTTAGTAGCTTGGAAGCAGCTAAAACCAAGGCGATAGTTGATTTTCATTCACCAGAAGCTTTTGCAGAGTTTCAGCAACAAATTATTCCTTTGATGTCTCAACATGGTTTCTGGCAAGGTGAGTTTCGCTATAGGCATTTTCAAACGAGCATAGAAATTCCCACTGATTGCAACCTGTTCATGGTTAAACATTCTCAAACAGGAGTGCCTTTCTGTCGAGTAGCTGTTGTTAGGGATATTACAGAACGTAAACAAGCCAAGGAAGCCCTGCTAAAGTCGGAAGCGCAACTACGACAACAAGCTGAAGAACTTAAAGTTGCACTCCGCGAACTTCAAAACACCCAAACTCACTTAATTCAAAGTGAAAAAATGTCCAGTTTGGGTCAACTAGTTGCAGGAGTGGCACACGAAATCAACAACCCGGTCAATTTTATTTATGGCAACCTCAACCCTGCCAAACAATACACCCAAGATTTACTTTCACTTTTACAACTCTACCAAAATCATTATCCTGAACCTGTGCTAGAAATCGAGGATTTTGTAGAACGAATAGAACTTGATTTTTTGAAATCAGATTTGCCACAAATAATCAACTCAATGAAAGTTGGGGCAGACCGCATTCGAGAAATTGTGCTTTCCCTGCGAACGTTTTCACGCTTGGATGAAGCCGAAATGAAAGCTGTTGATATTCATGAGGGAATCGACAGTACTCTGATGATTTTGCAAAGCCGCCTCAAGGGTAATAACCAACGCCCGACAATTGAAATAATCAAAGAATACAATCAGCTACCGCTAGTTGAATGTTACGCAGGGCAGCTAAATCAAGTATTCATGAATATTTTGTCAAATGCGATCGATGCTTTGGAAGAGTCATTCGTCATTTGTCCTATCCTTTGGGAAAACGCCCGTAGAGTAGAGCAAATGACTTCCCCGCAAATTCGCATTTGCAGCCAACTACAGGAGCCAAATCAGGTAACAATTAGAATTGCCGACAATGGCTTGGGAATAACAGAAGATGTTAAGCAACAACTATTTAACCCCTTCTTTACCACCAAGCCCATCGGCAAAGGTACGGGGATGGGACTTGCCATCAGCTATCAGATAATTACCCAAAGACATGGCGGTTCCTTAGAATGTATTTCACAGCCAGGACAAGGTGCTGAGTTTGTGATTAAGATTCCCTTGAGCCAGGATATGCCAGCATAATTCGTAATTGATAATGACGCTCTTTACGAGACGCTGCGCCTAGCTTGCTTTAGTAATTACGAATTACGAACTTGTACTGCCCTTCGACTTACCTCGACTTCGCTCGGCACAAGTCGCTCAGGAACCGCGTAGCTGTTGGCGCAGCCTCTCGTAGAGAAGTATTACGAATTAGTAATTATCTAAATACCTCCACTTCTTCAGGAACCTTTATTTGGTCAAGAATTCCCCAAATTTCCTGTAACATCGGCTCTAACCCAGTGCGAGTAACTGCTGAAATCACAAAAACCGGGGCGTAAGAGAGATGATTAAGTCTGGTAGCTAACGCCTCTAAATCCACAGTTTCCCGATCAACTGCATCAATTTTATTCAGCGCCAAAATTTGCGGACGTTCTGCTAAACCTTGTCCGTAAGCTTGTAATTCTTCCTTAATTATGTTATAATCTCTAACCACATCATCACTTGTGGCATCAATTAAGTGAAGTAGCACCCGCGTGCGCTCAATATGCCGCAAAAAATCATGCCCCAACCCAGCCCCATCAGATGCTCCCGCAATTAGTCCGGGAATGTCGGCAAAAACAGTACCATCGCCAGTCGGTTTCCGCACTACACCCAAATTTGGGATGAGGGTAGTAAAGGGGTAGTCTGCAATTTTTGGACGTGCTGCTGATAAAGATGAAATTAGAGTGGATTTACCAGCATTTGGTAAGCCAATAATTCCCACTTCTGCCAAAAGTTTTAACTCCAGGCGCAGCTGCTTTATTTCTCCTGGTAATCCTGGGAGGGCATATTCTGGAGCGCGGTTACGGTTACTCAAGAAATGTTGATTTCCTAGTCCGCCTTTACCACCTTGGGCAATCAGTAAAGTCTGGTTAGGCTCAATTAAATCCCCCAGCAATTCACCAGTTTCAGCATCATAAATGGTTGTACCGCAGGGGACTTCGATAATTAAATCCTTTCCTGCTGCTCCAGTGCAGTTCTTTGGCCCACCACGAGCCCCTTTTTCTGCCTGAAAGCGATGGTTGTATCTGAAGTCCAACAAGGTTTGTAGGTTTTCATCGGCAACGAAAAATACCGACCCACCTCTTCCGCCATTACCACCAGAGGGGCCACCAGTCGGCACGTATTTCTCTCGCCGGAAGGCGACAATACCATCGCCGCCCTTACCAGCTTCAACTTCAATTTTTGCTTGGTCGATAAATTGCATACTTAAATAATAGTGAAAAGTGAGGAGTTAGGAATTTAGGAGTTAAAAATTATAACTCCTCACTCTTCACTTTAACTAAATATATGGTGAAACATCTTCACCGCATTTATCTGCCAGATAAGAGAGGGCACGAAAACGTAAGCCCACCAGTTGCTCATACAAGGGGTTAATTTTACACATCGGTGGGATGTGGACAATCTTTCGTCCAAATAAGGTGACATCCCGCTCAAAGGGACACTGGGAGGGAATCATTTTACACAAAAAGCGGGCTACTCTTGGGTCTTGGATATCTAGCCTATCCAGCCAGTCACGCAGGGGGTGTAGTGCATCAATTTGACGCTTTGTAAGCCCAGTGGTGGCGAGCGTGGGCGCAAGCTGTGGGTATTCTAGAGTGTGACGAAGGGCTTCTAGTAACTGCTCTGGCTGTTCTAAGGCTTGGCAGAACTGATGCAGAACTTGATCTTCACTGGGAGAATAAGTACCATCTGCGATCGCTACCATTATCGCTGTTCTTAAGAAATTTTCCGCAGCTGGTGTACCTTTACCCAATACTGCGGCTAATTCTTCTGGCGTAATTACCTCTAGTGAATCGAATTTAATCTTGGGAGCTAATTCATTTTCGGTGATACTGGCAATTAATTCCTGTTCTTGCTCGTCAAAATTACCATCTGCCCAAGCAATGGTGAGCAGTCCACGCAACCAAGCAGCAATCTGTTCGCTGCTGTAGGGGGATTGAACGGTACTTGTCATAAACTCACGTCTCAAGCTTTCCTCAGTCACTACTACGCTATCCTACTCAGTAGACTTCTTGGTAAAAGTCGGGAAAAGGGGGAAAGATTTGTTATTTTCCCTTTCCCCTGGTTGGTGAGCTTGCCGAACCATAACCTTTACCCTTTTCCCCCAAGAGTGCAAAAAGCACTTTTGCCAAGAGGTCTAGTGACTATGAAGATAGTGGGGGCAACACAGAAAAAGAAATCAGAGAAGTTTTCAAATTGCAATAGTCGGTCTTAAGGTAAAATCTATTTGTACCGTTATTGAGAATTTTTATACTTAAAGTGAATTTGATTGGAGTATCTCAAATATTCATCAGGTTGAAGGCTGTAATTTGCGCTACAGAGTGATGGAGTTTTCTAAGTATGCGATGCCAGATAAATATCGCTGACGCTTTTCTCTAATGAATTGTTTAGTGATGTTACTTTGTTCTTTGTGGGATTGCGATCGCTTGGCATTAGTAAAATTAGGTTAACTCTAAAAAAAATAAGGTATATATAATGTTTTTCTTTGGCATTGAACATGAAGTCGCTTTCTTGAACAATGAGGGAAAGTTTGCTGATTTTTCACACACAAAATTTGCTGATTTCAATCAAATTATTGAAAGGCTACCTACATACCCCAGTGACTATCCTCAACTCCGCGTTGGCGATGCGGGTATTAAGATGAAGAGATGGTACATTGAGGGATTTGAAAGATTTGCGGATTCTGATGAAGTGATAGATTGTCATGTTAAGGGTATTGAAATTAGAACAACTATCCATTCTAATATTCAAGGCGCTATTAATGAATTATCAGAAAGTTTTGACTTGCTACGCAAGGTTGCTGCTGACTTTGGCTTATCACCAGTTTTAGTTAGTTTTAATCCATACAATCTAGCTTTTGAACCTCAACCCCCATTAAACGATTATGAAATCAAACAACTAGAGGCTTATCCTGACGAACAAACTGCTAATATTCACATGGTCTCTTACGGGCCAGATTTAAATATTTCAGTGGCAGATTTGTCAACTGAAGATGTAATTGATATTGGCAGAAAATTAACTTATTATAGTCCCTATATAGTTCCTTTTAGTTATAGTTCTCCTTTTTATAAAGGAGCTTTATGGGATGGTTTATCTGTACGAACATTTATCAGAACCGGAAAAAGACCAGCAGCCTTAGTTTTTGTTCAAAAACAGGAAAAACTAATTGATAGCACACCTTCTTTAACAAAAATTGCCCGCATTCCGGCTGAAGTGGGACGCATTGAATTTAAAGCTTGTGATAGTTGTGATGATTTTTCAATCTATGCGGCTTTGCTGACATTATTAAAAGGTTTGGTATTAGATAAAACCTTGTTGGGTAGAGCAACTGTACCCGATGCAGCATTACACCAACTTTCGGCAAAAGAAGCATTTGACAACGAAGATATTTTTGCGAATGCGACAAAAGTCTTGCAAGCAGCCGAAATTGCTTTAGGAGACGATCCAGATGTTCATTATTTGACACCATTAAAAGTGCTACTGGCAAAGCGAAAAACAAGATCCCATGAATTAATACAAATGTTCCATCATTTAAGCTCAATAGAAGAAGTAATAAGGCAGACTTATCAAGTTTAAAGAAAATATTTATTTTTCCTCATTAAGAAAGTGAGTAAAGAGGATATTTATATAACCTGATACTTTACAAATATGCTCTAAGGTGCATAGTGATTAAATTTCTGGGAATTGGATAAAGTTGAGCTAACTGAACATAAATAATAGAGCCATCAATCTGCTAAAATTAGATTAAGTCGATATACCTAGAGGCTGATTTTATTACAACTAAAGATGTAGAAAACTTCATTCTAGAGATTGATGCAGACGTTAGGGTTTTGAAAGTAAAAGTATAAACAGGGAGCCTGAAAAGAAGAATTTAAATTTGAAATGTAATGATTTTGCTCAAGAGTTGAGGTGGTATTTACTTATTATCCCTTACTAATTCTATTCAGAAATACAAAGAGCAAAGACAATTTCTTCATCAGGTTCGTTTTTCAAGAACTTTTAGATAGAAGCGGAGCTTACCAGTTTTATTATTTATTGCTGAAATTGCTAAAAAAGGTATATGCTTCGCTCTTTGGGTGAAAGTTCTGCGTTGTTAAAGCTGTTATCGAGGATATCCAATGAAGATTATTGCTTCTGTTTTATCTATTTTCCGTCCAGTACGTTTTCTAGTTGTAGGTTTTACTTGTGCGTTAGTATTATTCTCTAATGCTTTTCCTGCTTTTGCGATCGATAGCTACCAAAGTGAGCCTACCGAAGCTACAACACAACTGCTTGACATTCAGGCTAAAACTGACGAAGCCGCTAAAGAACCACCACTAGGATTGAGAAAGACTCAAAAGGAAGCTAACGAAGGACTTAATGAGGTTCAGGGAGCTGCTGATATTGACAAGCAGAAGCGCCCTGAAAATTCAGAAGGTGCAACCTCTGTGGAAGAAAATATAAAGAATGTGTTGGAGAAAGTTACAGGTAAGTAACTAAAATAATAGTTCTGGTAATTTTTTGATAGTAATGGGTGATTGCATAAAAGCAGTCGCCCATTACTAATTATTAATGTTAAGTCAGTAACTTAAATTAATTAAGTATTAAAAATATGTTCACCTGAGCATTATTAGCAAACTGCGTTTAGATATAGGACTCATCTTTGATTTCTGAAAAAATTCAGTACAACTCAAGGAGCCTTCTTCCCTCTTGCCTCTTGCCTATTGCCTCCTACACAAATAAGTTTAGAAATCAAATCTGATTGCTATAGTTTTGATTAACTATTCTTATATTTAAGATTTTTATGTTTGTAGCTTAAAAAACAATAAAGTTCGCTAATTACTAGATTCTTAGCTTAATACTAGCTATTTAAGACATCAGCAGTTCTGTAGGTTGGATTGAGGAACTAAACCCAACATTTTCATAGCTTTGTTGGGTTGCGCTTTGCTCACCCAACCTACAATTTTTCTTAAATGAACCGTATTGACTTAATATTTAAGATTTTTATGTTTCTAGCTAAAAAACAATAAAGTTCGCTGATTACTAGAATTTTGACTTAATACTACCTATTAAGGCATAGGCATAATTCTGAATTCACTAGTTAATTTCAGCTTAGAATGTTTCCTTTGGTTGATGTGGAATCTGTCTGAAATTTGAGAAGTTAATAGATAAGTTTGCTTAGGGATGGAAAACAATGCGTTCGATAAACATTGGTTTGACCGAAGAACAGCGTCAAGGTGTAATTAATCTGTTGAATCAAGATTTGGCAGATGCCTATCTACTGTTGGTGAAAACCAAAAAGTATCACTGGGATGTCGTTGGCCCTCAGTTCCGCTCTTTGCATCAGCTTTGGGAAGAACACTATGAAAAGCTGACCCTAAATATTGATGCCTTGGCAGAGCGGATTCGGGCTTTGGGTGGTTATCCAGTTGGTACATTGGAAGGATTTCTGAAGATTGCTACCCTCAAGGAACATGCTGGTAATGTGCCCACAGCAACGGGGATGGTAGCTAATTTAGTGGACGATCACGAGCAGGTTATTCGTAACCTAAGAGATCATGTAGATCAGTCTGGCGAGCAATTCCACGATCAAGGAACTGCTGACTTTCTGACTGGACTTATGGAAGAGCATGAGGAAATGGCTTGGATGCTGCGTTCGTTTATTGAAGGGGAAGCACTGGGCCCAGATGGTAGACAGCCAGCAGCAGGGGCTAAGACTCCCGTAGGTGTATAGCTGATAACGTCTGAGTTGAGAATGACTATCTGTGAAACCCGTTAAAAGTAGGAATCAACCCTGCTTTTAACTGGTGCGAAAAAAATAATCTGCCTGCATCTACCTCTTCATGATGCCAATTTTGGATTTTGGATTTTGGAATTGAAAATTGGTTCATACCCGTCTCCCCAACTTGAGGCGACTGCCGTCAAATGGGGAGACTCGCCCATGCGGCTGGCTTCTTTGTATTGGAGAACCCGTCTGGCGCGTGGTTTGCCCTTATGGGTGCAGTGAATCTAAAATCCAAAATTGATTGGTCATCTTGATTGCAAAAATAACATAATACAAGGAGCTTTTAAGTGGCAGAGGTATATAAAGCAGAACGTACCATTTCTGCTGTATTCAAAGAACAGAAGCAAATTGATGATGTGATTCGACGTTTATTAGATCGGGGTGTGCCTAGAGATCATATTTCGGTCATGGGCAGAAACTTCCAGTCAGAAACGAGAATCGCTGGCTTTATTAGTAAAAAAGATGTGATTCTGGGAGGTTTGAGAACAGGAGCAGTTTTTGGTTCCTTGTTTGGTTCCTTTCTCAGCTTACTTACGGGTGTAGGGGTATTGTTTATTCCCTTTGTCGGCTCAATTGTAGCAGCAGGGCCTATTGGTGCATTATTGTTGGGGGCTGCTAGTGGAGCGATCGCAGGTAGTGCAGGTGCCGGTCTAGTATCAGTTCTAACCACTTTGGGGATGCCAGAAGATAAAGCGGCTATCTACCAAACCCGCTTACAAGCTGGTGAATTTTTCGTGATGGCAGAAGTTCCGAGCGATCGCACTGGCGAATTTCAATTGCTGCTCGAAAGTGCTGGTGGCGAAGAAATTCACACAATTGAAAAAACTCTGGCTCGTTCTTGTTCTGGACAGTGCAACAGTCCAGCAGACTTGTCTCCTGAAGTTCGCGCTCATCTTTCTGATGAAGCTCAGAGTACATTCATTGAACGCTATAATACTGTACTCAATGAAAAGAGTGATGAGTCTGCGGCTGAACAAGCTGCTTGGGAAACTATTCACCAGCAATATGATGAAGATGAAAATGGTGTCTGGTCTAAAACCAAGGTCAAAGCTTAAACTACTGTGTGAGACTCTATATTAGGGATTCATCACAAATAAATTATTCAATCTTGTGGGGTGGGCCGAAAAGCCTGCCTTTGGCTGTAGGTAGGTGTTTCGTCCACTCGACGACAAGTAAATGTATTGGCAATTATCTGGTATGATTTATTAATGTTTGTACATATTTATACGTATTAAGGTGAGCGATCGCACTTAGCTAAAAATTGCCTAGCTTCCAAATTACTTTGCATAACTTCCGATACATTACCGCAAATGCGCTGATACTTTAATTTTTCCTCTTCATAAATTCCGCAAAAACACCGTTACGCTATTTCTACTTGTGATCAAAACTTAGAGCATCCAGTTTATTAGGGCGTGTTTATGACCAACCCTGTAAAGACGGTTATCCAAGTCAATCTGAAGATGGCTCTAGAAGTAGCTCAAGAATTGGAGCAAGCTCCATACACTCAACTCAGTACTTATTGTTTGGAGATTTTACGGGAAATAGGATGTCCTGGTACTGAACTCCCAGTTAACTTACAAACTCGCGATCAGCAACTAAACTTTATTACAGGCTTTGCATCTTATGCTTTCGGGGAGGTACAAAGTGTATAAAGCATTAATTAATGATATATTTTCTGATTCAGAAGGGGCAGAAGAAACTACTTTTCCTGCCACAAATGAAGATTTGTTAATCTTAACAGAAAAATTTTTAGGGTTTGAAATTCCCTCAAAGGTTTTCTTACAAGCTATAGCTATTGCTGATTATGATGGTGCAGCAGCTTTTCGTTACGTTGATAATTATTTGACGACTCGCAAGAATAAGAATAAGCGTAAGCATAAGAAATTACTTGTGTTAGGTTCTTCGACTAGATTTGACAATAATTGATGTGCTGATTCACAAGCTAACTAAAAACCAATACAATCTAGATAAGATAATTTGCACAGCCGATGTAGAGACGTTGCATTGCAACGTCTCTACACATATTTGTCTTACTTAGAATTAGTGGTGGGATCTTTGTTAGAGCAAGCATTTTGAATGTGTATACTAATTACGAATTAGTATTACTCTTTCCAAGACAAACTTGTTCATAGCTTTTACCAGCGATATCCCAAGTGAATTGTGTTTCTACTAGTTGTCTGCCGTTGTGAGACAATTCCGAACGCAGATGTGGATGATCGAATAGTTGACTAATAGCAGTGACGTACTCTGTCGGTTTATTCGCTCGTAATGCTCGTAATGGATGACTAGCAGCATCTACAGATAATCCTTCTAAGCCGCGATCGCTCGCTACTACAGGTATACCAGCTGCCATTGCTTCTAAAGTTTTATTTTTAATCCCAAACCCAGTCCGCATCGGTACAACGCAGATGGTGGCTTGATGTAAATATTCTGCCATCGAAGGTACACGCCCCAGCACATTAACTCCTGGTTTTTTATCAAGTGCTAAAACTTCTGCCACTGGGTGAGAACCGACAATATCAAAAGTTGTATCGGGATAGAATTTTTGGATTTCTGGCAAAACTTCATTGCTGAAAAAACAGACAGCATCAATATTTGCTAAATTATCCATTGCACCAATAAAAATTAGGCGATGTCCTCCTGGATCGGTGGTTCGATTAGGGAAAGAAACTAAATCTACACCATTGGGAATAACTGTAATTTCACTATTGGGGTTAAATTCTTGTAGTTGAATTTTATCTTCTTCTGTTGTCGCCACAATTGCCGAAAATTTAGCGCAGTAGTTTTGCTCATAACGCCGCAACAGTGGCAGATTAATTTTGTCTCTAAGGGAATTTTCGGAAATGCCTGTTGCTAGTTGGTTCCGACAGGTAGCATAAACAGAACTATGAACATTAACTATGGTTTTTAACTGTTTCTGAAAATGTGGCTGCACATAAATTTCATTGACACTATGTTCGCAGGTAATTACATCACATTTTCCCGCTTCCACCCAGTTATCAACCCATGTTTGCATCTCAAGTGAGTAGCGGTTAAGTACACTTGGCGGCGTTCCCTGCTGCAAAAATCTCCCAAATCGCTGTATTTTCTGCAATATTCCGGTGGTTCGAGAATCTGGCGGACGTTCAAAAATAGCGAGATGATCGACACAATCGCGTAATCCTGCTACTTCTGCGTCTGTAACATCACCCTCGCGTTGAGTCGCGAGGGTGACAGTATGACGTTGACTCAAGTACTTGAGTAAATTAAATGTCCTAACTTGGGTTCCTCCGCGCGTTGGTGGATAGGGAAAGGTGGAAGATAGGATTAAAATGTTCATATAAGCGATGAATCAAATGTGATATATACACCATGACCTGAGTAAAGGCTCTATGTCATCATTTGATATTGAATAGACCTCACGCGATGTGCAACTTAATTTTTGACCTCTCTCCAAAAAGGAGAGAGGCTTTGAATCTTACTCCCCAACGCTAACAGGGAAGGGGCTGGGGGTTAGGTCTTTTTTTATCTGAAAATCGCTATATGCAAGAGGTCTATTGCATCCAACCGATAATTCATTACAGATTACAGCATAATCAAACCCAATCTGACACCCACAGCAACAGCCTCAGTACGGCTGGAGACACTGAGCTTTTGAAAAATAGATGAGAGATGAAATTTGACGGTATGCTCAGAAATATGTAAACGTTTTGCGATCGCTTTATTCCCCAACCCTGAGCCAAGCATTCCTAAAACTTCTATCTCCCGTGGTGTCAAGGTTTGTACAGGATTTGTGACAATTTTTTCGCGGATAGACAGTAATTCTACAGCATTCGGGTGCAGCACTAGCAAACCAAAAGCGATCGCTTCCACAGCCGCGACAATTTCTGACTCTGTACTAGTACTGGGCAATATCCCCCGGATACCAGAACGTAACGCCGTCTCTAAGTCGATGCTGTCGAGTTCTTCAACAATGACGATCATTCCTAATGGGTATTGCTGTTCTTGGATAACCAGCAATTTTTCCCACACCGCTTGTTGAAAATTACCGCTCAAATCTACCAGCACCACATCTGGTTGTAATTGCCCAACTTCACTCGCCAATACATCCAAATCGGATGCACTCCCCACAACCGTTAACCGAGGATTGGTAGTTACCACAGTTGATAACCCTGCCCGCACCACAGGGGAAGTAGCAACTACCATCACTCGGATCATGTCGCCTCCACAGCAGTTTTACCAGACTGCACGTCAACATAAATCACGAATTGCTGCCTACCGCGTAGGAGTTGTAGCGGCACAGAACCTTTAGTTTCATGGAGATATTTAGTTAAATCATTCATGCTAGTGAATAATCGCCCTGAAACTCCAATTAAAACATCGCCGATTTGCACACCAGCAGTTTCCGCCGCACTGCCAGGTAAAATTGACAGCACCAACAAACCCAAGCTACGCCTACCTAAAAGGACAGGTTGCAGTGTAACTCCCAGTTGCGGACGATTATTTCCCTGTAAAAAACGCTCAACGGTGTTGCTGGGAACTGCCACAGCCAAACCATTAACAATCATCGTATTAATTCCCACGACTCGGCCTTGACAATCGGCAAGTGGCCCTCCAGAATTACCAGGATATAGCTGCAAATCAGCCATCACAGCCCGTGGATTATTTGCATGGATAATTCCAGTTGTCACAGCACCACTGTCAGCAAAGGGATTACCCACCGCTAAAACTAATTCACCCACTCGTAGCGCCTCAGAATTACCAATGGTTGCAGCAGTTAAATCAGTGGCGACAATTTTCAAGGCTGCTAAATCCTGCTGTGGATCGAATTGTGTACGCACCGCATCAAATACTCTTCCGTCTGCCAATTCTACAGTTGCGCGGTTGCTGGTTGCGACATGGGCATTAGTAATAATTAGTCCGTCAGGCTGCCAAATGACACCAGAACCGACTCCTAGAGAGCCGCTTTTCACTTTGACAGTGCGTAGGCGTAGTTTAGCAGCTACCTCTGTCAATTCAGCAGCGACATTAATTAATGTTGTGTTTGCCATGTTATACAGTTTTTCCCCATGTCAAAGTAGAATCTAGTGATGTCTTTTGTCATTTGTCCTTTGTCTTTTGTCATTTGTCCTTAGAAACACAAATGACTAATGACTAATGACGATTCGAGCAAAAAGGTGCAACGTTCGAGTAAAAAGGTGCAACTTCCGAGTTCAGAAGCTCAACGTTCGAGTAAAAAGGTGCAACTTCCGAGTTCAGAGGCTCAACGTTCGAGTAAAAAGGTGCAACTTCCGAGTTCAGAGGCTCAACGTTCGAGTTCTAAATTACGAATTACAAAGGTCGTTCGCCAAGTGCGATCGCTAACTCAATTAACACTCCACCCCGGACAACTTGCACGTTGACAGTTTTACCAATGCGATCGCTACTATTGAGTAGCGCCAGTACATCACCTGTATCGCCCACAGTTACGCCATCAAACCTAACCAAAACATCACCAAGCAGTATACCTGCATTGTCAGCAGGCCCCGCAGCCTCAACGTTGACAACAATTACCCCAGTTGCCGAACTTAAATTGAGAGCAGTTTTCAGATTTTTTGGTAAACGTACAGGTTGCATTCCCACACCCAAGTAGCCCTTAGAAATGCGTCCTTTTGCTACTAATTGGTCAACCACGCGATCGACTGTAGCAGTGGGAATAGTCAAAGCAGTACCACGCCGCCCCGATGTATTCATGCCTACCACAAAACCAGCCGCATCTACAAGCGGCCCACCCGCAAACCCAGAGTAAAGGGTGATGTCTGGGCGGATGAATTGGTCGATATTCCCACCATTCATACTCCGCCAAGCACCGCTAACCACACTCACCGCACCCATAGCCGCTCTTAAATCACCTTCGCTACCTCTTGCTAGTCCTAGTACCAGATGACCAACTTTGAGCGTTTTGGCATCGCCAACTTTTGCCACAGGTATTTCTACATTTTCTAGTTTAAAAACAGCAATATCGGTGCTAGAGTCATGACCGACGAGTGTTACTGGTGCAGTACTACCATTTGATAAGGTAATGGTGATATCGTCATAGCGCTGGAGAGACTCATCAGAGGTAACAATGATGCCATTACGCCAGTGAATGCCGCTTGGAGAAACACGAGTACCCGCATTAACTGCAACTACAGCACTCCCAGCTTGTTCTACGGTGTCAGCTAAACTGTTGGACAAAGCCAGTAATGAAGACATAAGATTTTTCTGCCAACTTTCTTAGATGTTCATATCGTCCCGTTTTATCAACCCAGATGACATCAGAAAAATGGGGAGAATTCATCCTAGAAAAATAGCTAGGTTTGTATAGCAATCCTGAATCATTGGTGAGGAACTAGATCCCCGACTTTTTAAAAAAGTCGGGGATCTACTCAAATAGATTGCTCAATACCAGTATTTTTTTAATCTTCTGCTTCGTTGCCATCCCGCCTTGAAATAAATTCCGAGGCTAATAGATAAAATCCTCTCAAGAGGACTAAATACAAGATTTGAAGCTATGCACTTGGCCATCCTTGGTGAAAGATAAAATCTCAGTCCACTTGAGTGGACTTAAGCTATTAAACTAAAACTTAAGTTATAGGCGAGATATTGGTCAGCACGATAATTTTGACTGTTACAAATATGGAGTAGTAATGAAATGACAGATCAGCAAATGCACACCGAATCAAGAGAAGTCAACCTGCTGACTCCATCTAGAAACTTACCTCTCTATGGCAAGAGAATTTTAGTAACAGCACCGAGAAATTATGCTTATAGGTTATCTGAACAAATCATCAAAAAAGGTGGTTTACCTGTTTTCATGCCTACAATCGAAACTTGCTATTTATCAAACTACACTAAGTTAGATATTGCTCTAAACCATATAGATGAATTTGATTGGATTGTCTTCACAAGTAGAAATGGCATTATGGCATTTTTTCACCGGATGAATGATTTAAATATTCCTGTATCTATGGTAAAAAAATGCCAATTATGTGCTTTAGGAAAAGATGCAGAAAGCTTATTGTCTTTTTCTGGCAAAGTCGATTTAATTCCCACAGACTCCAGCCCAGGCGGAATTGTGGCGGAACTGGCGAAACTGCCGCAGATTAACGAGAAAAAAGTGCTGCTCCCTGCCCCAGAAGTTATTGGTTTGCCTGAGCCTGATGTCGTACCCAATTTGATTACAGATTTGCAACAATTGGGTATAGAAGTAACTCGCGTACCTGCATATATCACACAGGGTTTAGATAAAACTATCTACGGTATGGAATTAAACCTGATACGTCAAGGAATTATTGATGTAATTGCCTTTAGTAGCACGGCGGAAGTAGAAAGTTTTTTGACAATGGTCAACTCACAAAGCGATTATGAGGGCTGTATAATTGCGTGTTTCGGCCCTTATACAACTGTTAATGCCCAAAAGTTGGGTATGAATGTCGCTATTGTGGCTAGAAATTATAGTTCATTTGAGGGATTTGCTGAAGCGATCGCCACATTTTTCCTTGTGTGATTTTTCTGTCGAGTTCCTGGTATATGTAAACTAGCCCCAGTAAGCGTTTGAGAATTTAGAACAGTCAAATATAATCAACTCTAGACTAGCAGCACATAAACTCGTAGTATCGAATATGGAGTTTATTGGAACTAGGGATTGTTACATGGCAACTTATAAAGTCACATTAAAGACCCCAGAAGGCGACAAAACAATTGATGTTGATGAGGATACATACATTTTAGATGCTGCTGTCGATGACGAAGGCATAGACATACCCTACTCCTGTAGGGCTGGTTCTTGCTCTAGCTGCACCGGCAAGTTGATTTCAGGTACAATTAACCAAGACGATCAAAACTTCTTAGATGACGACCAAGTTGACGCAGGATTTGTTCTCACCTGCGTTGCATATCCTACTTCTGACTGTACAATCTTAACTCATCAAGAAGATGAGCTTTAGAGATCGCTAACGAGGAACATGATCTGGACTTGCCTTCTTCCTGTAACACTGGTTCTTGCTCGGTAACAGGCAATAGGGAAGAAGGAACAAAGCTGTACTGAGTTTTGTTCAAAAAGAAAACAGCAGTCTTAATATATGCGCCGTGTGCAACTTTTACTCAAACCTAACCCCCTAGCCTCCTTTCATCTGAGGTAAAGGGAAAATTTTATTCCTCTCGCCTTTAAGGCGAGAAGAATAGAAGTAAAGTCAGAATATTAAGTTGCACATCGCGTTAGGGACTTCCAGCGACAAAACATCCCATCTCCGAGTAGCACAGACGTGCGCCTCAACAAATATACAAATAATTTGGGATAATTTATTTTTTGGAAGTCCCTTATATTATTTGACAATGAAAGCAGTTATTGCTGGAGCTTTGAAAGGAATTATTAGCTTCAGTTGACACCAAGGGTAATAAAGTTGCTAGCGTTCAAAGTTGATGCCGTAATTCCAGTTAACAGAGCAAGACTTTCGTTATTGGCAGTAACCTTAATTAAGGTATCACTACCGCTTTGAGTCAAAGACAAACCGGAGTAGAGCAAACCAGCTGATAAGCCAATCAAATCTTCACCAGTCTTGAAATCTTTAATAGTATCTCTACCTTCACCTTTGGCAAGCACAAAGATATCATTACCTGCACCACCTGTGAGATTATCGGCACCTAAACCGCCATAAATCTGATCGTTTCCTAGTCCGCCAACAATTACGTCATTACTAGCAAAGCCAAAAATCAAATCATCTGAGCTAGTTCCCTGCAAATTATCAACTTTGGCTGAACCTGTGATAATGCTATTGACTTGGTTGCCATTTTTAATATTGATGACATCAATATCGGCAATATTGGCGGGATTGAAATTGTTATATTTGGCATCACTACTAACTACTGTGCCAGTAATAATTTTATAAGCAATGTTGTCATCTGCAATACCATCATTAACACCTGTAACTGTGATTAGTTGGGGTGTATTCCAGTTAGCTGCGGTAAATGTAACGCTAGAAACTGGGATAGTGCCTTCGTTGACATTGGAACTACTCAAATTTAAGGTGACATTAGCGGTAGGTTGGCTAGTGAGTTGGATACCGAAGCTCGCAGTACCACCAGCCTCTGTAGTTATTATTCCAGTTGCAGGAGAGATAGTGAAACCAACTGTATCGTTATCCGTAATTGTACCAATAGCTTGGTTATCACCAATGCTGGCATTGGTGGGGTTGGTAAGATTGACAAAAAAACGCTCGCTTGATTCAGCAACGAAATCGTTGAGAATCGGTACAGTGATTGTTTGAGTGGTAACTCCAGGGTTGAATGTCAGGCTGCCTGTAACTGCGGTGTAATCAACCCCAGCGATCGCAGTATCATTACTAGTGTTGTAAGCAACTGTGATTATTTCACTACTGGCATTGGAGAGTTGGACGGTAAAAGCAATATTGCCAGCGCTTTCGTTGCCACTTTTATCTACGATAGAGATAGCGGGAATGTTGTCATCATCAACTATGGTAATTGTACCAGGAGCGATCGCAGCTATTTGGTTGGGGTAATTCAGGTTAAGATTAATGGTTTCGTCAGTTTCAGTCACCTTCTCACCCAGAACATTGAGTGAAATGGTCTTTGTCGTTTCCCCAACGGCGAATTTTAAAGTTCCAGATAAAGTACCTGTTACAGTTCCAATTTTAATGTTATTGTAGTCGCTGCCAGAAGTTGCCGTGCCATCCAAGACATAATTTACGGTAGTGGCAATGGCAGTATTACCACTGCGAGTTACGGTGAAACTGACAATTTTGCTACTACTATTACCTTCAATCACAGTTGGGGTAGCAGTCGAAATGGCGTAATTGAGATTAGCAGCAGGAGCAAAGTTAGTATCTCCAATGTGATTCAATGGTTGCTCGGCAAAGTTTCCAGGTGATGTGTTAGCAACAGTGTTAGTAACAGTACCTAATGCAAAATTTGGGGCTGTGCCAGTGGTGATTGCACTTGCTACCCAATCTAAGGCTGTTGAACCAGTAGTATTACCTGAACGACCCACATATCCAGCGATAAACGAGGTGTCAACAACTGTGGCATTAGCTGGAACTGAACCGCCATTAGAACCTTTTCTAAATACAATCGAGCTATATGCTCTGTCCGTAGTAGATGTGCCATCTAAAACGGAAACTGAATCTAATACAGTCCAATTTGAGTAAACAGTACCATCAACAATACCATCGTCATTTGAGTCAATATCATTGCTAAGTGTGGGTGCAGTAGTAGCTTGAATGAGCAAAAAGCTAACAGAGCCATTTTCTATGTCAGTTGCGCCCATTTGACCAGTGTGACCGATTGAACTTGAGGCTCCGCTTCCCCATCCGGCTCCAGTTCCAGCATTAGTTACTATTTTTGCATTGGGGTTGACTACATTAACATAAGGATTGCTTTTTTGTAACAGAACCAGCAACCCATTACTTCCAAACTGTTTACCAGACAAATCAAAAATATCTTGAACATTGCCAGGATTGGAGGAGCCAGTATCACCCTCAATCCCAACTAGATAAGTCCCAGGTGCTAGGGTTGCACCAGGAGTACCACGCAGTTCGATGTATTCTCTAGGGCCATCTGTACTTGGGGGATCAAAGAAAATTTCGTTGATGAGTATCGGCTGAGGGGGAACGGGATCATAAGATTCAGCGCGATTATTAAGTAGCACCGAAACGTTTCTAGATTCACTGTTTGCCACCGCCAAGTCCGATTTACCGTCTTTGTCGAAGTCGCCTACGGTGACAGCATAGGGTGTTGTGCCTACGTCAAAGTTCGTGGCATTTCCAAAGCTGCCAGTGCCATCTCCTAGCAGGACTGAAACCGTGTTGGAATCTGCGTTTGCAACTGCTAAATCAGATTTGCCATCACCGTTGAAATCAATCACTGTGACAGATACGGGATTTAAGCCGACATTAAAGTTGGTGGCAGGTTTAAAAGTGCCATAACTATCACCATTGCCCAGCAGCACCGAGACATTGTTAGAGTCCGAATTTGCCACCGCCAAGTCAGATTTACCGTCTTTATTGAAGTCGCCGATGACAACAGAATGAGGATTTGTGCCTACATTAAATTGAGTGGCTGAGTTAAAAGTGCCATCACCATTTCCTAATAGGATTGAGACGTTGTTGAAGTAAGAACTCGTCACCGCTAGGTCAGATTTTCCATCCCCGTTGAAGTCGCCCACGATGACGGAAGTAGGACGGCTTGGAACTTTAAAGTTTTTGGCAGTTGCAAAGCCGCCAATCCCATCTCCCAACAGGACTGAAATATTTTGTGAGGCATTGTTTGCTGTTACTATGTCAGCTTTTCCATCCTTGTTAAAGTCACCGACTGCGACGGATATGGGAGATGATCCTGATGGCAAAGTAAAATTGCTCGCGGGCCCAAAGCTACCAGTAGCTTTGTCATCTCCGAATAGCACCGAAATGTTACTGGAAGAATTGTTTGCCGTTACCAAATCCAGTTTTCCGTCTTTGTTAAAGTCGGCTACAGCGACAGAATAAGGATTTAACCCGTTGAACCCGACCACACTAAAGCTGCTGGCAGGGTTAAAAGTGCCATCACCTTTTCCCAAGAGTACCGAAACGCTTTGTGAAGACTTGTTTGCGGTTATCAAATCCAATTTACCGTCTTTATTAAAGTCGCCTGTAACGATGGAATAGGGTCTTAATCCTACAAGAGGTGCGATCGCAATCGTAGCAGTCTCTGTAGCAGTACTGTATGCTGTTGTGCCCCCACCAACACCTGGATTTACACCAGTAGTGCCACTAGCGTTGCCATCTGAAGCATCCCAAGCACGGAAGGTGATTTCAGCCGTACCGTTGTAGCCAGCGTTGGGGATAAAACGGACTTTTTCTGTATCTCTGAGCAATGTAGCAGAAGTGGTGGACACAGCGAAATTAATCCAGTTGTTACCGCCATTTGTGGAGTATTGCCAAATGCCGTGGGTGTTATCTACACCAATGACAGCAATTCCTTCCACTGCACCTGTGTCTGCATCAAGAATGGGGTCGCCACCTGCACCTGTGGTAAGGATGGCAGAAACAAGAGTACCGAGGTTATCAGTGTCGGTCACATCTTGGGTAATAGTGACCAGTGTGGGATTACCCTTGTTGTCCAGTGTTGGCGCTGTATTGGTTGGCATTTACAATTCCTTTGCACAATTAGTTTAGGTTTGAGAAGTTTTGTTTTCTCGCAGTTGACCCTAATTATTGTTAATAAATAAAATTTGGCAACTTTTAACTGTTGACTCGAATCTAAGACTTTGGAAACACTTAAATCGGAAGCGAATACTTGATATACGCTTCCGTGTCTAAATTTAATTGGTATTAAAACCTCTTTTTGTTGAGGTAAAACAGAAAAATTTAATATCAAACTTAGTACAAAATTATGCCATTGCCATACAATTTGCTATCGTATTATTACGGGAATAACTAAGATATGCTAAAAATTTAGATTTAGAGACCATTTATAAAGTAAATATTTAAACAATAAGACGGCGCAGCATGATAATAGTCCTAACAATCACCAGCTAATAACTGGTATTGGAAAGAGTGACGACAAAGTTGGCATTAGTTATCATGCCTATGTTTCCTTCAGTGACACAGATATTTGAAATAATGATGAAAAGGTTTGTAAAGTGGTGTGTTGAATTTCCTTATTGGTGGAATATTCGCCAAAGCAGAAAGTCTGTTGTGTTTGTCGTTATGCTTGCCTTGAGCGTGGTAGCTACGATGATGTTGTCGTTCCCCTTGAACGCTCAAATTAATCTGCCATCAAGGCCAAAATCAGAGTTAAGGGGGGTGTGGTTAACAAATATTGATAGTGATGTTTTATTTGAGCGCGATCGCCTCAAAGGATCTTTGCAACGCCTTGATGAACTCAATTTTAACACTATATATCCGGCGGTTTGGAATTGGGGATATACATTGTATCCTAGCAAAGTTGCATTAAAAGTTATCGGGCGATCGCTCGATCCCACTCCCGGACTCAAAGGGCGAGATATCCTCAAAGAAATTGTTGATGTGGGACATCAAAAAGGGTTAACAGTAATTCCCTGGTTTGAATTTGGCTTTATGGCACCAGCAGATTCTCTATTAGCTAAAAATCGTCCCCAATGGCTCACCAGTCGCAGTGATGGAACTCGGATTGTCAAAGAAGGCATACATAATCGCGTTTGGTTAAATCCCTTTCGCCCAGAAGTACAACAGTTTATCCAAGATTTAATCGTTGAAATTGTTAGAAACTACAATATTGATGGTATTCAATTTGATGACCATTTTGGCTTACCATCAGAATTAGGATACGATGCCTATACAGTGGCACTTTACAAAAAAGAACACGGTGGTAAAGCTCCCTCGAAAAACCCTCAAGATCCAGAATGGGTGAGTTGGAGAGCTAATAAAATCACTGAGTTTATGAAGCGGGTATTTACAGCCATCAAAGCTACTAAAAAAAATTGCCTGGTTTCCGTTGCTCCTAATCCTCAACGTTTTTCCTACGACTTCTTTTTAGCAGACTGGCAGAAGTGGGAACGGATGGGAATTGTTGAAGACTTAGTTTTGCAGATATATCGTGATGACTTGAATGTTTTTATCAGCGAATTAGAATATCCAGAAGTGAAAGCAGCCAAGAGTCATATTCCCGTGAGTGTGGGCATTTTAGCTGGGTTGAAAAACCGATCTGTGCCAATGCAGCAAATTCAGACACAAGTGCAAAAAGTACGCGATCGCAATTTTGCCGGAGTCTCTTTCTTTTTCTATGAAACCCTCTGGAACATGAGCAAAGAAAAGCCTCAAGAGCGTCAAACTGCCTTCCAGAAAATTTTCCCCACACCAACGCCTTACCCGAATTTGTTAGCAGGCTGGAAACCATAAAAAAGGATGAAGGATGAAAGTTAATACTTTATCCTTCACACTTCTACTCGTCAGTTAGACTGCTCCGGTTTTGCGCTCAATCCTCGTTACAAAACTGAATTACGAATTACGAATTACAAACTTGTACTGAGCGACTTGCCTTGACTTGTGCCGAGCGTATCGCTAAAGCGAAAGCTCCGCTAACGCGTAGCGTCTCGTAGAGAAGTCGAGGTAGCAAAGTCGAAAGGAGCCGAAGTATTACGAATTTCTGGTAAGTTGAGCGCATACCCGAATTGCGGATATTGTTTGTTTGGGTGTAGGCTCCATAAACATTATCCTATTCCCAAACGCCCAGCCAAGCCAGGAGTTAGGGGTAGAAGCGTGGTAATCATCAAGAATAGAGCCAAAAGCCCCAAAGCGGCTCTAGCATCATCAGGTTCAGTGAGTTCATTCAAGCTGGGGCGTTCTTGATCCCGTTGCAAGAAGAAAATCACGATCGCCCAGTACATAGCAAGAGTATTACCGAGAGACACTAGCGCTAGTAAAATTAAAGTTGCGATCGTTGCTCGTCCTGCGGTTTTGCGTCCATAAATCGCCTGCACAATCCGCCCACCATCTAGTTGTCCTGCCGGCATTAAGTTCAAAGCGGTAATTACTAACCCCAGCCAACCAATCACCACTAGAGGATGAACACTTACCAGGGGTGACTGCAACGCCGAACCAAGGACAACTCGCGCCAAACTTCCCACCAAAATCGACCCTTGGAAAAACTGATTTGGCAATTGAAACAAACTACCTGGGTGGGAAAGCAACAATCCTGTCAACAGCATTAACAAAGAGACAATACCACCTGCGGCTGGCCCTGCTAAGGCAATATCAAATAATACCTTGCGGCTGGGCAATAGAGACTCAAAGCGGGTAATTGCACCAAATGAACCAATTTGCACTGCGGGGAGAAAAAAGGGCCAGCTAAGGCGGATTTGGTGACGTTTAGCAAGTAACCAATGACCAATTTCGTGAGCTACTAAAATCGCAAATATCCCAGCGCCTATGGGCAAAGCTTCTTGAAACCGCCCTGGATTGCCAAAGAAATCAAAATTCAGCAATAAACCCGCAGCTTCTAGATTTGTGGCGATGGTTGCTATCAACAGAACACCTGCAAAGGCTTTTTGCGATAACAACATCGGCCGGGGATCGTTGCGGCTCGGTAGGACAATCACCACAGGTCTACCGTCTGTATTTTCCACTAAAAACAGACGATATTTATCGCCAAGGCGTTGTTGTAAACTTGCAGTTAGACGGTTATGAGTTTCTTCTGGTTCTCCCCGTAAATTACCTTTGAAAATGGCTCCATCTTGGTAGGCGATCGTTTCTGTAGCAAAAAACGTATCAATACCAAAAATACCTTTAACTGCATTCAAGTCTTCTTCTGGTATCGGTGGGATCTCCGGTTTCAGTTCTGCTGCTGTTGGTTTTGGGGAATTTGCTTCAAGTGAGGAAGCCGCAGCGAGTCTTTCTGTAGCACGTTGCTTGAAAATGGCATCTTGCCCAGCTGCGCGTAACTGTCTGCCCAAGTAGACGTACAATCCGGCGGAAGTTACCACTAAGAACAATATACCCGCTATATTGATGTAAATCCCTGCGGCAAACAATCCAAAAAACAGCAGCCAGGGAGTCATCAACACCACCGACTGTAACCAGGCTAAGATTCCCAGTTTACCAAAAGGTCTGGCGCGATAAAAGCCCCAGCCCAAAATGCCTAAAGCTACCACTAGGATTGCCGCCAGGATAGAAGTTTCTGATAAAGTAAACATCTCCAAACCTTTGCTATTGAGACTAAGCCAGAACAAGTCCGGTATTGCAGATACACTTATTAATGTATAACGCCACCTGTAATCTGCCCAAATTATCCCGCTTTGCGTGGGCGTAGCCAAACCCAGGCGAGGGGTAAAAAGTTCGTAGTCAGGACTTTAGTCTTAGATTTTTAAGCACGCTTTGTGCTTGAATATTTGAGGACAGCAACTTGGTGCTAAGAAGCTTCAAAAATCTCAGGTTAACAAACCCCTGGCTAACGAAAGTTTGAGCCAGGGGTAGTTGATACTTAGATACTCAAGATATCTATAATTACGTAGCTACCAACTCAGAATCGATTTCCGACGGCGCACTATCTTGGACTAGCGATCGCGTTTCGCCATTACGCTGGAGGATACCGCCAACCATTGCCAACAAGGCATTCACCTTGCGAGTTCGCCACATATCTACGAGGTTTTGCACTTCAGTTGCAGACATCCGGCGCATCATTGCTTCGTAGAGATAAGCAGCATGTCCAGTTTCATCTTGAGCAATACTTAGCATTCCTAACTTCAAGTTACGAGCGGTTGACTCGTTGTCAGGTAATACTTTCGCCATTCGTGCAAAGTCTTTGCTAGCATCTAACTCCAGAATATATGTGCTAGCCATAAACATATCCCAGTCAATTACAGCTGGTTTTAGCTGTTCTTGGGTGTAGCCTTCATAGAATGCTGCGAAAAAGGGACTACGCTGTTGTGATTTTTTTGTAGATGTAGTTTGGGGTTGACGCTTGAAATCTATAACTTGTTTATTCAGCTGTTGTAAGGCGTGGGCAAAAATTTGACCATGCCTAGTTTCATCTGATGCATGTTTTGCTAGTTTTTCGGCTAGCCATGTATCGCCTTCGGCAGCTGCGCGATCGCTAAGTGCGGATAAAAATGGTACAGAGCCAGATTCGGCCAACTGAAACCCCGCAAGGATGTTGGGACGGGTTTTAGAGTCGCGAATTTGAGCAGCAGAGTAATAGGCAAAAACACTTGAACCAGCTAGATGCAGAAGGTTAGTCAAGAAGTTCATCAGAAATTCCCGCAGACAATTGGAAGGTTATAATTCTTATACTAATTCGCATTTTTTATTCTGTTGCCGCCAGAAGTTTTTATCATTTTGAATTTTAAATTTTGAATTGCCTGTGGCAGTATGTTAACAGTTAACAAATATATCTTTGCATTTTGTTAGTATCATCCCAAAGAGATAATTTGGTAACTTTGGATGGAGAAATTAAATAAGCCAGTGCGATTTTTGCTTTGTGCAACTATTATCATGTTGGGTTTGATGGGCTGCGATGTCGTGCGACAAGCCGCTTCGCGTCTACGCTTTATCGGTACTTCTGGAGAACCAGTTGAGCGAGTCAGTGATGGCGATACTCTAGTAGTGAAAGATACCAATGGAAAAAATATTACCGTGCGCTTTGCTTGTGTAGATGCGCCAGAAATAGCTCATACTAACAAAGAAAAGCAGAGTAAACGCATTAGTGATCGCAATCAATTTACTTGGGGTGTGAAAGCCCAAGAACGGGTGGAACAACTGGTGCAACAAGGAGGCGATCGCGTAACTTTGAATATTACGGATAGCGATCGCTATGGACGTAAAATTGCCGAAGTCCGTTTAAAAAATGGTACTTTTGTACAACAGGTATTGTTGCAAGAAGGTTTAGCAAAAGTGTATCGCCCTTATTTAAACAAGTGTCCTAGTAAAGATTTAGTTCAACAAGCCGAAGCTAAGGCTAAAGAGCAACGGCTCGGCGTTTGGAGCGATACTAAATTTATAAATCCTTGGGAATATCGCAGTTTATATAAAAAGTAAAACTTGAAAACTTGTCCTTGCATATAGGAATCCGGTTTGATTACTGAAATTACTTGGCTTAGTAGGCAATAGGCACTCTTACAATAGGCAAGAGGATTTCAGAAGATTAAGGTGTACCGAATTTTTTTCACGCAATCAAATATGAATCCTATATTTGCAATATGATTTAGCAACTTCCAAAATTTTCCCCCTGCCTCCCCTGCCTTCTCTACTCCTCTCCCCAAGTTTGCAGTTGCAAATAAACTAGTACCAGCGTCACTGCTAATAATACAGTCGCTCCTGCTGCTGCATAACCAAAATCAAATTGAGCAAAAGCCTCTTGGTAAATGTAATAAACCAGCAAATTAGTCGAATTTAGTGGCCCACCGTCAGTCATTATAAAAACTTGCTCAAAACTCCGCAATGTAAAAATCGCGGTAGTGATGATTGCAAATATTACAGTTGGGCGCAATCCGGGCAAAGTAATATACCAAAATTGTTGCCAAGCATTTGCTCCATCCAAATCTGCTGCTTCATAACGACTAGGAGGAATTGCTTGCAACCCTGCTAAAAAAACTACCATATTGAAACCAAGTTGTTTCCAAATGCTCATTAAAATAATTACTGGCATTGCCCAAAATGTGTCTCCTAGCCAAGGTATATTGGGAATGCCAAAAAAATCTAAAAGTCCGTTAACTGGGCCTGATGTTTGAAATAGCCAGCGAAATCCCAAACCGGCTGCCACAAGTGAGATAATTGAAGGCAGAAAATAGGCACTCCGCAGCATGCCCCGCAAGGGAATGGAACGGTTTAATAACACTGCCAATCCCAAGGAGATCACTAAACTGGGAATGATGGTGGCAACAGTAAAATAGAAGGTGTTACCCAAAACTTGCCAAAAATCGGGGTTGAGTAGCAAGCGCGTATAGTTTTTTAAGCCTATCCAATAAATACCTTTTAATGTGAAACTACCGGCAGTGAAACTGAGGTAAAACAAATAGGCGATCGGCCAAATGATAAAAACGCCCAACAAAATTAGTGCTGGTGTGAGAAAAATCCAGGCAGCTACTGTATCGTTATCCAACCAAGACTTACTATATATTTTTGGCATCTATAATTTTTCCTCTTAGCTGTTATGACCCTCCGCCCTGATTCTACCCTTAGCTTGGTTTTTCCCAACATTAGCGATGTACGCCAACAAGTCGCCTTGGAAATTATGGCTTGTGGGAATGACAGCAATTTTGATGCAATACTGCGTAGGTTTTGCCTAAAAAATAAAAATGTGTCGTACCTCTGTACTTGATCGCGGTGCGACAAAGTTTGAAGTACCTCAAAACGACTTTGGAGTACCTCAAAACGACTTTGGAGTACCTCAAAACGACTTTGGAGTACCTCAAAACGACTTTGAAGTACCTCAAAACGACTTTGGAGTACCTCAAAACGACTTTGAAGTACCTCAAAACGACTTTGAAGTACCTTAAAACGACTTTGAAGTACCTCAAAACGACTTTGAAGTACCTCAAAACGACTTTGAAGTACCTCAAAACGACTTTGAAGTAC
>NZ_JAVRBY020000024.1:0-100236 GCF_034531035.1 Nostoc sp. DedQUE02 | reverse complement strand
ATGTTTATCGTGTAGTTGCTTGGCGCGCGGCGCGGCTACACCGCGCCATTGCTTGTGACAGTTGCGTAAGTCCTGTTCTCTTTTAACCCAACGCAGACAACAGCAGTTTTTGCCAAATAGGTGCTAGAACTGCTTTGACAACGATATCCGAAATCACAAAACCAATCCCAATAAACATATAAGTTTTCGGAAAGGGAGACTTTGGAACTTCGCCTCTGATACGAGTTACTAGATTTAATCCTAATGCAGCTAAAGCTACCCCAGTGGCAATAAACCCGATTATTCGCAAAATTGACCACGGATACCACCCTAAAATAGCTGCTAACCAAGGTTTAGCACTCATTTTCACCAATTCTGCAACATAAAAATTCATGTAGTTCAGCATCCAAGTACCAAATATCAATGCTGCACTACTCAAGGTGACAACGCAGAGAAGACAAAAAATTCCGTAGTGCAATAAATGATTTGATAAAAATAAACTAAGTGTTCCTTCCATTCCTTCTCCCGTGCGAATCCAGTGAAACATCTCTGTAGTGTATGACTGTCCACGGAGAATGACTTTTGCTGCTATTTGTGGTGCGATTGTTGTTGCTACAATTACACCAATACTCTGCAAAACTCCCCACAGTAACATCCACCAAAAAGCGCTTTTATATTGTTGACGACGCACTTGTAAAAAGAAAATGGGATAGGGGACAGCAGCACCTAAAATCGGCATCAACCAGGGAATTCCGAAAACAAAGCTTGCCGTTGTGCTGAGGATAACACCAATCACCAAAAAAATTAATATCATCATTAATTCAAACTTCAAAAATAATAAGCATATTTTTAGTTTTTATTCTCACTACTTGCTTTATAAAAATTCTATTTTTAATAACTTATAAGCTTCTCACAATATTGCATCTATGCGAAAAAGTTTATCCTAATTCTGCAATAATGTGGAAATGTGGCAACTCAATAAGCCTAGATGTGCAATGGCTTCTAGTCGGATATCGCCCTGATATTTGCAATTCTCTATGTAAATAAAAACCTGGAGAGACAAATAGCAACCTAGAGCATATATTTGTACTTTAGTCAATAGTTTTTACCTCTTTTTAATCCCTTATCTGAGAGTGTTGACAACCTAAAATTTTGTTTCAAACTGCTAAACTCCGATTGGGAAATCGGGGTTTTATGTCATGATGGCATAGCATACTAGAATATATATGCTTTTCTAACTACAGGGAATCTCACATGGCTCTCCGTCTAGGTGACACAGTACCCAACTTTACGCAAGCCTCAACACACGGCGACATCGATTTTTACCAATGGGCAGGTGACAGCTGGGTTGTGCTGTTCTCTCACCCTGCTGATTTTACACCTGTTTGTACAACAGAACTCGGCACAGTTGCCAAGCTAAAACCAGAATTTGACAAGCGCAATGTCAAAGCGATCGCACTCAGCGTTGATGACGTAGAATCTCACAAAGGCTGGGTGGGAGACATCGAAGAAACTCAAAGCACCACCCTTAATTACCCAATTTTGGCGGATGCGGATCGCAAGGTTGCTGACCTTTACGACATGATCCACCCCAATGCTAATGCGGCGGTGACAGTGCGATCGGTTTTTGTAATTGACCCCAATAAGAAACTGCGCTTGAGTTTCACTTATCCTCCCAGCACAGGACGCAATTTTGACGAACTTTTGCGGGTAATTGATTCTCTGCAATTGACTGATAATTACAGCGTGGCAACACCAGCTGACTGGAAAGATGGAGAGGATGTCGTAATTGTCCCTTCATTGAAAGATCCAGAAGTACTCAAAGAGAAATTCCCCAAAGGTTACGAGGAAATCAAACCCTATCTGCGGATGACTCCTCAGCCTAACAAGTAAATCTGAAAATGATTTCAGATAATAAAGCAAAGGCGAGGCAGCGCGGTCTTGGGGGTTTCCCCCATGAGCGACTGCCGTCGCAAAGATATAATTTTGCGTCTTTGTTTTTTTGCGTGAGAATATAGTCAGTGAACTAGGCATTTGAAGCTGGAGGAAATCCCTATGTTCTCATCTCCTTTGGTTTTGCAAATTCCGTCATCAATGCAAATGACAGACGAACAATTTTTTGAATTCTGTCAGGTGAATCGTGACTTACGCATTGAGCGAAATAAATTTGGAGAGATATCAATTATGCCGCCTACAGGTGGGACAACAGGCAACCGTGGAGGCAACATCTTTGGACAGCTATGGGTGTGGTCGGAACAAGATGGTACAGGTATAACTTTTGACTCTAGTACCGGATTTAAGTTATCAACAGGTGCAAACAGATCGCCAGATGCTTCCTGGATTAAATTAGAACGGTGGAATGCTCTGTCTCCAAAACAACAAGAAAAATTTGTACCCATTTGTCCAGATTTTGTAGTCGAACTCAAATCTCCTAGCGACAACCTCCAAACTTTAAAAGAAAAAATGGAGGAATATATGAACGAGCCAGGAATACAGTTAAGTTGGCTGATTGACCGTAAGCAGCGTAAAGTTTATATTTATCGTCCTGGATTGCCAGAAGAATGTTTAAATAATCCTGCTAGTGTAAGCGGCGAGTCGGTATTACCTGGGTTTATTTTGAATATGAGTAAAGTTTGGTAAGAAAATTTTATTTAAATTTAGGGTGGCAACGATACAGTAATTTAAATTGGGAAATTGGCGTTACATCAAAGGGTAATTGAATAGTAAAAGTGCTGCCTTTGCCTAATTGACTCTGCACGCTTAAACTACCTTGGTGTGACTGAATAATTGCCTTAGCGATCGCTAATCCTAATCCAGAACCGCCAGTTTTAAGGGAGCGTAGGCGCAGCCCGCCGTAGGCATCGCTATTCACTCGATAAAAGTAATTAAAAATATCGGCGTTGCTGAATTGAAGTATGAATCTAGATGTAGAGACGTAGCAGTGCTACGTCTCTACAAGGATTTTGGTATTATGCAAAATCGTTTTCATATATGGAATCAGCAACGCCAAAATTTCACTCCCTTCCGAGAACATCAATTCAGTAATCCTGAAAGAACCTCTTTTCCAACCCCTCGTTGAAGCATTGGAAAAGAGGCTGTTTTTGTTAGCTCTATATTAGACTCAACTGAAAACCACTATGTAATATGTGAGGCATATCCTGATTTGGTTCATGAATGTAGCTGACAAAGCAGTAAACCAAACCATTGATTGGCATCTGTCCACATCCGAAGTGGTAATAAACCCTGTGCGGTGAGTTGCTGTTTGATGCTATTGAGGTCAAATTTGCGAGAGATTTCGGTAAGGATAGTCTCACCTGGTGCAAAATTAACCTTGAGGTTAAGAGCGTGTAATTCTACGATTTGCGATCGCAGGCTGCGTAAATGCATTTCTATTTGATGTTTACTTTCATTGTAAAATGCCCAGTGTTCAAACTGAGTAGTGTCGAAATTCCCCTCAAACCGTTGATTTAAATGTTCCAACATATTGAGGTTAAATGCTGCCGTTACCCCTTGGCTGTCGTTATAAGCTGGTTCCAAAATCTGTTTCGGCTTTCGTAAATCTATCCCCAACAAAAAATACTCACCTACTTGTAGAGCATTTTTAATTTGAGAAAGGAATACATCACATTCATCAGGTGTCAGATTACCTAAAGTGCTACCAATAAAACAAATCATCCGACTGGGTAATTGCGTCGGTAGGAGTTTTGCAAGAGCTAATTCATAGGTTCCCGCTAGTGCATAAACTTGCAGTAACGGATAATCTTCTAATAACTGCTTGGCGCTACTTTCCAATATACCTGCACACACATCAATTGGTAGGTAGTGTAGGGGATAGCCTAGCTGCTGGTAGGCATCTAGTAAAATGCGGGTTTTGCTAGAACTACCACTGCCAAGTTCTACCAATTCACAAGCGCCGGTGATCTTAGCAATTTCACCAGCGTACTGCTGTAAAATCGTTGTTTCTGTGCGTGTGAGATAATATTCTGGTAAATCACAGATTTGCTCAAATAGCTCAGAACCACGGTCATCATAAAAGTAACAGGGGGGTAGAGATTTAGGTGTTTGAGTTAATCCCTTAATCACATCACTCCCTGTACTAGGTGCAACTATTTGAGTTGCTCCGATCAGACGCTGTATCTGCAAGCGTTTTTCAACGCTGTTTTGAGAAGCAAAGTTCCTGTTAACAACTTTAGATATCGACATGAAACCTCCGTATGCTTGGCGTAATAGGCTACCTTTGATGGCAGACCTTTACCCCAATCAGTGAAACATATAGCCATAGTTAATAAAATCATGCTTGAGCTATATTGCTCAAGCTTTCAAGCTATTTTTAGGCATTTGCCCATTGAAATGACAGCAAGTAAGCGCTTAAGTGCGATTACTAACCCGTTACTTAATAGACATCTGGTGAACTTAAATATGTATTATCTAGAACCTTTGTAGAGACGTATCCCAATTCTGTAACAAGAAGTAAAGATTATGCCTTGGATTTATACCAATAAGTTTGGTAAATGAATAGATTCTGATTTAGGTAACACTAGATTTGCTCAATTTGGATCTCACAGTCTGCTCCCACAGTAATAATGCTATTTTCTGGGCAAGCAATCCAATTACCTATAAATAGAGGTTCGGACGCAATAATTACAGATTTTGGAAAAGTCGGATCATCTCGTATCCAATAAAGAGATGAAGGTGGTGAAGTGGTAGCAAAACGAGAAGCTATTAAACGGTATCCGTCACTAAAAATTACATTAAGTGAGGCTTCTACTTGATAGCGTTTTGCCATCTCTAAAAGCGTTAATAATGTACTACGTAAAGCATATTCTGGAGGTCGATGTTTGTTAATTTGACTTTGTGAAAGTAACAATGCAAAAATGTGTTCGGAGTCAGTACTGCCATTAATTTTTTCGTAAAAATCTTGGGTTAAAGTGCTACGGATTTTTCTGTGTAATGTTTTGCGGAAATTCTCGATTCGCCCATCGTGAATAAATAGCTGTTGTTGATAGTTAAAAGGCTGACAATTAGCAAAATCTACAGCTTGTTCTGGTGTCGCACTGCGAACATAAGCAAGTACACACTTTGATTCAACGTAACGGCTGAGACTGGGTAGATTTATATCATTCCAAATAGGTAGAGTATTTTTGTAGATAAAAGGTTCAATATCTTTTTGACTATGATACCAACCCACACCAAAGCCATCTGCATTTACCACCCCAGAAATCATTTCGCGGGGTTGATAACTCTGAACTATGAGTGAGTGTTCTGGTTTATACAGAAGATGTTCTAAAGAAACAGGCGAACCGAGGTAAGCAAGTAAACGGCACATTATGAATATTCCAGTTTCTATTAACACAATTATTAGGCAACAGCCTTACCCGCTTTTATTCACCATCATCAGTGGTTCGCACTTATATGGCTTTCCCTCACCTGATTCTGATTATGACTTGCGTGGTGTGCATATTTTGCCAGTTCAAGAAGTAGTAGGATTAGAGACCAAAAATGAAACTATTGAAGTTTCAGAAGTTCGTGAATCTTTAGAAATTGATTTAGTAACTCATGATGTAAAAAAATTCTTTTTGATGCTGCTTAAAAAGAATGGTTATGTGTTAGAACAACTGTATTCTCCTTTGATATTAACAACTTCATCCGAACATAAGGAATTGAAATTTATTGCTAAAAATTGCATTACTCGTCATCATAGCTACCATTATATTGGTTTTGCTGCAACACAATGGAAACTTTTTGAGAAAGACCAGACGTATCGAATCAAACCATTGCTTTATGTTTATCGAGTCCTATTAACTGGGATTTATCTAATGCAAACAGGGATAATTGAGGCTAATTTAATTAAGCTGAATGAGGTTTTTAATTTACCATATATTCCTGATTTAATCGCCCAAAAATTAGCAGGTACAGAAAAGTCTGTTTTGTCAGATATTAATATAACTTTTCATCAAAGAGAATATGAACGTCTACGTAATAAATTGCAGGAGGCATATCAATCTAGTCCGTTACCTGAAGCTCCTTCAGCCAATTTGGCTTTGCATAATTTGTTAGTACGTCTGAGAACAAGAAGCTATAAATTATAAGTTTTTCAAAAATAGAAAGTTGGTAATTTTAAATTCTGCGTTACTTATATAACAACGCTAATCGTGATTCGTCTGTGCAGGTTTAATAAAAGCTTGGATGTGATCTATTAATATCAAATGTGCTGTAAAAAGAAGGAAATTGAGCCTTCAACAAATGGAGTTAGGAGTTAAAATTTTTTAACTCCTAACTTCTAAATTTTTTACAACTTCAAGTTCCAAGCGGCGACAGCTAAAGCACCCCAACCAGCAAGAAAGGCTGCACCTCCTAGTGGTGCGATCGCTCCTAAAGATTTAATACCGGTTAAGCTAAGGGCGTACAAGCTTCCTGAGAAAATAGCAATACCAATGAGAAACAGCCAGCCACTAGCAATTAGAGTGGGTTGAGGGGACTCGGTACGACTAATTAGTATGGCTACTAAGAAAAGTGCCAGAGCATGATACATTTGGTAACGAGCGCCAGTTTCAAAAATTTCTAGCGATCGCTCACTAATCTTTTCCCGCAGGGCATGGGAAGCAAAAGCACCAGCAGCAACCGACAAACCGCCTAAAATGGCAGCTACGCTCAAAAAAATCTGCGTCATGAGACCTAGCCGTAAGTTTGTAAAGTAGTCATTAGTCATTAGTCATTGGTCATTAGTGAATAACAAATAACAAAGGACAAAGGACAAATGACTAATGACAATTAGACATCAAAATGATATGATACAGCCCCTTCTTCGTTTACCTTAAAATTTGCATTGAATTCTTTAGCTTTTTGATCTAAATATTGTCTGGCGTGGGCTGCGGGTAATTGTGACTGGATGGCAAAGCCTAAAACAGTTACGCGCCCGTGATTTTCTTGTAGCATCTCATAAAAAATCGATTGCAGGCGATCGCTAACTTGTTGATTAATCGCCTTTTTCTCCTGCCGACTTTGACGGTATAATCCTAATGCTAACCATGTACCCAATGTTAAGGTAGGAACGCCAAAAATTAGACGCTCTACCGCAGTATTATCAATTACAGGGGTATTTGTTGCTGCTGAGAACTCAATCGAGCCATCCCAAGCTAAGGGTAGCGTAATTGATTTTTCCATAGTCGTTTTATTAAATACCGATGCTGCTGATAATATTACAAACATGAATCCCATTGTCAGTAGCCAACCTGCGGCCAATTTTTCAGCAGTTTTCATAGTTCCACTTCAGATTTAGACTTTGCTTGCGATTTTAACCTTACTTTCGTAAAGGTTCCAATATATCAATCTATTCCCAACGACAGTTTTTTAGCTTTTGCACAAAACTTTTTTGCCTAGCTTGCTTTATGAATGTTAACTATTGAGATTGTCAAATCGCAGCAAAGGTATAGTATTTTGATTGCTGCGATTTTTACCTTACTCCCGTGTAGCTTCCAATAGACGAGAAAAATAGAAGCGAGTCTTCGTCATTGCGCGTCGTTGCAAAGAAAAGCCATTACTTTCCAAAATTCTTACCACATCAGCCTCACGATGCAAATATGCACGAGTGGCTTTGCTTGGCCCAGGAAAGAAACTGCCAATTTTCTTGAGTATACTTAGGGCGCAAGTTTTCGGTGCAAAACTGAGAATTATCCGCGACTGTGCTAAAGAACAGAGGTGAGATATCATCTCATCTGCTTTTTCTTGAGGGTAGTGGATAAGAACATCTAAGCAAATAACAGTATGGTAACTACCATTCAATGATTCCAAATCCTGTACAGCAAAAGTGGGATTTTCGGCATTTCCCAAAGTTTGCTTGGCTCTATCCTTGCCTTCTTCTACCATTTTTTCAGAAATATCAGTGGCATAGACTTTGGCACCATCTACCGCCAGAGGAATGCTGAGACTACCGACACCACAGCCAGCATCACAGATTGATAGCTCTGGTAAATTGTTATCAGCCTTCAGCCAACCGAGAACTGTATCTACAGTTTGTTGGTGTCCATTGCGGATGTCTAGTTGGACTTTGTTGACTTCGCCATCGCCGTAGATTCGCTTCCAACGGTCAAACCCTGTGGAATTGAAATACTCGCGAACAATCGTTTTGTCGTCGGCTGCGTTCATAAACTTCGATTTTTAGGGGTTCCCAATGCTTAAAATTATCATTGATAGGAACCGATAAAAGCGGTCTTCCAGATTTTTCTAGATAATAGTTCGCCGACAAGCAAGGATACTTACGTACACAGAGAAATTTAGAGTGCCGATGGTATGGTGGTAAATCGTAGATTCAAAAATCCAGCATGAGTAAGCTAGGGACAGCCTTCAGTGAAGGGTTAATTGCCTTCATCGCCACTAACATAGATGACATAATTATCTTGTTAATATTTTTTTCACAGGTAGATGGTAATTTTCGGCCGCGACATGTCTTACTCGGTCAATATCTGGGTTTTACAGCCATTATCATCGCTAGCTTACCAGGATTTTTTGGTGGATTGGTTGTACAACGAGAATGGATAGGATTGCTAGGACTGTTACCAATAGCAATTGGAATTCAGCAATTAGTATATAGAAAAGAAGAAACTACAACAGTTCAGACAGTCAGTAGTGATTTTAGAGAGTCTAGACCTACTAACCCGGTATTGTCTTTTATTTTGAGTATTTTGCACCCCCAAACCTATAAAGTAACAGCAGTAACGATCGCTAACGGTGGTGACAATATTAGTATATATATCCCTTTGTTCGCTGGTCACGACCTTACCAGCTTGGGAGTAATTTTAAGTATATTTTTTATCATGGTAGGGGTTTGGTGTGCGATCGCTTATTTTTTAAGCCGTCAACCTACCATTGCTGAGATTTTGAGCCGCTACGGTCAAGCTGTCGTACCTTTTGTGTTAATTGGCTTGGGTCTGTTCATTATGTATGAGCGAGGTACATTCACTCTACTACCTTGGGTGAAAAGTTAATCAATCTTGGATGTTGGATGCTGGATTTGGAATTGAAAATCCCAATTTGGTTACACTTGATGAACTAATTTCCAACTTACCATCATCAAAATGGCGTAAACGACAAACCGTAGTGGGCGTTGCGGAGCTATCTGACAGATTTTAGCACCTAGTAACACCCCAGGCACAGAGCCTAGCCATATAGGTAGTACTAAACTCCAATCAACTGTTCCCAGGCTAAGATGACCGAGGGCTGTAAACAGCAGTAAAATTGCTGCGTGTGAAATATCTGTACCCACTAACTTCCGAGCATCAAGGCGGAAAAACCCAATCAGCACTAGAGCAA
The DNA here is from genome assembly GCF_034531035.1 of Nostoc sp. DedQUE02. Taxonomy (NCBI): domain Bacteria; kingdom Bacillati; phylum Cyanobacteriota; class Cyanophyceae; order Nostocales; family Nostocaceae; genus Nostoc; species Nostoc sp. DedQUE02. Next base: position 90,948 of record NZ_JAVRBY020000024.1, on the reverse strand, counting down.
ACATTGAACCTGAAGAGACGCTAGTTAGACCAACCAAACAGCCTAAAATCGCTCCCAAAGTGATTGTCACAAAGCGACCAAAATTAGTTTCTAAGTCTAACTTTGGCAGTTCGGGTAAATTAAATTTGGGGAAAAAAGTCAATAACAACAGTTGCACTAGTGCTAACACCGTGACTAGCAAAATCATCCCGCCCAGCAACCGGAGCAAGATGTTATCCAGGTTATACTCACCTGTACGTTTAAGAAAGTGCAAAATCCCTACCCCCAACAGTGAGCCTGGAACACTCCCGAAGGCCAGCCATTTGACAACTTCTGTGTCAAGGGTTTTCTGTTCCCAATGCTTGACGCTACCAACAATTTTCATCAATGTGGCGGCCACAACATCAGAACTCACAGCGATTGAAGGCGGAACCTGAAAAACAAAAATCAACATTGGCGTGATTAAAGAGGCTCCGCCAATTCCCGTCAAACCAACGATGATACCAACAAAAAAGCTTAAGAACGGTAGTAATAAATAGTGCATACTCTTTAGGGGTTTCAACAATTAGTTATCAGTTATCATCCTGTTGAGCCTCCCACTTCTATAAGTGAGCAGCGTCGGTTAGGTTTAAATCCCCAAACGAAGGCTTGATAACTGTTCACTGTTAACTACGTCACTGCTAGAGAGCAGCAATTGTGCTATATAGCCCAGTGGTAGACAGAGCTAGTTATGGCAAGTTATTGTGTTTCTCAAGAGATGAGTGACACAAAGGTTATCCAGCTAAAAGTTAGGGCAGAGGATTCCTGGACAACTTAAAACCTGTCTGGAAATTTTTATCAGCATGAGAACTGGCATTTAGGTCAAATAAACTTTGATAACTACTTATGGGTCAGTTGCTCTGCTAAACTCAACTTCTAACTGGGTTTTTGCGGTTTTACATGTAAAAGCACGTAAGGCGATGCACTTACCGTATTTTACTCGTAAGCATGATTAAACGTCCAGCGTATTCGCGTTGTATCTCGCTCAACTATCTGGATAATACGGAGATTGGGGATTTGAGAGCAGGAAAGAAGTTGCAGTAAGTTTTTCACCGTTACCTCTTTATCCAATTCAGCATTCAATAAGACTTGACTTTCAAGCACCGATAATGTTTAAAATAATAAAACCAATCGGTCGGTAATTATTGAATGTCTAAAGGCGAAGAAACAAAAATCAGAATTCTCCACCAAGCAGCCGAACTGTTTAACCAACAGGGGTATGCAGGTTCATCGATGTCTGACATCATGCGTGTTACAGGATTGCAGAAAGGAGGAATTTACAATCACTTCCAGAGCAAAGACGATCTCGCGCTACAGGCTTTTGACTTTGCGATCGCTAGCATTAAGCAGCACACTAGATTTGCATTACGAAGCAAACGCCATGCAGTAGAACGTCTGCAAGCAATCATTGAGGTATTTAGTAGCTTCGCAGAAAATCCACCAATCAAGGGAGGATGTCCACTACTGAATACTGCTGTGGAAAGTGATGATGCTCATCCAGCGTTGCGAGAACGCGCTCAACAGGCGATGAACTCTTGGCTACATCTAATTCGTCGAATTATTGAAACGGGAATTGAAAAGGGTGAAATTCGCCCTGAAGTGAGTGCTGATGAAATCGCTACTATCATAATCGCCACCCTGGAAGGAGCCATAATGATGAGCAAGCTTTATGGAGATTCAATTCATATCCATAGGGTAATTAATCACCTGAATCAATACTTGGAACTCACCTTTAGTTTGACAGACATAATATTAAAAAATAGAGAGATAAATAATGTTAGTAAATAACAGCTTACACAGACCATTAGAAGTAGTATTAGCAATTCCTGTAAAAACATACGATATTGACTTTATGGGAATTGTAAGTAATATTGTGTATGTCAGGTGGCTAGAGGATTTACGTTTAAAGTTTTTAGATGAACATTGGCAACTAAATCAACAAATTGAGCAAGGATATACACCGATCCTAGCTGGAACTGAAATTGAATATAAACGCCCGATAAAGATTATTGACCAAGTGATTGGACGTTTATGGCTGAGTAATTTAGGGCGTTTAAAGTGGACTGTGCAAGCTGAAATTTTCTCTAACGATGAGTTAGCAGCAGTAGCTAGTCAGAAAGGTGGTTTTGTCAGTTTGCAAAATAATCGTCTTATTCCCATTCCAGAGGAATTACAAAAGAAATATTTACAGTATCAACAAGGGATTTAGAAAATTTAATAACTAGGAATGCTGTGATTTTTTTTGTTTTTTTACAGACTGTTCGGTTTGTTTATATAAAAATACGTTCGCGTAGCGTGGCGTAACCATAGTGATTTGCTCCCGTCAGGCAATAGGCAATAGGCAATAAGGCTTCCTAGTTTACTGAGCTTTTTCAACAATCAAATATGATCCCTATAGGTAAACGCTTTAATCTTCTGTCTGAAGGAGGTTTGAAATGTTTATTACATACACAAGCGATCGCTCTAGTTAAATTATCTTTTAAAGTTGACAAATTGCCTTTAAAACTTGTAGCAACTGAGTTGAACGCTCTCTTTCCATTAAATTTAATTCTGGTAATAGATAATAAATAGGGGGTTTTCCTTGTTCAATATAGACAAACTGATAACTTCTACCATTAGTCACTAATCCCCAAACCGATTTTTGATTATCTAAATTTTTATAAGCATAAGTAAGTAGCTGAGGTAAACCTGTTGATATATCAATCTGACTATTTTTAGATTCAATTAACAGTACCCAAAAATATGTTTGAAGTTTTGTATGTTTAGCTTTACTAATAGCTAAGATATCAAATCTGCCTTTAATTTTGATATCTTCATCTTCAACTTCAATATCAGCAATATTTTCTTCTAAAATAATCTCAATCGGATAGCGATAAAAACCAGCTAATCTTAATAAAGGCGCAACTGCAAGAAACTTTACCTGACCTTCAGAAACTTTTCCTATAGTAAGGTATCTATCAAAGTCATGCTGAATTTGTTTAAGTTCCTGCTGTTCTGCTTCCGTGAGAGGTTCCAGAGATAAGTAGTTAGAAAATGAGTCATTGTACTGTCTTTGAAAGCCAAACAGACGTTGAACTTCTTCTAAGGATAAATTACGAGCATTGAGAATTGTCATATTTTTTTGGTTGACTCAGCCGCAACTCAATTTAAATTCTATATATAAAATCTATTTTAACCTCTGACTGATTACATGAAATACAAACAATTCGTCAGGCAGCACAGCTGTGCTACCCTAACGCAAGCAAAATTCAATTTAGCTTGAATCTTACAGAGGAAATGGGTTGCGATTACGTTCTATCAAACGATCCCATTGCATAGTTAAGGTGCTTCCCATTTTTTGTTGTTGTTTTCCCCACACCGATAGTAAGTCTAGGCAAGAGTGATCTATATAAGCCAAGTCTTGCATATAAACATGTAATTCACTTCCTGGAGGCATAAGTTCTAAAATCTTCGCCAATTTTGGTAGCCTCACAAATGTTGCCGCACCTTGTAAATGAATGTCTATTCGCTGATTATTTTCATGTTTAATAACTTGGATATTCAGCACGGACATTTTGTGAATTAGTAAAACTCCTGTCAACAGAATACCAATTAAAACACCTGTGATCAGGTCAGTAACAACTATTCCGATTAAAGTAGCAGCAAATATTACCAGAGGAAAACGTCCATACTTCTTCAATTGGCGAATATGTTCTACTTCGATTAGTTTGTAACCAGTAACAACTAAAATTGCTGCCAGACTAGAAATGGGAATTATTTTGAGCAAGGTTGGGGCTGCAATTACTAAAATTAACAGCCATAAACCGTGAAGCATCGTTGATAATCTAGTTTTAGCACCAGCTTCTACGTTTACAGAACTGCGGGCTATCACTCCTGTCATCGGTAAAGCACCCAAGAACCCACATATAATGTTGCCTATTCCTTGGGCTGTTAATTCGCGATCGAAATCGGTTCTTTTTCCGGTATGGAGTCGATCTACTGCTACGGCTGAAAGCAAACTTTCTGTACTAGCAATGAATGCAATCACGATCGCATCAACCAAAACTGATGCCTGAATTAGGCGTGGTAAGCTGGCAAGTGTCGGTAATTGAATTGCTTGTGCCAAATTTGCAGGTACATCAACATACTGAATCGGTAATCGATACACTGTAGCTATGATGGTGGCAATTACAACGCCGACAAGCGCACCAGGTATCAGCTTTAAACTATTGGGTTTAAATTTTTCCCACAGCAGAAGACTGATAATAGTTATTAAACCTATCAGTGCTGCAACGTGATGAACGCTACCATCAATCGGGAAGAAAGCTTTGTAAATTGTGTTGGGAATAGAAATTAAATTCTCAATGCCGTGTATACGCGGTTGGTCGTCTAACATCACATGAAATTGGGAAGCGAAGATTAATATCCCAATACCTGCAAGCATTCCATAGATGACAGCCGGTGACATGGCGCGAAACAACTGGCCAAGTTTAAATATACCTGCGAGTAATTGGATTAAACCCGCTAGCAGCAAAATTGGCCCAACCATTTCAATGCCGTATTCTTTAACTATTTCTGCGACAATCACAGCAAGCCCAGCAGCAGGGCCACTGACTAGCAGTGGAGAACCGGAAACAGCACCAACAATAATTCCGCCTACTATTCCTGTAACTAAGCCGCGAGATGGCGGAAGTCCCGAAGCGATCGCAATACCCATACAAAGAGGGAGGGCGACAAGAAATACCACAAATGATGCCGGTACTTCACTAGTAAATGAGGATTTATCTATGATTGCTTTCAAATTTCTCATTTCCTTCTCCTCCAATGAAATGTTTTTAATTTTTGGCTGGTATGCTGAACTGTTCCAATGCAGGAAAAAGTAGGTTTGCATTGAATAGTTTAAACATATTTACGGAGTTTTAATTACATCACTGCTGTACTGATATATTCAGCCCTCAAATAGCAAGCACGAAATCACTAAGTTAAATTGACTCACACTTATAGTTACTATTTACATTTCTTAATGATTCCGAATCTATGATAACAATATGGTTATGTGATTGCTCTTACATAACTTTTTTATTGGAATCGGAGTTAAATCTTAAGTTAAACTAAACAATAAATTATAAGTACCCAAAATAAGGTATGATATGTGTGCCGTTATTTGTGTTTTATATTAAAGAGCTTCAGTTAGATTCTGCATGAGTAAATATACTCAATAATTTATTTTGACACTAAATAGAGTTGCGATGAGGTTCTGCCCACGTAGGCGATCGCAAAATCCGGAATATAACTTTAAGACCTGAAAGCATTGCTATATATCGGTTATGAAAAATAGCAAGATTTTTCAACTAACCTGCGGAATCTGGGATCTTAACCGCCGACTGCTGCATATTAATTATTATTCTCTGAATTTTGAGAAATTATTTTTGAAAGTCTGTTAGCGCTTGACGGGATTCATCCAAGCTTCTAATCGGCTAAATGCTTGGGAAGAAAGTAACGTCAAACATAAATAAACCACCGCGACACCTGCGTAAATCTCAAAGGCGCGATAGTTGTCAGCAACAATTAACTGTCCTTTACGTAGTAACTCTTCAAACCCAATTACAGAAACCAAGCTAGTATCTTTCAATAAACTGATAAACTCATTACCCAAAGGTGGAATCATCCGCCGGAAAGCTTGAGGGAAAATTATATAACTCATGGTTTGCACAGAACTCAAACCTAAAGATTTTGCTGCTTCTGTTTGTCCTGGTTCAATTGATTGAATTCCAGCACGAACAACTTCGGCAATGTATGCAGCGCTATTCAGACTTAAAGCAATTACTCCAGCAGTTAGGCGATCAAAAGTAAATGTCAAACCAAGTTCTTGTAAAATTGCTGGTAAACCAAAGTAAATCATAAAAATTTGCACCAGCAAAGGTGTTCCCCGAAAAAAATCTACATACGCCCTCGCCAACCAACGCACAGGTGCAATATGAGAAAGGCGAACAATACCAATTAAGGAACCGCCAATTAAACCAAATACTACAGAAAGTATCGTCAATTTCAACGTTATCAATGCACCCTGTAATAAACTTGGAAAAGCCTGCAAAATCACGCCAATTGAAGTTAATATTTTAGGTGTGCCAGCGTTAGTTTGATTCTCAAATGGTGATTTAGCTGGTAGTGATGGTGGTTGAAGTTTAAACCATTTCTGGTAAATTCGGGAATAAGTGCCATTTTTTAACACCCTATTCAAACCATCATTTATTAATGCCAAATTTGGCGAGTTTTTAGCTGTAGCAATTCCATAAAACTCCTCCGTCAACAATTGCTGTACTACTTTAATTCCCTGAAGATTGCCTGTATTAATTGCATATAAAGTTACGGGTGCATCATTAATTACTGCATCCACATTACCATTGAACAATTCTTGCAGGGCTAAGGGTGCAGAATCAAAACTGCGAATTTGCACCCCAGGAATACTCTTAGCCTTTGCAGCCCCAGTTGTGCCAATTTGGACTGCAACTTTTTTATTTTTGAGACTGTCTAAACCAGTAATATCTTGATTGTCTGCACGAATTGCGATCGCTAACCCAGCCTTAAAATAAGGACGGGAAAAAGAAATAGTCTTCGCCCTCTCCTCTGTAATGGTGATCGAACTAATGGCTGCATCTATCGTTTTGGCTTGTAAAGCTGGGATAATGCCATCAAAAGGCAGACTTTGAAAATTCACTTTAAAGTTAGCAGAGGAAGCGATCGCATTCATTAAATCAATGGAAAATCCCTGCAACTCGCCACCTTGTTTTTGAAACTCAAAAGGTGGAAATGCCGGTTCGGTAGCAACCCGCAGAGTTTTCCCCGCACTAGGATTTACAGCACAGCCAGCCAGTAACAAACAGCTAAAACCGACAACTACACACCAGCGTACAAAACCAAATTTAACCATATTATTTTCTCTTCTGCGCTCTCTGCGTTAGCCTGAAAATCTTACAATCAACTTTAGAGCAGCTTGACATAAGTAATGAACAATACCATCCCCGCGATTATTTTTGACAATATCGAAAAAAACTTTGGTTCCCTCAAAGTTCTCAAAGGAATCACCGGCGAAATCAACCGGGGAGAAGTCGTTGCAGTTATCGGTTCTTCCGGCTGTGGTAAAAGTACTTTACTACGCTGCTTCAACCGCCTAGAAACCATTGACAACGGGCGTTTAATAATCAACGGTATCAACCTATCCCGACCCACTATAAAATATAACCAACTGCGGGAACTACGAACACAAGTAGGCATGGTTTTTCAACAGTTCAACCTATTTCCCCATCTCAGCGTTTTAGAAAATATGACACTCGCACCGCGTAAAGTTTTGGGTAAAACACCAAAAGAAAGTGCCCAGATAGCGAGATTGTATTTAGAAAAAGTTGGCTTATCTGAGAAAGCCTCTGCTTATCCCGAACAACTTTCTGGGGGACAAAAACAACGAGTCGCGATCGCCCGTAGTTTATGTATGAATCCGCAAGTTATGCTATTTGACGAACCCACCAGCGCCCTAGATCCTGAACTCGTCGGCGAAGTTCTGCAAGTGATGCAGCAATTAGCCGCAGAAGGGATGACAATGGTGATTGTCACTCATGAAATGCAATTTGCCAAAGAAGTAGCCCATCAGGTGATATTTTTAGACAACGGTATTGTGACAGAACAAGGCCCAGCTTACGAAGTATTGACTAATCCCCAAAGCGATCGCTTACGTATTTTCCTCAGTCGCCTCAATGTTAGATAGTTAGGAGTTATAAATCAAAGACTTCATTTTTTTGAACTTACAGCAGATTTCAAGGAAAGTGAGGTACACAAGTTAAGTCTGTTACCCAGGTATAAAGCGTGTTTTACTCCTGAATTCTGAATTCTGCTGTATCACTCCTTAAAGGTACTCGCGTAAGAAATCAAAAGGATCATCTTCCCAACAAGGTTCAGGTATCAGCCAAAACAAACTACCACTGATGTCGGCTTCAATTTCATCACCGTCGTCTCTATCAAATAGTTCTATCAAAGCTGTCCAATCACGTTCTCTCAAAGATGTTAACGATGGGGCATATACCTGGAGATTATTTGAGTAATTCACGCGCAAAATTGTGCTTTACAGCCGTAAAAAGTTAGTATATAAATTTGTAAATAATCGAATTTTAGCTTTGACAATCGCAGTTAAATAGTGATTTTGATACTATACCAATCCGATTTGATTTGTGTTCGCGCAGCTTGGCGTAGCCATACTTATTTGCGTAGGAGGCAATAGTCAAGAAGCCTTTTTGAGTTGTACTGAATTTTTTCAGAAATCAAATATGAGTCTTATATTAAATATGGACTACTCTCATAAGTCTCTCACAATTTAAATAGGACTGCTATAGTATTTATTACATAATTACAATCTGAATTTACTCAGACCGGAAAAATTATTGAGGTTGAGATTCAACTAATTCCACACTAAAGACTTCCGCAAATGATTGTGCTACATAAAAACGCACTTCTTCGCAGGTGATACCTGGAATCCATTCGGCTAAACTGCCTACAGGTTTATCAGAAATACCGCAGGGTACAATGCGTTCAAAGCCTGTCATGTCAGGACAAACATTTAATGCAAAGCCGTGCATAGTAATCCAACGACTGACTTTGATACCAATAGCCGCAACTTTTCGCCCTTGTAACCAAACACCAGTAAAAGCCGGAATTCTCTCTCCCTGCAATCCGTAAACTGCCAATACGCGAATTATTACTTCTTCGAGTTGCCGTAAGTACCAATGGAGGTCTTTACGATAACTTTGCAGATTTAAAATTGGATATCCCACCAATTGACCAGGACAATGGTGAGTAACTTCGCCACCCCGTTCAATTCGATGCACATCATATTGATTTTTTTCAATATCAAATTTGAGAAAATCTGAGTTGCTTCCTTGCCCCAGAGTGTAGACAGGTGGATGTTCTAGCAAAATTAACACGTCATCTAGACTGGAGTCATGGATACGCTCAGTGAGGAGCGATCGCTGCCATTTATGAGCTTCTAAGTAAGGCATTAACCCTTTATTATACAGCAAACAACGGTTTTTGTCTGGTTTCTTACTATGGATCATGCCAAAAATCAACTGTATTTAGGACGAAATATATTTCAATTTAGAAGATTAGAGTCAACAAGTGTGAAGCTTTGCAAAGGATTTTAAAGGAAAGTCAAGGGAACCTACATTAGAAAATACAAAGTGCTAGCTTGAATATTAACCTCAATAGGTTTTAGGAGGAATTCTCTGCAATAAGCATCATGCCAAGACAAAAAAGACGAATGTACTGGCTGATGATTCACATAACATTGCTTGCATTTAAAACCGAATTAAACTTCCACAAATACTTGTATTATCGAACAATAGCAAGCAAACTTCAACCGAACACAAAAGGAGCAACTATCAACAGTTTTGTAAGCGTTGCTTTATTTGAATTTGGTAGTCACAGGAGCTACCATTCAGATTGCCTCACCTAAGAGTTCTAAGTGGATATCGAATTGGATATCAGCGCAGAGATAAGGAGGTAAATCAAGGGTATAATTTGACAACAACTCAGATGCAGCAAGCTGAGAGACAGCTTACCAGCACTACATACAATATAGTTCACAATTTGTTTTGGCGGGAGTAATAAACCTTACCGCAACTTCTTTTCATACAAAGCAAATTCACACATCCAAATATTTTAGTGGGAGAGTATTACATGAAGCTTGTCATCCACGGCAAAAATATTGAAATCACCGATGCGATTCGTGAGTATGTACATCAAAAGATTGAAAAAGCAGTTAGTCACTTTCAGAGCCTTACAAATGAAGTGGATGTGCATCTTAGCGTCGCCCGTAATCCCCGAATTAATACTAGACAAGCAGCTGAAGTAACTATTTATGCTAACGGTAGCGTTATTCGTGCCGAGGAAAGTAGCGAAAACCTATACGCCAGCATTGACTTAGTTGCAGATAAAATTGCCCGTCAACTGCGGAAATACAAAGAACGCCGTCAAGACCAGAAAACTCAGGCTCAACCAACAGAAGTAGTTGTTCCAGAGTCGATAGTAACAGATTTAATTGGCGATCGCACCCCCGAATTACCCAACGAAGTCGTTCGCACCAAATATTTTTCTATGCCGCCGATGACCCTTGCAGAAGCCCTGGAACAACTGCAACTCGTAGGACACGACTTTTATATGTTCCACAATTCTGAAACTGGAGAGATTAATGTAATTTACGAACGTAACCACGGCGGTTATGGTGTGATTCATCCCCGCAATGGTAACGGCCATACTAACGGCAAGAATGGTAAGGCAAGCCACGCTAATATTGTCATGCCAGAAAAGTCGCATTCTAAATAGGGAATGAGGAATGGGGGCTAGGGACTGGAAAAGAGTTTCCCAGTACCCAATCCCCAATCCCCAGTACCCTATTTCACAAGTTGTTGCAAAGTTTTCAGCGCTTCTTCCACATGACCTTTAAAGTTAAACATGGAATCAAACACGTATTGCACAACTCCCTGTTGGTCAATAACGTAAGTAACGCGACCAGGGAACAAGCCAAAGGCTGCTGTTGCGCCATATAGCTTTCGTACTTGGTCGCCTTTGTCAGTTAACAGGGTAAAAGGTAGATTATATTTGGCAGCAAATTTTTGGTGAGATTCACTCGAATCAGCACTCACGCCGACAACTTCCGCGCCAGCAGTTTTAAACACTTCATACTGATCGCGAAAGGCGCAAGATTCCGCCGTACATCCGGGTGTATCGTCCTTGGGATAAAAATATAGGACAACAGTTTTTTTGCCGCGAAAATCTTGCAGGCTAACTGGTGAGCCGTTTTGGGCAGGTAGAGTGAAATTAGGAGCGGTATCTCCAACTTTGATTGGCATAGCGAGTGGTGGTAATGACTTAACAAAATTTTACCTTGTATCCAAGTTTATAAATTTTGCTTGATTACCTGCATCAAGCGGAGTAGCTTAGATACTCACTCATCTAACATAAAATTCCGCTTATGCGCCTGACTTCACTGGATGTTTTTCGCGGTATTACCATTGCTGCAATGATTCTCGTCAATATGGCGGGTGTTGCTGATGATGTATATCCTCCCTTAGCCCACGCCGATTGGCACGGCTGCACACCAACTGACTTAGTATTTCCCTTCTTTCTCTTCATTGTCGGTGTAGCGATGACTTTCTCGTTGTCAAAGTACAGCGAAGGCAATAAACCAACCTCAGCTATTTACTGGCGGATACTGCGGCGCGCCGCCATTCTCTTTGCTTTAGGATTGCTACTCAATGGCTTTTGGAATCAGGGTATTTGGACTTTTGATTTGAGCAATATTCGCATTATGGGAGTGTTGCAGCGCATCAGCCTTACTTATCTGCTGGCTTCTCTAGCTGTTCTCAATCTTCCGCGCAAAGGTCAATGGATACTAGCAGCAGTGCTACTCATCGGTTACTGGCTAACGATGATGTATGTAGCAGTGCCAGAATATGGCGCGGGAGTGCTGACGCGAGAAGGTAATTTTGGCGCTTATATTGACCGCCTGATTATTCCCAAAGCACATCTATATAAAGGTGATGGTTTCAACTTTATGGGAGATCCAGAAGGACTTTTCAGTACTATTCCCGCCATAGTAAGCGTCCTTGCTGGCTACTTCACTGGTCAATGGATACGCAGCCAACCTGTACAGTCACGCACAAGTACAGGTTTAGCATTATTTGGAATTGGTTGCTTAATTATCGGTTGGGCGTGGGGATGGACATTCCCGATTAACAAAAAGCTGTGGACAAGTTCTTATGTAGTATTTACAACAGGTTGGGCGTTACTGTTGCTAGCAACTTGTTATGAATTCATCGAAGTACGGCTAATGCGTCGCTGGAGTAAACCTTTTGAAATTATGGGCTTAAATGCGATCGCTCTTTTCGTTGCATCGGTTTTATTGATTAAAATCTTAGTTAAAACCACTATTGGCACTGGCAAAGATGCTCCCAGCACCTACAATTGGATTTACCAGAATTTTTTCGCATCTTGGGCAGGGGCGCTAAATGGTTCCCTGTTATTCGCTTTAGTCACTGTGTTGTTGTGGTGGGCTGTTGGTGTTCTAATGTATCGACAACGCTGGTTTCTGAAAGTATAAAAAAGATTTTTGTTGTTATTTCCCTTTTATTGTTTTGAATGTTACAACAGGTATTAAGTGATAGATTTATAACATTTTAGGAACAAAGGCGATCGCAGCTTTATCTATATTATTGACGTGTGAATCTGCGTTTTCTTTGGCGAACTCACTTAAGTTCTGATGTCGTTTTTAACAGTAGAAGCGTCTACAAACTTATCTGTGCGTTGGAAATTCTTATTTCTTCTAATTCACTAAATTAATCCATAGAAAAATTGTGAGGTAATAGATGCTTCGCCTGAAATTTTGGGTATTTTTGCCAATTGCTTTAATATTTGGCTGCTCAGATCAACTGTTTCAATCTAACCCGTCTTTAGCCAAGCCTAAGCCAGCAGTAGTTAAACAAACTAGTCCAACTTTATTAGCCAAGGCGAGTTACCTTTCACCACTGGAACAACAGGTAATTGTTGAAACAAATAAGGTACGAACAAACCCCAAGTCATACCTTCCAATTTTGGAAAACTATAGAAAGCGCTTTCAGGGGAACCGAGTCAAAATTTCTAATAATACCTATTTGCGAACTCAAGAAGGCGTCAAAGCAGTCGATGAAGCGATCGCATTTCTCAAATCAGCACGTCCTATAGGAACCTTGAGTCCATCAAAGGGTATGTCTTTAGGAGCAAAAGACCACGTAAAAGACCAAGGCCCAAAAGGTGCTATAGGTCATGATGGTAGCGATGGTAGTAACCCTTTTACTCGCATCAACCGCTATGGTAGATGGCAAACAACGGCAGGTGAAAATATCAGTTATGGGCCAAACACGGCTCAAGATATCGTTATGCAGTTAATTATTGATGATGGTGTGAGCGATCGCGGTCATCGAAAAAACATTTTTAACGGCGCTTTTAAAGTATCTGGTGTTGCTTATGGAACTCACAAATCATATAAAACAATCTGCGTGATTGACTACGCTGGTGGGTATCAGGAAAAAACTTAAGATAGTGAGAAGCAGGGGGTAGTGATGCTTTTTGCTCCCCTCTCCGTGTCGGAGAGGAGTTGGGGGAGAGGTCACTCGCTTCGCTCAAATTCAAAATTCAAAATTCAAAATTCAAAATTTAATTAGTGGGAGCTTGGACTCGCCACTAATTAAAGACCACCATAATCAAAGATTATGGTAGGGGCTTGTACCCAGAATTAATCAATTCAAAATTATTCTTCCAGATTGAACGCGTGAACGCGTGAAGTTTGAATTCAAAAAAGGTCAAATAAGACTTGTAAAACTCACGTTAATTTATTGCCCGCTTCAACTAGCGAGGCGATCGCGGGTAAACTAGAAAATATCCCTATTCCAGGCAATTGAGAACTGCTATAAATCAAAATGTCGCCGGAAACGGGGATCAACATTGTCTGTTTTCTGCTGATTGCAGGTAAAGCAAAGAGTTTGGAGATTGCTAATATCATTTTGACCGCCACGAGCGAGGGGAATGATATGGTCAATGCTGAGGTTAGTTTCTCCAGTAGTTTTACCGCAACTTCGGCATTGGTATTGGTCACGTTGAAAAACATATTTCTTGACTTCCGGCGGGATACGAATGCGGGGAGTTTTATTCATTTGTTTTCTAGCTGTTCAGAAATTCTTCCAAGCTGGGTACATCTACCCAACTTGATTTTTGATGAGATTCATGGGATAAATCCATCAACAACTGAGAATAAATTCCTTCTCGTAGTGATGGTGTAATTTCCTGATGGCGGTCAATTCCTTGTACCCACTGGTCTACTACGCGGATAAATGCGGAAATGCGCCCATCAGCATAATTTTTGGGAAAAATTAACCGATTCGGTATTTCTATTTCTGTTAGAGGTTTACCTGGCTGGGAACCCCAAACCCGAAAACCGTGTATATAGTCTTTTTGATTTTCACTGCCCACAATTAATGTACCGCGATCGCCATATACTTCTACCCAATGGGTTCTTGGTGCATGAACAACCGCACTGATAGCAAGTTGGCATGGTGTACCATTTGCTAATTCCAAGGTTAATATACAGTTGTCATCGGTATTCACTGCCTTAGATTCCCCACTAACAGGGTCAACTCGTGTATCAATAGCAGTAGTTAAATTAGCGCTTAATCTACGGACTGGCCCAAATAACCAGTGAATGTAATCAAAGGCGTGAGAACCCAAAGATCCTAATGCACCGCCTCCTTTATCCTTGTCAGAATACCAATTCCAGGGGCGTGAAGTATCAGCACGAGAAGAACCTAACCAATCAATTTTAATTAAGCGCAACTTACCCACATAGCCTTCTGACAATAATTCTGCAAACAACTGCCATGCAGGTACAAAGCGAAATTCAAAATCTACAGTTGCAATGACGCTTTTTTCTTTAGCTAACTGATAAAGTTCTTTAGCCTCAACTGCATTTAAAGTTGTCGGTTTTTCTAATAATAAATGTTTTCTGGCTTGCAGTACAGTTTTTGCCATTTCATAGTGTAAAAAGGGCGGTGTAGAGATACTGACTGCTTGCACCTCTGGTAATGCCACAATATCTGCAAGTGAGTCGGAGGCGTGGGCGATATTATGGGATTCTGCTATGGCTTTGGCTTTATTTATATCTCGGTGATAAACAGCAACTACCTCAGTGCGAGGATGTGCTTGGAATCCAGGTATATGGACTTTTTGACCAAATCCAGTACCTGCGATCGCAATTCCAATCATATTATTTTTGCTCCCATTGATTACTTCTTAAACCCTAATAACCCCAAAGCTATAAAACTCATATTGGCGTTGCTGATTGCGGTATGAAAAATAATTTTGCGTTATTTCAAAATCCTTGTAGAGACGTTGCAATGCAACGTCTCTACATCATTCATACCTCGATTCAGCAACACCACTCATATTTAATTTCTGAAAGAATTCAGTAAAACTCAAAGAGGCTTCTTGACTCTTACCTCTTACCTCTTGCCTATTGCCTATTGCCTATTGCCTCTTACCTCTTACCTATTGCCTATTGCCTCTTACCTCCTACCTCTTGCCTCCTACGCGCCACCCTGCGCGAACATAAATAAAATCGGATTGCTATATACTTTGTCTTTTATCGTAAAACTCTAATTGTCAAAGGGTAACGATAATGCTCACCATTGTAAGCTTTTAGCGCAGCAAAAGTCACTACAAATGATTGTAGTACCATCTTTAATAAAAGTAATAGCGTGAGAAAAATTAATAAACTATCTAAGGTCATTTTTATTTCATTAATTGAACCATTGCTAGTCACTGCCAAACTCAGACTAGTTAGCACCAAAATTAAAGAAATTGCGATGACAATCAAGGTATATAAGGTTAAAGAAATTTGAAAGTTTAAAGATTCTTTTCCTTGGAAATCAATCCAGGGATATTGGGCTTTTTTAATTCGCCAAATTAAAAAGGGAGGCAAAAGATTTAGGGGTAAATATAAAGGTATACCCATAAATACCAAAAAAAACAATAATATCCACCCTAACAAAGCCGAGAAATGACACAACATCGCCCATATACGCATTTGTTGTTTAGGTTTTTTTCTCATGGCTTTTTATGTGTAAGTGGATTTACCAGATAATTCTCTATTGTAATTATCTATAAAAAAGCCAAACAAGAGTTGAAAATCTGAGTATTTTTCTGTCATAGTTCTTGGGAAGAGGTTATAGAGCAGAATTCAGAACATAGAATTCCGAATGGGCTACGCCTCGCTACGCTAACAGGAGTAAAACACGCTTTCTACCTAAGTAACAGACTTAGTTTGTGTACCTCACCAACTTTAAATCTGCTGTATTTCCCCGACTATGCCTTTGCTTGGCAGCAGCAAGAAAATAACTGTCCTTGCCTACCACTTCTCCCTCATAGCCCATTTTCTATCTTACTCGTAGTCTAAACACCTCCAAACTGCTGTAACATTACAACATTCCTCATCAACATTGCAACATTCTTCATCAACGTTGCAATATTCTTTATCAAGATTGCAATATTCTTCATAAATATTGTAATGTTCGTCATCAACATTGAAACATTCCTCATTAACATTGCAATATTCCTCATCAATATTGAAATATTCGTCCTTAAGATTGCAATATTTGTCATTAACATTAAAGCAATTGTGAAGAGCAAGAGGTGCAAACTTAAAATTAAGAGGAATCACCCAAATTAGTTTGTATTTATTGAATAAATCTAATTATTCCTGAATTTTACTGAACCAGAAAACAATTTCTATAAGGCAAACTAGCTCTATAACCTTCTCTAAGGAATATATTTATGTCTCGTAGAAAACGTACATCCCGTGTTTTAGAAAAAGCTGAATTGAGATCCGCAGGATTGAAAGCAATTGATTCAAATATGGATTTTGGTAATAATTGCGATTTACAAAATCTAACTCAATCAATTGAGCAGTTACGAACCATGCTTGATGAATATAATACTGCTTTAGCTGTAATTGACTCTTCTAAAACTAAAATTGATGAGATGGAAAAAACTTTAAGTAATCTTACAGACAAGATGGTAAGGGGCGTTGCTTTTAAATATGGTAAAGATAGCAGTGAATATGAGATGGCGGGTGGTGTTCGCGATAGCGAACGTATCCGTAAAAGCCGATTGAGCCGCTTAAAAGCTGTTGCTGGAGAAGTCTCAGATGAAAATGCTAAAACTGCTTAATCAAGAACGATAGAAAATAGAAACTAGAGCGAAAAAGAGCTTCTGGCGAGGAGTCTAGAGAATAAACAAGGCTCGCATTATTCATTAAAACCATTTTTGTGACTGCTGTGATCGCTGACAGTAGAGTGTAACTCATCAGAATTTCTTTTATTTACTGATGCTCTTTGATAAAGGACAATTATATACAGCTACTATCAGGCGTTCTCATGGACATTGTGTTATGCACTTTCTAGTCTAGTTTCGTTTTTTGTAATGCTGAAAATACTGAAAAATGGGGGTTTCAACAATTTTACTTGTCTAAATAGTGATTAAAGATTATAGTGGTACGGTGTTTCCAATTTCACCGACTCGGAAGGTTCGTACCATGATTTATTTTGGCAAAGTACAAAAGTATTTTGCAGGCATTTCTTTGTCTGTAATATTACTAGCTGATTTAGTTCTCACACAAAAAACTCTTCCAGTTTTAGCCGAAACGATCAATACATCTTTCGCTAATACTGTGACATTCAGTTGCAATGATAGTGAAGCGACAATCAAAGCTAAAAATGGCCCCAAAGTAGTTAATGGAACATCAAGAATTTACATTGGTTATCGGCAACTCTCAAATAACAAAGATCCTATAACTGCTCGCTTTGATAATGGGATAAGAAGATGGTGTCGTACTGATTACGAAACTACGAGAGACGATAGTACAGGTTACGGATTGTATTGGAATGGCAGTGATGTTTTATATGGCGTTTACTCTTCCACTGGCAGTCAGACTGGGAATGATTTTCGCCGCTTTGCCGTTGGGCGTTGGTTATCTAGCTATGGTAGCGGAGGCGGGCCAAAAGCCGCAGTTATAGCTCGGATTAATCCAGCTAATGGCGATGTTTCTTATGCCACATTCTTATCTGCCAAAAAGGCGGATAACGGACAAACTAACTCTTTAGTTGTCAATAACTTATCATGGAATGGCACAAATTTGACTGTGCAAGCAAAATCATGGTGGACTCCCCGTCGCACTAGTACAAATTCCATGAATTGCTCTGGGCCATCACCTTATCAATACACAGCTCAATTTACAGGCGATTTAAGAAAAATGAACTGGGCTTCAGCTAATACTTGTAGTTAGAAGGTTAAGATTCAGCTATCAAATTACTCCATTTTTCATTGTTCTCTCGTTCTCATACTCTGTATGGGAACGATTGATTAAAGACTGCTGTTTTCATTTACATATTAGACATTTCCAGAAATTAAATATGCGTTACCTAAAACTTTAGTAGAGACGTAGCACTGTTACGTCTCTACTAGTTTTTTAGGATTTGTGTGTACACCGTAGACAAGCTCTTAGGGAGGACAAAGCATAAGTTTGGCTCTTTGGGGTTTTCCAAATTTAATAACTAATGAAGCAGACATCAGATAACTTACTGACTGCTAATTTTTCCCATTGGGACGCTGAATAATTGTCTCCACTACCCGCCGCTTGGCTTGTGGGTCAATCCCTACTAAGCGCACATACTCACCACTATATTCTGCCAGAGTTGATTCCAAATTTGAAATTGCATCAGTCTCAGCATCAATGTGGCTATGAACACAAGTTTGCCAAGAACCTGTGCGGAAGCGGCGCTCATCTACGTGTTCAATGGTAATTTTGTAACCTTGAGCTAATAATTGTCTAATTTGAGCTTGTGTATCTAGAGTCAAATGTGCACTTGATGCTTCCTGTTTTTGAAATCCATTAGTTTTTGCTTCTTGAGTTGCACCATTGCTTGACGGCTGATTAATTGGTTTCACAGCAGCAGGTGGTGCAGATTGAGAATTTCTACCTCGATTGAGTCGATTGTAATCATCAACCAAATGGGAATTTTCCACTCGTTTTTGTTCGCCAATGAGGAAGTTACCAGACTCGATTAAGTGAGACAGCCTGAAATCTGGCTTTTTAAATTCTGGTGGCCCTTCAAGGCTGTTAACCACATTCAAGGATATCTGCTCAAAACCTACTTTATGGATGTAGTTGCGGATTTGTTCGTCATAAATGCGCGATCGCAAAGCGCTAAAAAAGTCAATGGACTGATTGACAAAAGTATCAACTAGCTGTTCCACTTCCTTCTGTGACAGTCCATCCTGTTCAAAAATCCCCTTGACAATTCCCACTTTATCGTCTCTATCTGGTTCCCAGTAGAATTTCTCCATCCGTCCATCCCGAATTAACGGTGCATAGAGAGTAGAAAAATCATTACCTGTGACAATAATCGGCACACGATGTAAAGGTGTGGAATCATAGCTTCCCGGCAACTGCACATCTGTGGGATTATCAGCAATATTCATCAGTGTGGCATTCACCAACTGCGTGTTTACAGTATATTGAGTACCTTCATCAAAGCGTCCAGCACCAGCATCTAAATCGTTAATCATCAGTACACACATTTTGCCGCGTACTTTGATCAGTTCGGCTGTTTCCCGATAGCGCAACCGAATCAACCGCGCTGGATCTCCTGCATCTGGACTTTCCAATTCACCGCCAGATACATGAGTCACTTCGATACCCATTTTCTCGAAGACTAATTGACATTGAAATGTTTTACCTTCTCCTTTGCGTCCATGAATACCCAGTATCACGGGAACTCGCACGCCAGGAAGCTTCAGGAAATTTTTGGTGATGTGGACAGCAAGTTTGTCCAAAAAGCGGGGAGCGATGTAGTAACCCATGAGTTTATGTGATGAAAAATTAACACTTATAAGGTTAATGTTAAGTTTTTTTTGGGGATAGCGATCGCTTTTCTTTCACACAGAACACGGTTTAGCTGCGCGTAGGCGTAACCCACACTTCTCTACGAGACGCTCTTGCTAGCTTGCTTCCACGTTCGCGTAGCGTCCCGCAGGCAAGTGGTACGACAAAGCTCAGTGACCACCGCAGCATTGCCGCGACCAGTTGAAAGGCCATAGAAAAATGTTACATATAGGACTCATATTTGATTGCGTGAAAAAAATTCGGTATACCTTAATCTTCTGAAATCCTCTTGCAAGAGTGCCTTTTGCCTATTGCCTACCTACACAAGTGATTTCAGTAATCAAACCGGATTCCTATAGTTATTTAACTTTGGGAATACTTACAAAAGAATATTTTTTTAGCACTTAATTCTCGTACATTCATATCTTCAAAGTTCAGTTTCATCTACAAACCTCCAAGGTTCATTAGAGGCTACGATGACTTGTATCACTATTAACTTTGATTCTTCTTCTCTTGCTGGACTCTTTGAGCGATCGCTTCTTCAATTATCCGAATATTATCTTCTATAGGTTTACCATCTTCAGTAAACATCGACGGATATATAATTGCTTCTGAATCGGGAGAACGGCGATTAAATAAGATTTCCAGTGCTTCTATATCTTCCCGATTAGCAAGCACATACGCCCTCAATTCTTTGATAGACATTTCTGCAAAATTAGGTTTCATTTACAAATCTCCAAGTTCCATCACGAAATACAAGGATTTGCAGTTCATCACCTGCTAAAATAAACACATTGCCAATTGTGTCACTAAAACGGAATAGCTGAATTTCCCGGTAGAAATTGGACAATTACTGGCAAATAATCACACACATAAGTGCTTGCTGGGTTGTAGGATATATATTCTTTTCCTCAATTGTGACATAAATAATATTAAGCCTTACTAGGTTAAAAAATCTCGGTTAGCCCAAATTACGATCGCTCAACTACGGGAACAAGAACGCCAAGCAAAGGAAGCGGCTTTACAAGAATTAGAAAAAGAGCGCGATCGCTATCAAGAATTGTTATAAACTCCAAGAAAAGGGATTGACACAGATAATTTGTAATTGCTGCTGTTGATGGTGCGTTATACTCCAAGTTCCATCACCAAATATTTAGACTCAAACTCAGCAATGCGCTACTTGTTGATGCATCTTAGCGCCGATGCTGATGGATACTTATAATATGGGAATTAAAAATTTAACTATGGAAACACAACCGATACAAGTAATTGGAGGTGGACTAGCTGGAACAGAAGCAGCTTGGCAAATAGCGCAAGCTGGAGTGCCAGTAATTCTGCATGAAATGCGTCCAAAGCGATTTAGTCCTGCTCATCATACAGAACATTTAGCAGAATTAGTGTGTAGTAATTCCTTTGGGGCAATGGCAAGCGATCGCGCGACGGGATTATTGCACGAAGAGTTACGCCAACTCGGTTCGATTGTCATCTCAAAAGCTGATGAACACGCCGTACCTGCTGGTGGCGCGCTAGCTGTAGACAGGGGACAATTTGGCCAAGATTTAACTCAAACTTTAGCGAGTCATCCTTTAATTGAATTTCGTCGGAGTGAAGTATCTGCAATTCCTGAAGGAATTGTGGTTTTAGCAACCGGGCCTTTAACTAGTCCCGATTTAGCTGAAGATTTACAACGCTTTACAGGGATGGAATACCTGAGCTTTTTTGATGCAGCTAGTCCGATTATCGTGGGAGAATCGATTAACCGTGACATTGCTTTTATGGCATCACGTTATGACAAAGGTGAAGCCGCTTATCTCAACTGCCCAATGAATAAAGAGCAGTACTTACACTTTCGAGAAGAACTCTGTAAAGCTGAACAAATAGAACTCAAGGGTTTTGAACGGGAAACAGCAAAATTTTTTGAAGCATGTTTACCCATAGAAGAACTAGCACACCGGGGGGAAGATACCATGCGCTACGGCCCCCTAAAACCAGTGGGATTGTCAGATACTCGCACAGGGGAACGTCCTTATGCTGTGGTGCAGTTACGACAAGAAGATAAAGCTGGTCAACTGTGGAATATGGTAGGATTTCAAACTAATCTGCGCTGGGGTGAGCAAAAGCGAATCTTTCAATTAATTCCAAGTTTAGAAAAAGCAGAGTTTGTCAGGCTAGGAGTAATGCACCGCAACACCTTTCTCAATGCTCCCCAGCTAATGCATCCTACCTTGCAATTTAAAGAGCGTCCCACATTATTAGCTGCGGGGCAATTGATTGGTACTGAAGGCTACACAGCTGCGGCTGCGGGTGGTTGCTTGGCGGGAATTAATGCAGCGCGGTTAGCTTTGGGTAAAGAAGCTTTGGTTTTGCCACCAACAACAATGATGGGTGCGTTATTGGAATTTATTAGTTCCGCTTCGCCGAAACATTTCCAACCAATGCCGCCTAACTTTGGGATTTTTCCCGATTTAGGAATGAAAATCAAAAGTAAACCAGAGCGTTATGGACGTTACCGCGATCGCTCTTTAGCTGATTTGGCAAATTGGAAAGTTAATCATATTAATCATAATTAATGGGCATTGGCTACAAGAGCCAGAGGGGCGAGGAGAAAGACTTGCCGCAACTTCTCCCCTGCTCCTACACTTCCTATTCTTTATATAGTCAGTAGACCGAAAAATTTTGTGATGCCTGCGGCGGGGTAGCCATCGTAAACCCTGAAACCCTTGAGATTTTTCTTTACGAATTATCTTATTAATTAGAATCTCATCAGAGTAATAAAAAGGCTTAGGATATGTTTTATAATTTTTGAGTCAAAAATTGGTGATTGAGGTAAATACAATATGCAACTTACTGCAATCAAGTCTGTTGTGAAGAATTTTTCCATTTCAACTGGTCTATATATACCCATTAGAAATTTATATCGTTTTTTAAATCAAGAACAGTTAAAAGATGATTTAGATTATTTTCAACGAGAAATTTCTTTCTTCTCAAAGCTATTAGATTCTGATAGTCTCTGCTTTGATGTTGGTGCAAACATAGGTAAAAAATCAGAGGTTTTTCTCGTAGTAGGTGCAAGAGTTGTGGCATTTGAACCACAGCCCCAATGCATGAGAGAATTAAAAGCTAGATGCAGCCATTATCGCAATAAGTTTCATCCCGTTCAGAATGCCGTTGGTGCAGAACCTGGAGAGGCAACATTGTACACTCGCGAACGAAGTGGAATCGCGAGTTTTCATGAGGATTGGATAAGCCCAGTACAAAGTAGTATTCAAGTTCCTATTACCACTCTTGATCGCGCAATTGATGAATTTGGAAAACCAGACTATTGCAAAATTGATGTTGAAGGGTGGGAGCTTGAAGTTTTAAAAGGGCTAACACAACCGATTCCTTTACTGTCATTTGAATATCATATAATAGAACGCGAAATTAAGACCACTTGTGCTTGTATAGATTATCTATCCAATTTGGGAAAGATACTAATTAATGTTGTACCTGCTGAAATGCATTCATTTGTATTTCAAGAATGGTTGACTCCAGATGAGTTTTTCAAGCGCTTTCCTGAAGATATAGCAGACCTTGGGAAAGACGACTACGGTGAAATTTGGGTTCGTAGTTGCTAATCACTCACATTTTGTTCACATATTTTTAGTGAACGCAGAGCTTTTTGGTCTACTGATAGTGACTAATCCATGTATGCCTAGTCCTGTAATTACACCTCCCAGTAATCCCCAGGTGCCATCGGCAAATACATTGATGCGATGAATGTAGGTGCGATGATAGGCATACTCCAACTGTCTATCATTTACTTTTCCAACCTCTACCAGGTTTTCCACATATTTTTCAGCTTTAATCAGCGCTGCATAATCGAGATAAAACCAATACAACGATACTCCCACCACTGCCAAACCTGGAGCAACCAAGGTAATTAAGAGAATTGCTATACGTGCGTTCATACATCTTACCCGCTCACATACCTGCTCAATGCTGACACAGATAGAATCTTTGTGTTACAACGTGGCAGACTAATTTGATAGATAGTGTTGGAGTGGGTGAATCAGATTTTGGGAATAATCCTCATAGTGTTTGAAAGCATCGTTTTAGTTAGGTTCGCACTATGAGAGCGCGATTTCTAGGAAAAGAGCAGATTTATGGCTGTTTCTCTATTGTATTTTGTTGCCTTTTGTGGATTTGTTTGGCATTAATTCCAGCCCGCGCAACCTCCACAGGGTCTATTGATGCTTTGCAACAACAGCAGCAACAAATGAATCAGCAGCGTCAGGGTGTGGTTAAAGAGCGCGATCGCTTAACAAATCTCCAACAACAGGCCCAAATACACCTCACTGGTTTAAAGCAAAATCTGCAAACTACAGATAGCTATCTTCAAGAGAGCGAATCACGATTACAACTGGCTACCCAACGCCTCCAGCAGTTAGAAGCGGATTTAGATGTGGCAGAACGTTCATATCAGGAGCGGCAAATCGCAACAGTAGCACGATTGCGTTATCTTCAGCGATCGCCTGCTTCTGCTGGATGGGCAGTTTTGCTCGAAAGTGAAAATATCAGCGACTTTTTTAGCCGTCGTCATCAGTTGAAGTTAGTATTTCAGGCAGACCAGAAAATTTTAGTAAAACTCAACGCCCAAGCAAACTCAATCAATAAACAAAAAACGGAAGTAGAACAGCAAAAAAACGAAATTGGCTTAATTCGTGAGCAACTGCTGGCACAAAAAGCCGACTATCAAACTCAGGCGCAATCGCAATCAGAATTGATTCAACGCCTGAATAGCGATCGCCTCGCCTTAGAAGCGGCACAAAATCAGCTAGAAAGGGAATCCAAAAATCTGGAAATCTTGATTCAACAAAAGGTAGCAGAAGCCAGAGCAACAGAAGAAGCCCAAACCAAAACCAACAGCCGGACAAATATCATCATCCGGGGAACTGGTGTAATGACATATCCTAGCAACGCTCCTACGAGTAGTCCTTTTGGCTGGCGGATACACCCCATTCTTGGCTATCGTCGCTTTCACGCCGGGTTAGATTTCGCCGCTAGTTATGGCAGTACAATTCGGGCAGCCGATTCGGGAACAGTAATTTTTGCTGGGTGGTATGGTGGTTATGGCAGAGCTGTAATTATCAACCACGGCAATGGGATGACTACACTGTACGGACATACCAGCGAGTTGTTTGTTTCCGAAGGACAAACAGTTGAACGCGGACAAGCGATCGCTGCTGTTGGTTCCACAGGTTTCTCAACTGGCCCCCACCTTCACTTTGAAGTTCGCCGCAATGGTACACCCGTAGACCCAGCTAATTATCTTTAAGGCTGCGAATTTTATCACAGACGTGCTATAATATGAGAAGAATGAGGGCGCGTGGCTCAGTGGATAGAGCAACAGATTCCGGTTCTGTGGGTCGGGGGTTCAAATCCCTCCGCGCTCGTTATATAAATTGTCAAATTATTTGTTCGCGTTGACAGACTAATGTCCACATTGACTAATTGTGTGTCACAGCTATATCCTGCCATATCTAAAGTATGGCAGAAATTTTCTTTTGCAAGGTAAAGGTAAGCGGTTTATGTTATCGCCGTTAGCGGAGCCTCTGTTCCATTGAGGATATTTTGACAGATTTGGCGATCGCCAGACATTTAAGAACCGAACTTTACGCTACTATTTATCCTATTACAAGCTCAGTTGAGCAAACCATTGAAGTCACCAACAACCTGCTGAAACTCGAACGAGTCGAATCATGAACACGACTCCTTTCCCAGAAAAACTCGAAGCCGCCACGCAATGGAAAGACGCGCAAGCACTTAAGAACGATAAAACAACGGCGCATTTGTTGGGGAGAATCCCTAAAGTAGAGGTAGAAGCTAAATTTTTCCTATTAGCAGCGCATAGGTTTGATGCAACAAGGATTTTTGTGGAGCGCAATTAATTATGACTGTAACCTTACAATTACCTCCTAATCTGCAATTTACTGATGAGGAATTTGCACAAATTGTAGCCGTGAATAAAGAATTACGACTAGAGTTAACTGTGGAAGGGGAATTAATTATCATGTCACCTACTGGGGGAGAAACGGGAAACCGTAATTTTGAACTGTATCTTGATTTAGGAGTTTGGAACAGACGAAATAAGCTCGGAAAAGCTTTTGATTCTTCTACTGGGTTTAAATTACCAAATGGGTCAACTCGTTCTCCTGATGCTTCTTGGGTAAAGATAGAAAGATGGGATGCTCTTACCCCAGAACAAAGAAAGAAATTTCTCCCTTTGTGTCCTGATTTTGCAGTGGAATTAGTTTCTGAAACTGATGATGTGGAAGATACTAAAGCCAAAATGGAAGAATATTTAGCAAATGGTTTACAACTGGGTTGGTTAATTAATCCTAAAGATAAACAAGTGATAATTTATCGCCCAAATATTGCACCGGAAGTTTTACAATTTCCCACAAATTTATCGGGTGAAGATGTTCTCCCTGGTTTTGTTTTGAATTTACAGCAGATTTTTGCGTAGATTTGACAACACTATACTGCTGTTATCAAAACAGAATACATGCGTCATACCATTTCTTTGTGAGGCTGCGCCAAATTCTCTTGGCTTCCTTCTTTCTTTGTGTCCTTTGCGGTTCGTTCCTTATATAGTTTGGAGTTTGGCGCATCTTCATACAGAATTGGTATCAGTTGCCAGAATGGGCTAAACCTTAGCTATCCGCTAACAGAATTGAATTCAGTGTGACACAATGAATAGCGGTAGTTGAATCTCGACTCACAACTACCTCGCAGTCGTGTGTCGAAACTCAGTGCATAGCTGGCGTATAGCGCAGGGTTATATCGTGCGATCGCAGATAGATATTTGGACAGATTTGGCGGTAGCCAGACAAGAGAGAATGAGCAGATAAAGTAAATATGGTTTTTCAGTACACTAACGCATTTGTCACCATAGCATCGGTTAATTGTGATAATTTAGTGAGTTTTTATACTAAATTGCTAGAGCGAAAGCCAGTTATTTTGATTCCGAATGTCTATGCTGAGTTTAATTTGGTTGCTATGCGATTAGGTATTTTTAAACCAAAGAACACAAACGAATCAGAATTTGAAGCGATTGCCAAAAGTAAGATAAGTTTGTGTTTCGAGGTAAGTAACTTAGAAGATGCGATCGCTCACCTCACATCTTTAAACTATCCCCCGCCAGGAGAAATTTCTATTGCTTCCCACGGCAGAGAAATTTATGCCTATGACCCTGATGGCAATCGTCTGATTTTACATCAAGCTCCAGTGAATGATAATTAATAAGTGATAATAATTTATTTGGTAATTGATTATGGCTATAACCCAAAACTATAGATTAAACCTGATTCAATGGTATCCAGGTCACATTGCCAAAGCTGAAAAGAAGCTCAAAGAACAGCTAAAGCGGGTAGATGTGGTGTTTGAGGTACGAGACGCGCGAATTCCCTTAGCGACTCACCATCCCCAAATAGGTGAATGGGTGGAGGGTAAAACACGGGTATTGATACTCAACCGAGTAGATATGATTACGCCGCAAATGCGATCTCTGTGGATAGATTGGTTTAAACGTCAAGGAGAAGTCCCTTATTTTACCAACGCTCAACATGGTAAAGGTATAGCAGAAGTGGCGCGGGCAGCGCAAGCTGCGGGGGTAGAACTCAATCAAAGAAGAAGCGATCGCGGGATGTTACCCCGTCCAGTGCGGGCTGTAGTGATTGGTTTTCCTAATGTCGGTAAATCAGCTTTAATTAATCGCCTGTTGGGAAAGCGAGTAGTGGAAAGTGCAGCTCGTCCTGGGGTAACTCGCCAACTCCGTTGGGTGCGAATTTCCGAACATTTAGAATTGCTAGATGCTCCTGGTGTCATCCCTCTAAGGTTAGAAGACCAAGATGCAGCCTTGAAATTAGCCATTTGTGATGATATCGGTGAAGCATCTTACGATAACCAACTAGTAGCAGCAGCCTTAGTGGATTTACTCAACTATTTAGAAGCCGTAGCCACAGATTTATTACCAAAAAAACCATTACAGTCCCGCTACCAACTCGATTCGACATCAGACACTGGAGATACCTTTTTGCACGCTTTAGCAGAGCATCGTTACAAAGGTGATGTAGAGCGAGCTGCAAGGCAACTTTTAACAGATTTTCGCAAGGGGTTGTTGGGTGAAATGAGTTTAGAATTACCTCCTAACTAGATTACAAGCATTTTCAGAGCGTTTTTGAGTAGCAGTTGAGTGGAAATTAAAAATCTGGGCACTCGACTTTGGTAAAATCTAGGTGAGAATAACCGTTTAAACGTTATCACTCATTCAATACGCTATCTGCGATCGCTGTGGCAAAATTGCCTCATTCAATGTAATATCTGTCACATCCTGTTGGCGGAATGCAGTTAACAGTGTCATAAAGAAAAGGTGAAGGTTAACCTGTAAGGTATAACTTACCTTAGAGTTGCTTGACCTCTAGCCTCGATGGATCTATCACACTCATGACTGAACTGACGCTACGCGTACAAGAGGGAGATACGGAGAAAACGATCGCAGTTGACCAAAATGTATTTACAATTGGTCGATTGCCGGAATGTAACTTATACTTACCTTTTGCTGGAGTATCCCGCAACCATGCTCGCCTGGTAAAAACAGCTGACGGTGTGTGGACTATTGAGGATATGGGCAGCAAAAACGGAACGCAAGTTAATAAATATTTAGTTAACTATCCCCAAGAGTTACGTCACGGCGATATCATTTGGCTGGGCAATGTTAGCCTGTTAGTGCTGTTCACAAGCCCTGTTTCCCAACCGATACCTGAGTATCCTGGAACTTCGGACATTAATGAGCAAAGAACAATCCTTCA
The DNA here is from genome assembly GCF_034531035.1 of Nostoc sp. DedQUE02. Lineage (NCBI taxonomy): Bacteria > Bacillati > Cyanobacteriota > Cyanophyceae > Nostocales > Nostocaceae > Nostoc > Nostoc sp. DedQUE02. Next base: position 62,583 of record NZ_JAVRBY020000024.1, on the reverse strand, counting down.
TAATGTCGAACAATTACAACAGCAATGGATCGCGGCTGATAGCAAAGATGGCAACATCAATAATAAAGACAAAACTATTGCCCGTCTCAAAGACTTAGTGGACATAGCGAAAAATCTCTGTGCAGCAGCCTCTATAGAAGAGATATTTTCTCAAGTGCAGCAAGTGGTTTTTCGTTACCTTGATAGTATTGATCGCTTGGCATTATTAATTGATGTTCATGGTTGCGGCCAATTAGAATTAATGAATGCTGCTACTAGAAACGCTTCCCAACAAAAACATCTTCCCTCCGATGGTAGTTGGATTAGTCGTAGCATCTGTCAAAAGGTATTTGAGGAAAAAGTCGTCATTCAAACCGGTGATACTCACCAGGATGAACGATTTGCTAGCGAACAGAGTATTTTAGTCAAAGGCATTCGTAGCGCGATGGCGGTGCCTTTATGGGATGAAAATAAAGTTGTGGGCGTACTGTATGCCGATGCCAATCTTTCTTCCTATCATTGGGCAAATGAAGGTGAAGAAGAATTGAGTTTTTTCTCAGCTTTAGCAAATCTTGTCGCTTCTAGTGTGCAGCGTTGGTTATTAGTAGAAAAACTCAAAACTGAAGAGATGATTCGTCACCGACTAGAACGCTATCATTCTCCAGCAGTTGTACAGCAGTTGATATCTGTAGGCGGATTACCGGGTGGTCGTTTAGCTCCCGCCGAGAGCGAAATCAGCATTTTGTTTGCTGATTTAGTTGGCTTTACGGCAATTTCTGAAAGGTTAACACCAACTGCGATCGCTCAACTATTAAATAATTTATTTGAAGAAATGCTAAAAGAAGTGTTCGGTTGCGGCGGCACTTTAGATAAATATATTGGCGATTGTATTATGGCATTTTTTGGCGCTCCAGAACCGCAAGCAGACCATGCCGATCGCGCTGTTACTGCTGCCAAAGGAATGCTCAATCGTCTGGAACATCTTAATGCCAATGGTTTTTGGCACGAACCCCTGCAATTACGGATTGCAATTAATAGCGGTAAGGCTGTGGTGGGAGATGTCGGTAGTTCCCAAAGGGTAGATTATACGGCATTAGGCGCGACGATTAATCTTGCTGCTCGTATGGAAGCAGTTTGTCCCCCTAGTGAATGCGTGATTAGTCAAGCTACCCATAAAATGCTCTCACAACCCTCAGACTTCCAAGAAATGGGAGATTATCGTTTCAAAGGTATTGAGCGATTAGTTAAGGTTTATCAGACAAAATTGCAACCAGTGCCAACAATTATTAATAGATTTATTAATCTTTAGTTTGAAAATGACGCTTGCAGGAATAGATTTTGTACCTCACTGAAATCTTGTCCATTGTGAAATTCATAAGTAGTGTGGGCAACATTCAACTGATATGATGTCACGCAAAATGCACCCATAATAAACAGTTTTTAGTAGTAACTGAAGTTCTGACTACGAATATTTTTTTCAGCTTGATTAACCGGACATAATAAGGGTGCATAGCAGTTTTTATTTCGCACTGAGAGAATAACTGTCATTGCGTACTCCTATAGAGAAGCAAGCTACGCGCAGCATCTCGTAGAGAGAAGGAACGACAAAGCAATCGCATAGACTAGTTCTTAGTTGGAGATTTTGGGATTACTTTGCTTTACTTTGTTTCGCTTGCAATGACACACAGAAAAGTGAGATATCCCAACATGATATGAGCGCTCACGCCGAAATCTTGGCTGCTATTAAAATATAGCAGCAAAATATTCCTACTCTTTTGAAAACCATATTCCTGAAGATAGATGTTTTTAAATTACATAAATGTAGTAAGCTAGTAATCATTCATTTTTCCAGAATAATTCGCTCGTTAGTAAGTGGCTCCAGCCCTAATTTTATGCTAACTAAATGCCGATTAGCTTAACCATGTTCTTTCTGATGTGGTTTAGCCAATTCATCCTGCAAAGTTTTTTTAAAATTTCTCTGGAGGAGTTTTTTACTTTTTACCAATTAAGCAATATCAACTATAAATCAATAAAAATTATATTGTGTAATTAGGAAGAGGATGCTTAATTCATACACTTTAAAAATTATTACTACGTTCACCGCAGTATTCAGTATTATTTTGGGATTTGTTGTGATGGTTGCGTGGCAGATTCATTTGAATGTCCTCATCCAAGTCCTTCCAGATTCTACTCCGATACGCTACAACACTGCTTTAGCCTTTTTCTTCTGTGGGTGGGCATTGCTGGCTCTGATAAAAGGGTGGCGACCATTTGCAGTCGGACTGAGTTTACTGGTAGTTTTTATTGGTAGCTTGACCCTGGCAGAATATATCTTTGAAATGAATTTTGGTATTGACCAACTTTTTATCCAGGATTACCTGACAAACAATCTTCCCACTTCCAGGCATAGCTTGAGGATGAGTGAACCTGTGCAACAGTTTCTCATTGAGGTGCATAGTTCGCTGCCTGGTCGCCCTTCTGCCAATACAGCATTAGGTTTTACTCTATTGGGTATTGCATCGCTGTGCTTATCTCTAGCCAGGATCAGCAAGCATTTGTTAATTGTTACCGGACTGTTCTCAGCAGGAGCGATCGCTATTGGAGTTGTCGCATTAATCGGCTACTTTAGCGGCATAGGAACAGCATACAAATGGGGATATCTCACAGGCGTAGCGATTCCAACTGCACTAGGTTTGCTGATGCTTGGGGTTAGCCTTCAATTTCTGACTATTGAGCGAGTCAAGCGCCTCCCACAATGGTTTCCCTTGAATATTGGTTTTGGGATTTTGACTGCAAATCTATTCCTCTGGCAAGCAATAAATAGTTGGAAGAATATACTTGTTAAGCACCTATCAAATATTACCAACGAGGTTGAATCGATGCTAACTCCGGTGGCTCACTTAGTGTTGCTAGAAGGATTCTTCCTGACCTTGCTTGTTACTCTAGTTCTCTACTTTACTCAACTTGCTCAAAAGCAAGCAGCCAAGTTAAAACGGAAAAATTACGATTTACTACAGTCTAACTCATTACTTCAAGCAACTCTAGAATCTACGGCTGATAGCATTTTGGTTCTGGATGCTCAGGGAAGAAAAATTAACTTCAATACTCAATTTATTGAGATGTGGCAAATTACAGACTCAGTTCTCAATGCGATGAGATGGGAACAAGATCAGTCAATATTGTTATTTATTGCCAGTCAACTCCAAAACCCAGAAGCGTTTTTGCAGATGACTAGCCAAATGTTCAACCACCCAGAGCAGAAAACTTACAATGTTTGGGAATTTCAAGATGGGCGAGTTTTTGAGTTATATACTCGTTCTCAGTGGATTAGCGATCGCCCAGTTGGACGAGTTTTTAGCTTTCGAGACATCACAGAACGTAAACAGATGCAAGAAGCCCTGTTTTACGAAAAAGAATTAGCGCAAGTTACGTTACATTCCATTGGTGATGCGGTAATCACTACAAATGCAACTGGCAAAATTGAGTATCTCAACCCCGTTGCTGAAATGCTCACAGGTTGGAGTCAGCAACAGGTAAAAGGTTTACCACTCAAAGAAGTCTTTAGAATTTTTCATGAAACTACGCGAGAACCAGCAGAAAATCCGGTAGAAAAAGCTTTAAAATCAGGGCGAATCGTTGGTCTAGCAAATCACACAGTTTTAATTACTCGTGATGAGCGCGAAATTGCTATTGATGACTCCGCTGCCCCAATTCGCGATCGCCATAATCAAATTGTCGGTGCGGTCATGGTGTTTCATGATGTTACCCAAAACCGCAGCCTCTCCCGTCAACTATCTTGGCAAGCGAGTCACGATTCTTTAACGGGACTAGTCAATCGCCACGAATTTGAACAACGTCTAGAACAAGCGGTGAGCAATGCCAAAATATACAAGCTAGAACACGCTTTGTGCTATCTGGATTTGGATCAATTCAAGATTGTCAACGATACCTCTGGTCATGCGGCTGGTGATGAACTTTTGCGCCAAGTCACAAGACTATTGCAAATGAAGATCCGTCAGACAGACGTATTAGCTAGACTAGGCGGCGATGAATTTGGCGCATTGCTTTACCAATGCTCTTTAGAGAAAGCTATGCAGATTGCTAATATTTGGCGCGAAACTATTCAAGGGTTTCGGTTTATTTGGCAAGACAATATTTTTGCTGTTGGAGTCAGTATTGGTTTAGTAAAAATTAACGCAAGTACTGAAAACCAAGCCAGTCTCTTAAGCCATGCCGATGCGGCTTGCTATGTTGCTAAAGATAAAGGACGCAATCGCGTTCATGTTTTTCAGTCTGACGATGAAGAACTTTTACAACAGCGTGGGGAGATGCAGTGGGTTTCACGGATTAACAAAGCCCTAACAGAAAATCGTTTTTGCCTATATTCTCAAGCTATTGTGGCGATCGCTCCCACGCAAGCAGAGGAAATTCATTACGAAATCTTGCTGCGCTTGAGAGATGAGAAGGGAAATTTAGTTGTACCGATGGCATTTATTCCAGCAGCTCAACGCTACAATCTGATGCCGACAATTGATCGCTGGGTGATCAAGACCCTGTTTAAGTCTTGGTCATTAGCAGAACACAATAGTAAAACTGTTTATGCCATAAATCTTTCAGGCACTACTATCAACGACGATCAATTTATTAGCTTTTTGCGTGAGCAATTTTTATTGCATCACATTCGACCACAGTCGATTTGTTTTGAAATTACCGAAACCGTGGCGATCGCCAACTTAACAAAAGCTTGTCAGTTAATTAGCGAACTTCAACAATACGGCTGTCGTTTTTCCTTAGATGATTTTGGTAGTGGTATGTCCTCTTTCACCTATCTTAAAACCCTCCCAGTAAATTATTTGAAAATCGACGGTGGATTTATTAAGAACATTATCGAAAATTCCGTAGATGACGCAATGGTAGAAGCCATTGCCCGCATTGCCAATGTTATGGGGGTAAAAACCATTGCTGAGTTTGTCGAAAATGACGCTATCCTACAACGACTCAAAGCTTTAGGAGTCGATTATGCTCAAGGCTATGGGGTGGCTAAACCACGTCCTTTGGTATTTGCTTAAAGCCTATGGGAAGTGGGGGTAATACGGTTCGGTTAAAGTTTTTTGATGAAAATTCTACATTACAAAGACGCGATAAATCGCCGTCTCTACAAAGGACTATTACCTAACTGTGCCAGCGCAAAAAATTTGCTCTGCGGTCAAATTAAACTCTGGAAAAATTAATGACTCGATGCGGTCATCTCCTCGAAATTTACTAACGCGATACTCACCTTCTTCTAAACAGCAAACCAAAATAGTCGGTTGTTTGGGCTTACCAATAAATTCTCTACCGCCCAATGCAGCATAATCGACAATCCAGTATTCAGGAATTCCCATTTCTTCATAATCAGCATATTTTTTCAGATAATCATCACGCCAATTGGTACTTACTACCTCAATTACTAAAGGAATTGATGCTGCTTGAGTAACAGTTGATTCTTTTTTCCACCGAGGTTCATTAACTAAATTAGGCTGATTTAGTATCAGGATATCTGGGGAATAAGCAGATTCGTTCTCAACTGGTTTAATGAATACTGTTTTAGGGATGAAATAACGAAGATTTAAGCGACTATATTCTAAAGTGATTTTTGTGGCTAAAAATCCAATCACCTCTTCATGGTCGCCTGTTGGTGGTGGCATCTCTACTACTACTCCATCATATAGTTCGTAACGTTTCCCTGTGTTATCTGGATATTTAGCAACGAATTCATCGAATGTAACTACTTTGCGTAAGACTTGAGTCATGGCTTGATTCCTCAATTGTGCAAATTATAGCAACTTTACTTCTATTGAATTCATCAATATTAATACTTATTAATTGGTATATTTTGTTTCAAAAATAATTGCAAAATTGTAATATTCTGCAACCAATTCTGGGTTATAAGACTAGAATTTGGGTGGTAGCTTCCAGAATTGATCTGTGTAACACTAGGAAGCCTACCGAAGCTATTTTTTAACGGGAGGTCAGGTAATGGCGATCGCCACCATTAATCCCGCCACTGGGGAGACGCTTAAAACCTTTGAGGCGCTCAATGATACAGAAATTGCCGCTAAACTCGATTTAGCCGATCAAACTTTTGAACGGTATCGTCAGACTAGTTTTTCTGAGCGATCGCAATGGCTTTCAAAAGCTGCCGATATTTTAGAGCAAGACAAAGCAGAATTTGCGAAGTTGATGACTCTAGAAATGGGTAAGCCATTTAAAGCGGCGATCGCGGAAGTCGAAAAATGTGCCGCCGTCTGTCGCTACTATGCCGAACATGGCTCTAGTTTCTTAGCAGATGTCAGTGTAAAAACTGATGCTAGCCAGAGTTTTGTACGTTATCAACCAATAGGTGCAATTCTCGCGGTGATGCCGTGGAATTTCCCCTTCTGGCAAGTGTTCCGCTTTGCTGCACCGGCACTCATGGCGGGAAATGTCGGTTTACTCAAACACGCTTCCAACGTGCCGCAGTGCGCCTTGGCAATTGAAGAGATTATCCGACGCGCAGGTTTTGCTGAAGGTGCGTTTCAAACTCTATTAATCGGTGCTGCCAAAGTTGCCGATTTAATGGCTGATGACCGCGTAAAAGCTGCTACCTTAACCGGAAGCGAACCAGCAGGCGCATCCCTCGCCGTCGCCGCCGGCAAACAAATTAAAAAAACAGTTTTGGAATTAGGAGGAAGTGACCCGTTTATTGTGTTAGAAAGTGCTGACTTAGAGACAGCAGTTGTCACAGCTACTACAGCGCGGATGTTAAATAACGGGCAATCATGTATTGCAGCGAAACGTTTTATTGTCGCAGAAGCGATCGCAGACAAATTTGAAAAATTGCTTTTAGAAAAATTTGAGGCACTCAAAGTTGGCGATCCCATGCAACCAGATACCGATTTAGGCCCACTGGCAACTCCTGGGATTCTCCAGGATTTAGATCAACAAGTGCAAGCTGCTACAAAAAGCGGTGGTAAAGTCCTCATCGGTGGACATCCTTTATCAGATCGTCCTGGAAACTTTTATCCACCAACGATTATCATAGACATCCCCACTGACACACCAATCGCCAAAGAAGAATTCTTTGGCCCGGTAGCCTTGTTATTCCGGGTTCCAGATATTGATGCTGCCATTAAACTCGCTAATGACAGTCCCTTTGGCTTAGGTGCAAGTGCTTGGACAACCAATAAACAAGAAAGCGATCGTTTAGTTGAAGAAATCGAAGCCGGTGCGGTATTTATCAACAGTATGGTCAAATCCGATCCTCGGTTGCCCTTTGGTGGCATCAAGCGTTCTGGATATGGCAGAGAATTGAGTATCCAAGGTATACATGAGTTTGTCAATGTTAAAACCATCTGGGTGAATTGATAGGGACTGGGTATTAGGGAATGGGTATTGGGATTAGATATTAAAAATTAGCAATTAGGTATTAGGAAGGATTTTCCCAGTCCCCAGTCCCCAGCGATGCACTGAGCGCAGTCGTTGTGTCCCCAGTCCCCAGCGATCCACTGAGTTTCGACTACGCGGTAATCGAGCGACTTGCACTGAGCGCAGTCGTTGTGAGTCGAGATTCAACTACCGCGCAGTCGAAGTGTCCCCAGTCCCCAGTCCCCAATATTTATTCGTCAATAGTTAGGAAATAAAATGAATACAGCAGAGTTATTGGTGCAGTGCCTAGAAAATGAAGGAGTGCAATATATTTTTGGACTCCCTGGTGAAGAAAACCTGCACGTTTTGGAAGCGTTAAAACATTCTTCGATTAAATTTATTACGACTCGTCATGAACAAGGTGCAGCATTCATGGCCGATGTCTACGGACGTTTAACAGGAAAAGCCGGAGTGTGTCTTTCTACTCTTGGCCCTGGGGCAACCAACTTGATGACTGGGGTAGCAGATGCTAACCTCGATGGTGCGCCTTTAGTGGCGATTACTGGTCAAGTGGGAACAGATAGAATGCACATTGAATCCCATCAATATTTAGATTTGGTGGCAATGTTTGCACCTGTTACCAAGTGGAATAAGCAGATTGTCCGACCGAGTATTACACCAGAAGTAGTACGGAAAGCATTCAAGCGATCGCAATCCGAAAAACCCGGTGCAGTTCACATCGATTTGCCAGAAAATATTGCTGCTATGCCTGTAGAAGGCAAACCTTTGCGTAAGGATAATAGCGAAAAAACTTATGCATCTTTTGCTAGCATTCGGGCAGCCGCCGCCGCAATTTGCCAAGCTGTGAACCCATTAATCTTAGTTGGAAATGGGGCAATTCGCGCTCATGCTAGTGATGCCGTAACGCAATTTGCTACCTTGCTGAATATACCTGTTGCCAATACTTTTATGGGTAAAGGCGTGATTCCCTACACACATCAACTAGCTTTGTGGTCAGTGGGATTACAGCAAAGAGATTTCATTACCTGTGCTTTCGATAACACAGATTTAGTAATTGCGATCGGCTACGATCTGATTGAGTTTTCCCCCAAAAAATGGAATCGGAATGGTGAAATTCCGATTGTGCATATTGGGGTAAATCCGGCGGAAATTGATAGTAGTTATATTCCCAACGCCGAAGTTGTGGGAGATATTTCAGATTCCCTCTATGAAATTTTAAAATTAGCAGACCGACAAGGTAAACCCGATCCTTTTGCTATTAGCTTAAGGTCAGAAATTCGGGCTGATTACGAACAATACGCCCATGATGACGGATTTCCAATTAAGCCGCAAAAATTAATTTATGACTTACGGCAAGTGATGGGCCCAGATGATATCGTCATCTCTGACGTTGGCGCACATAAGATGTGGATGGCTCGTCATTATCATTGCCATAGTCCCAATACTTGCATAATTTCCAATGGCTTCGCAGCTATGGGTATTGCCATTCCTGGCGCTTTAGCAGCAAAACTTGTTCATCCTAAGCGCAAAGTCGTTGCTGTAACAGGCGATGGCGGCTTTATGATGAATTCTCAAGAATTAGAAACAGCCTTGCGTGTCGGTACACCCTTTGTCACGATCATTTTCAATGATGGTGGCTATGGGTTAATTGAGTGGAAGCAAGAAAATCAATTTGGCAAAGGAAACTCATCTTTTGTGCATTTTAGCAATCCTGATTTTGTCAAACTTGCCGAAAGCATGGGTTTAAAAGGCTACCGAGTTGAATCAGCTTTAGATTTGATTCCCACTTTGAAAGAAGCCCTCGCTCAAGATGTACCTGCGGTGATAGATTGTCCCGTAGATTATCGAGAAAATCACCGCTTTAGCCAAAAAGCCGGCGAGTTGACTTGTGCATTGTAAAAAGTAGAGACGCGATTAATCACTCTTGTAGAGACGCGATGAATCGCGTCTTTAACTGCCGTATTTCAGATAAAAATAATTCTGGAAAGTCCCATTCGGGTCATACTTGGGCTTGAGGGCAATAGTCGTAGTTGCCAAAAGAACAAGCAAAATAATCTTCAGCTTGTTTTTTAAGAATTTACTGCTATAGGAACGCTGCATAACGTGGATTGAGGGGGCAAAATAGATAACATGACGATTGAATCCGATTCCTCTAATCTACCAACCCCAGAACCAGCCCCCGAAAACGATTTGCAACCAGATGACTTTGACGGGAGTGCAACCGAGAAAAACCTCAACTCAGAAGTACTAGCGACAAAACAAGCACTAGCGGCGATCGCATCTTTAAAATCTCCGCAACAGACAATTGCTTTACAACAAACCCGTTCTGATTTCAAGCAACCGATTACCAAGGAATTTATCGTTAAGCCGAGGGCATTGCTGATTACTCTAATCGCGATCGCCATCACCTTTATTGGAATTATCCTCAATAACTGGATCGTTGGCATTATCGGAACGCTGATAAGTTTGCTGCTATCCCTAGCAATATTATTGCCTTGGTTTCAACAAGTTTTAGACGAGTGGTTTTCACCCCAAGAACGCACTCTGTTTGTGGCCTTTTTGGGATTACTAGTAGCCATCATCGGCTTGATCAGATTCACCGGTGTAGGCGATCGCTTGCTTGTTTTAGGACGCCAAATTAACTGGGATATTGCTGGAACCCTCGCAGATTGGTTTGGCGCTTTGGGGCAAATTCTCATCGCCATCATTGCCGTTTATGTAGCATGGCGACAATATGTTATTTCCAAAGACTTGACAATTCAGCAAAACCTGCTAACAGTTCAGCAAAATATTATCACCCAGCAACAGACAATTGATTCCTATTTTCAAGGCGTTTCAGACTTGGTATTAGATGAAGAAGGATTATTAGAAGATTGGCCTCAAGAAAGAGCGATCGCTGAAGGACGTACTGCGGCAATTTTGAGTAGTGTCGATGGTAGTGGTAAAGCGAAAATTCTCCGGTTTCTTTCACGTTCTAAGTTGCTCTCACCCCTAAAACGCGATCGCTTATTAGGTCGAGCCATTCTCGACGGTACTGGTGGATATGCAGAAGACCGCCTCGAAGGTGTGCGCGTCATCGATTTAGGCGTAATGCTAGCCGCAGCCGACCTTTCTGGTACTGATTTACGTTGGACTGACCTAAGCGAGGCTAATCTTGTCCGCGCTAACCTGGCTGGTTGTGATTTAGTAAAAGCTAACCTCTCCCGCACAATTTTATACGGTGCTAATCTCAATGGTGCTGACATCAACGGGATTCGCTTATTCTACGGTGTAGTAGATAAAGCATCACCTCGCAGTCGCAGTCAACCACCAGATTATGAAACTGGCGAACAAACTGGCGCTGTGGTAGAAAATGCCGATTTCAGCAATGTGCAACGGATGTCTGAGCCTGCGCGTTGCTACTGTTGTACTTGGGGTGGTGAAAAAACTAGAGGTACTATTCCTGGTGGTTGTGAAGGTATTCCTAATAAGTTGGGAAGATAGTTATAAAACTGGCGTTGCTGATTGCGGTATGAAAAATAATTTTGCGTTATTTCAAAATCTTTGTAGAGACGTTGCAATTGCTAGTCTCTACATCCAAATTCATACCTCGATTCAGCAACACCATAAAACTATACAAAAATATCAAATAGCTTTTGGCTTTGGTTGCTCCCAAACGAAAGGAATTTTTTCGTAGGTGTTGTCATACAGCCCAGTAATTCTCGCCTTCAGGTAGTGTAAGAATTTCTACGCCGTCTTCGGTTACAGCTAAGGTATGCTCGCATTGAGCAGAAAGCTTGCGATCGCGCGTTACCGCAGTCCATTTATCGCCTAGAACTTCGACTTCGTAAGTACCTTCGTTAATCATTGGCTCAATAGTAAAAACCATCCCTGGTCTTAGGCGCTTGCCCTTACCGCGTGTGCCATAATGAGGAACATCCGGCGCAGTATGGAAAATATTACTGATGCCATGTCCAACGAAATCTCGCACCACAGAAAAGCCTTGCCCTTCAGCATACTCTTGAATGGCTGCACCAATATCGCCAATGCGCGCCCCAGGTTTTACTTCGGCAATACCCAAACGGAGACACTCTTCTGTCACCTCTACCAGTTTTCTCGTTTTTGCCGAAGGTGTACCAACAAAAAATGTCTTGGATGTATCGCCGTGATAACCTTCAACAATGGGCGTTACATCAATATTAATAATGTCACCTTCTTTAAGAATTTGTTTGGCATTGGGAATGCCGTGACAAATTACCTCATTTACACTAGTGCAAATCGATTTGGGATAACCTTTATAGCCAAGGGGTGCGCTTTTTGCTCCATGCGCTTGCGTCCAACGTTCGGCTTCATCATTTAGTTCCAGAGTGCTAACCCCTGGCTTCACAAACGGTTCGAGATGCTGGAGAAGTTTAGCTGCTAAACGCCCAGCTTGACGCATTTTTTCTATTTCTCGTTGGGATAAAATAACAATTAGTTCGGTTTTCATTAACTTTTATCTAAAGTATCTTTCATAAATATAGTTAACCCTGTCTGTGCAGCTCTTTGTGCAGCATCAGCAACTTTTAGGGTATACAAGCTCTCCTCTGGGGTAACGTACAAAGGAGCGCCATCAAAAAGATGGTCTAAAACCATACTTGTGTCTTTGGCAAACAAACCCCGACGAGGGCCAACCTCTATAGGTGTTGTTTCCCCTGGCTGGATGAAAATTCCGGTATCGCCATCAAAAATTAAACCACCTTTTTCACCGTGAACTTCAAACTTGCGTTCTGATTGCCAAATACTTTCACCTTTGCCATAGACTACTTGGGCTAAAATTCCACTATTAAAGGACAGATCGCTCGTGCAAAAACAGGTTTGGTAGTACTCCGGTTCTATTTCCCAATATCGTTGGTGACAGTTAACAGTAAATACTCTACCAAATAAATCTGTGAGACGATGTAGGCGAGACAATGCCCCCATTAAGGGAAAACCGAACAACTCATGGTTATAAGTCCATTTGCGGGGTGCAGGATTCTGGGGATTGATGGTGCTATAGCGAACATAAAATACTTCGCCAATTTTGTCTAAGTTTTGCTTTAAAGCTTGATGTAAACCACCCAAAAGTTCCAGATGTTCAACGTGCAGGAGTTTTTGTTGTGTTTTGGCTAAGGCAATCAGTTCCTCAGCTTCGACTATATCCAACGAAAGGGGATACTCTACAATTACGTGTTTGCCGTTGGTAAGGGCTGCACGAGCGATCGCACCATGATCTCGATTAATAGTAGAGATTACTACTAGGTCTATATCTTCACGTTCTACTAGCTCTTGCCAAGTATTCAAAGCTTCAATTTGGTACTCTTTGGCAAAGGTTTCGGTTTTGTCTTTTGTATGACCAACAACTGCGACTATGTGCGATCGCGATCGCTCATTATGAAGCAATGCCTCAGCTCGAAACTTTGCTGCATACCCAGTACCTACCAAACCTACACGCACTTTTGCTTTTTCCGAAGCTGCTTCTGAATTATACATGATCCTCACTAGTTCTGTTTTTGATCCTCCCACGCTTCTAATGGTGAGATTCTCTCTTCATCGGCTTCACCAGTCTAGACTCTACAACATTCGGCCAACCCTCTCAAAGATGCATAGGTGATTTTTGAAGTTATTAGGACTCATATTTGATTGTGTGAAAAAGCTCAGTATAACTAGGAAGCCTTCATCCCTATTGCCTATCGCCTATCGCCTATTGCCTATTGCCTATTGCCTATCGCCTATTGCCTATTGCCTATCGCCTATTGCCTATTGCCTATTGCCTATTGCCTTCATCCCTATTCCCCGTCTACACAAATCAGTATGGCTACACCACGTTACGCGAACATAAATCAAAGCGGATTCCTATATACAGAAGTATGTATCCTCAAAAGGGAAAATTTCAAAAGTTAAAGGAGTTGGCGGATCTCTTCTGCGTAAGTCTTACGCTATATAGACAGCATTAATCTTACTCATGTCTTACTCTCCGCAATATAAATTTTTCTAATTAAAACCTGACTAGAGCCGGAAATTATATAAATAAAACTTATCGGGATTAAGCAACTAAATTTCATTACTAATCGGGTTCAATTTCCAGTCACATCGTTTAATTTTTCTCGTAGTATCAGAATTGAAGCAAATTTAAACCAAACGGCTAAATCCCATAGAACAGCCGTGATCTTTGCCTTAAGATAACTTATACTGCCATTTGCAAAAGAGAGGATTACTCAATGCCAACTTATAAAGTGAGATTAATCAACGCTGACGAAGGACTAGACAAAACTCTTGACGTTGCTGATGATGTTTATATTCTCGATGCTGCCGAAGATGAGGGACTTGACCTGCCCTACTCTTGTCGCGCTGGTGCTTGCTCAACTTGTGCTGGTAAAATCACTAGTGGTACTGTCGATCAGGGCGATCAGTCATTCTTAGATGATGAACAAATAGAAAAGGGATATGTACTGACTTGTGTCGCTTACCCAACCTCTGACGTAACAATCGAAACTCATAAAGAAGAAGACCTTTACTAAGAGTTAAGCGATTCAACAATGAACTTGCAAGAGTTACTAATGTTGACAAAATAGAAGCAGGGCATCTAGGGTTAATACTCTTGCAGTGCCGTATGTCCATCTAAAAGCGACTTTCAAAAAAAGCCTAGTTTAGTGGTAAGCAGGAACGCAGTAAATGTTGTGTTCCTGCTTAATTTTTTAATGAGAATATTCTAAAAAGATAGCTAAATAAGCCTGAAAGTATTACTTAAAAAATGTGTATAATTTTTTCAAATTTATTAAGTATTCTAAATTTCCTCACAAGTTCCTCATATTTAAAGATTATAGTCAAAATATAGACACATTGTTTTAATATCTACGAAATTTTCAACTGGCAACTCTGATTTGCAACAACACTTTTCTTAACAGGATTTGAGAAAAATATGAATTATTGTCCTTGCTGCTCAAGTTTACTTTTAGAACATATACGTGGTGCAGAGACTTATTGGTTTTGTCGCCACTGCTGGCAGGAAATGCCTATCTATAATGCAAATGAGTCCAGATCATTCGCCGATGCTGTGCTGGGAAAAATACCTAGAAAGCCTCAAAAAGAAAAACGTAGTAAGGCTACTGTTTACGCAAGCCAATGGCAATCCATCACTGAATGGATTGGGCTAGAAGAGTTGTCTACCTAATACAACTTAGCTAGAAGAGGTTAGTATAATTATTTTTTCTTAATGTCAGTAATAAATTCCCATAGAATCCGAGGTTGTAGCCTACCCATGAAGTATTACCTGACACAGCTATAAAGATCAAACAAGTAATTTACGCAAACTCATAGTTGAAAAAGTGAGGTTGCTTTTGAGGTTAGACTATGGTGTCCACACAAGTCATAAAAACTCAGTGGTCTGTCTCATAATTAATAGACTCTTGCAAAAATATATTTTTGCACTCTTAGGGTAAAGGATAAAAGTTAAAGGGAAAGGGTTTTGAGTTTCTTTACCCTTTTCCCCTTCACCTTTACCCCGACTTTTGCCAAGAAGTCTAATGAAACAGACCACTAGTATTTTGTAAAATTTAAATTGATGGTAAATACAGCAGAATTTAGAATTTAGAATACAGGATTTAGGAGTAAAACACGTTTTATACCTGGGTAAAAGACTTAGCGGCGTTGCATAATTGCGGGATGATTTTGCAAGTTATAAAATCTCCCCCCCTGCTCCCAAAGCACCCCCTGCCTCCCCTGCCTGCCTAAATTCATCCCTCTGTTCTGCAACGCCGACTTAGCCTGTGTACCTCACTTTCCTTGAAATCTGCTGTAAGTTCGTTGTCAGGGCTTTAGTCCTTATTTTTTAAGCACTAAAGTTCTTACTACAAACCCTCAAAAGGTGTTGCTGAATCAAGGTATGAATTTGGATGTAGAGACGTTGCAATTGCTAGTCTCTACAAGGATTTTGAAATAACGCAAAATTATTTTTCATACCACAATCAGCAACGCCCCCTCAAAACTAGTTTGACAAAGTACTACTGACTATTTGGGTTAACTGCGGTGAGCGATGACAGCATAAAATGGATCTCCTCCAGCTGCACCCAACCACTGTAAGAAATTCGGTAATGTTGACTTATGAGCTATAACTTCTGCGGTTGTAAATCCAGGGACTGAGGCGAAGTAATTTTTGACTAATTCCACTCGAGCTGCTTCTGAAGCCTCCCGCCAAGCTTGAATTGCCTTTTCAAAAAACATCCGGTTAGAAAAGCTGATAATTGCAACACCACCGGGTTTCAGGATGCGGTAAATTTCGGAAAATACTGCTTCTGGATATTGCACATATTGCACAGATACGCAATTGAGAACAGCATCAAAATCTTCATCTGGTAAAGGTAGCTGCGGATTTTCGTTCAGATTTTGCACAAAGTAATGATTCAAGCGGGAATTACGTGCTAGTTCCTCAGCATTGAGTCCGTGTCCCTCTACATGGTCAAACTGCATCTCTTCTGGTAGATGAGACACCCAGCTGCTCATCATATCAAAAATGCGGGTGTTGGGTTTCAGGCGATCGCGATATAAATCCGTTAGTTGTTGAATAAATCCTTCATCGACATGGGTGACGAAGCGGGGATAAGCATAAAACAGCTTATCGTCTGTGTCGTCTAATTTTAGGCGTTGATTCGGTCTTAACTGCATAAATCTCTGTTTTGGAGAACTTTTTGCGAAACTTGCGGCAATTTCAGGTATTTTTTAACAATCACTATGTAACATATTTTAATAACAGCAGGACAGATAAATGAGTCTAAATAGCAGCATTCAATTGTATCAATTCAATGTTATATAAACTATACTTCTTGCAGCATATTTGGCGACCAATCCGCCTAGTCAGATTATTACCCTATTTAAGTTTGTTAGTTTGGATACTGCCCTTATTATTATTTACTTCTGGGCACAATAGTCTGATTGCTCATGATGAAGCGCTTTACGCTTCGCGTGCGCGTCTGATGTTTGATTCTGGTAATTGGATAACTCCTTGGCAAAAAGCGCATCATAAAACCCCTGGCCCTTATTGGTTAATTGCCAGTTTCTACAACTTGTTTGGTGTCAGTGATACTAGTGCGCGTCTTCCTAGTATGATTGCTGGAATTTTTAGTTTATGGCTGGTGTATGAAATTGGCAAAATTATGCTAGGCAAAAAATTGGCAAGGCTTGCTACTGCAATTTTAAGTGTGGAATTTCTCTGGCTGCAATACTCGCGTTTAAGTACGCCTGATGTACCGATGATTTTATTGGTACTTTTAGCAATTTTGTCTTTAATAAAAACAGAATTACATCCTAAATATCACTATTTTTGGAGTTTTATCGCTGGTTTCAGTTTAGGTTTAGGCTTCTTAGTTAGAAGCTTTATGATTTTTTTGCCAACTATAGCTTTATTGCCTTATTTAATTTGGGAACATCGCCGTCATCGTCATCTTACTAACCCAATTTTATATTTAGGCTTTTTTGTCGGTCTAATACCTACCTGTATTTGGCTGTGGTTAAGCTGGCTGCACTACGGAAATCAGAGTTTTGAGGAGTTGCTCCACTTTGTTGTGCAGCTAGGTTCTGAAGCTCAGGATAATAATGGGCTGCTGTTCTATATATGGAATATTCCTTTAAAAGCATTTCCTTGGGCTTTTTTCGGACTTTTAGGTTTATTTTTAACTATCCGTCGTCCGATTCCTCGTTACAATTCGATATTAGTCGGCTTTCCACTTGTTTTATTTGGAGAACTTAGTCTTTTTAGCACGCGTTTACCTCACTATAGTCTTTGCCTTTACCCGTTTATAGCTTTGTTTGCATCTGTGGGTTTAAATTGGTTAAGCAATATTTACCAGACAGAAATTCCCCCACAATTCCCTCTTGAAAAGGGTAAAATAAATATATTAAACCTTTTTGCAACGAAGAATCTTCCTCGGAATCTCAGTTATGGCTTTGGTGGATTTGGTGTTTTACTGGTTATAGCTAGTATTGTGATTCTTCGTTGGGGTGGTTTTGACATCCGGAAGTATGCAACTCTTTGCTTGGTTACAGGGTTGAGTTGGTTAATTTTACCTGGGGTATGGATTAGTCGTTACTACTTTGGCAAGAAGTTTCTCACAGCCCGTTACTGGATTGCAGGATGGTTAATTCCTTGCTGGCTGGCTTTGGCGACGGCTGGTTGTATCGGTCTGTTAAATGACTATAACCCTGTTTTGAGAACTTTTTTACAACAAAGTGCGATCGCCTCAATTATCCAATCTCATCCTATCTACTATGTGCAAATAGACCAGAAAACTCAATTACTGCTTAATTTCTATCTTTCTATTCACCCCCAACAAGTAGTTTCTATTTCCCAAATACCAGCTTTGAGCTATGCTTTGATCTATAGTGACCAATCCCCTAAATTATCTCGGCCTCACCGCGTTATCGGTACACTTGAAGAGTACC
Organism: Nostoc sp. DedQUE02; assembly: GCF_034531035.1. NCBI lineage: Bacteria > Bacillati > Cyanobacteriota > Cyanophyceae > Nostocales > Nostocaceae > Nostoc > Nostoc sp. DedQUE02. The sequence goes on along the minus strand of NZ_JAVRBY020000024.1, from coordinate 44,763 downwards.
AATTGATTGAAGTTCTTCCCTAAGACAGATGCAAAGCACCTGTTGCTAAAAAATATTAATCCAGTTACAATAGTACGTACACTAAGTATTTTTTAAATGGTTTCTACATCTAATCACTCCCCAGCTTTAGAGTCGTGGCAGCAAAATCTAGCACCATACAATTTGGGCTACAGAATCAAATTAGTCTCACAACTGTTGAGTCGCAAGTTTACTGAGAAATTAGAACCCTTTGGACTGACGCCATTTCACTGGTTGGTGTTGTGCTGTCTTTGGCAAGAAGATGGCTTACCTACTTCTAGTATTGGGGACAAACTCAAACAAGTAGGAGGCACTTTAACAGGCGTACTAGATCGGATGGAAGAACGCGGTTTGGTGCGTCGCGAACGCGACACTCAAGATCGGCGCATTTGGCGCATCTGGCTAACGGATGCAGGTAAAGAACTAGAGGCTGTTTTACCACCAATCGCCGCAGCCGTGCGCGATGAAGCGATGGACGGTATTTCCTTTGCCGATCGGGAACTGTTTTCCCAAATCTTGAATCGGGCGATCGCTAACCTCTCCTAAAGATGATTCCACAATCACCCGTTCGGGTGAGGCAATATAAAGATTTATTTTGAGATAATATTACGCATACTAAGGAAATAAAAATTTTTCGGGAAATACTACGCATTCTAAATAAACGATTGTCAATCAAATTATTGAACGAAGAAGAGAGCTAAGAATATGGGTGCTAATACTTTAAACGGACGCAACGGACACAAAACCCCAACTTTAGAAAAACAATTGATTCCTGATACTGAGACTTTAGAAACTGTTACAGCAGAGACATCCGCAACAGCAGAAGCGCCTGTTGTAACTCCTGAGACAGAGAAAGAAGTTCCCGCAAAACCGAAGCGGAAAAGACCGACTGGTTTAATTTTGGCAGGATTAGGCGTAGGTGCGATCGCCGCAGGTACTTTTGGTCTTCACTACTGGCAATACGCCTCCACCCACCAAGAAACAGACAACGCCACCGTCGCGGGAAATATTCACCAAGTTAGTAGTCGCATTCCCGGAACTGTAAGTGAAGTGCTGGTGAATGACAACCAACTGGTGCAACCGGGACAATTGTTGGTGAAGTTAGATCCACGGGACTATGAAAGCAAGGTGCAACAAGCACAAGCCGCCCTCGAAAATGCTCGTGGTCAAGCGCAAGCTGCTCAAGCAAATATTGCTTTGAGTTCACAAACCACCACTGGTAAGACAACTCAAGCACAAGGAGATGTCAGTGGTGCAGTAGCAGCAATTTCCACAGCCCAAGCAGCAGTCCAAGAAGCTCAAGCTGGGATACCAGCAGCGCAAGCAGCAGTCCAAGAAGCTCAAGCTGGGATTCCTGCTGCTCAAGCGCAGGTAGCGCAAACAAATGCGAATTTGGAAAAAGCCCAAGCAGATTACAATCGTTACAACGAATTGTATAAAACAGGTGCGATTCCTCGTCAGCAACTAGACACAGCCAAGGCTGCTTATGATGTAGCTAAAGCACAGAAAAACGCTGCGATTCAAGGAGTACAACAAGCCCAAGCCCAGTTAGCCTCCGCCAAAGTTGGTGTCGCTAAAGCCCAGTCTCAACTAGCACAGGCGCAAGAAAATGTTACTAACGCCCAAGCTAAATTGGCAGCATCTAAGGGAGGATTGCAACAAGCTACCGCAGGCGGACAAGATACCACAGTTAAGCGTAGCCAATACGAAGCGGCAAAAGCAGCGATCGCCCAATCAGAAGCATCGCTCAAAGACGCACAACTGCAACTATCTTATGTAAATGTTACCGCCCCCAGTGCTGGACGGGTAGGTAGGAAAAATGTGGAAGTTGGCAACCGCGTCGCAGCAGGAACACCATTAATGGCGATCGTCGATAACAGCTATTGGGTAGTTGCGAACTTCAAAGAAACTCAATTAGAAAAGATGCGCCCAGGAGAGCCAGTAGAAATCAAGCTAGATAGTTTCCCTCATCACACCTTTATCGGTCGTGTTGACAGTATTTCGCCAGCTTCCGGCGCTCAGTTTGCCTTATTGCCACCGGATAATGCTACAGGTAACTTTACTAAAGTCGTCCAACGCATTCCAGTAAAAGTAGTTTTCGACCAAAAGAGCATTCAAGGATACGAATCGCGGATTACTCCGGGGATGTCTGCGGAAGTTGCGGTAGAAGTCAAGTAATACCAAATCGGCTGAAAACAGATGAAAAACCTCCTTCTGTCTATGACATTCTCTTACATCTAAAGAGAGGCGTATAGAGATGAGGTGAGATGATATCTATGAAAGCAGATTGGTATAAAACAAGCCTGAGATGAAAAAACCGCTACTACCTGCATTAAGGTCAAGAAACTACCAACTGTTTTTTGCCGGACAAGGTATTTCCCTAATTGGGACGTGGATGACGCAACTTGCCACGATTTGGCTAGTTTATGACTTGACAAAATCCCCATTAATGCTGGGAGTTGTGGGATTTTCGAGTCAAATTCCTAACTTTTTTTTAGCTCCCTTTGGCGGAGTATTTGTAGATCGCTTTTCTCGGTATCGTACCTTAATTAGTACGCAAGTCTTGGCGATGATTCAATCGTTAACATTAGCAGCGCTGGCGCTAACTGGAGTGATTGAGGTATGGCACATCATCGCCTTGAGCTTGTTTCAAGGATTTATTAACGCCTTAGATGCGCCAGCCCGCCAAGCATTTGTGCCAGAATTGGTTGATCGTAGAGAAGATTTAGCCAATGCGATCGCCATCAACTCCACGATGGTCAACGGTGCTAGATTAATTGGCCCTGCGATCGGGGGTTTATTAATTGCCAGGGTTGGAACTGGTTATTGTTTTTTAATTGATGGTTTAAGTTACGTTGCTGTAATCGCCGCTTTATTGGCGATGAAAGTTAAGCCTTGGAAAAATTCGGTAACTAATGGTAATCCCTTACAAAAAGTTAAAGAGGGATTTGTATATGCCTTTAGCTTCTCACCCATTCGATCTATCTTGTTGCTATCAGCTTTAGTTAGCCTGATGGGACTGCAAAATACTATTCTCGTCCCAGTTATTGCCGAACAAGTTCTCAAAGGTGGTGCAGAAAGTGTAGGTTTTTTGATGGCGGCATCTGGAGTTGGAGCCTTAACTGGTGGTATTTATCTAGCTACGCGCCAAACAATCTTAGGAATTGGTAAATTGATTGCTTTAGCACCAGCAATTTTAGGAACTGGTCTAATTGGCTTTTCATTGTCTCGATTTTTACCACTCTCGTTATTTACCATGTTATTTGTTGGCTTAGGAACAATTCTCCAGATTGCTGCCAGCAACACATTTTTACAAACCATTGTTGAAGACGATAAACGTGGGCGATTGATGAGCTTATACACAATGTCATTTTTGGGGATGATTCCTGTGGGTAATTTATTAGGAGGTTTCCTAGCAAGTCATATTGGCGCTCCCAACACTTTAATTATTGATGGAATAGCTTGTATTTTAGGGTCAATTGTTTTTAGCAGACAGTTACCTGCTTTAAGGAAAATAATGCGTCCAATTTATGAGAAAAAGGGAATTATCACGACTTAAGAAATTTAAGATAAATAATCGCATTTTTATTTAGATTTATCTTTGTTGAACTTTCTCTAGCTATTATTTTTTAATTTTTAGCGTTGCTGATTCCAGCTCACGCAGAGGCAAAGAACATATTGATATAAGATTTAATAATAAAGTTTTTGCTACTTAACCTTGAAACTGGAACAAAGTTATGGCTAATACAGGTGTAATTCGTCAGCAAGGGCAAAATCCTGCTTTACCACCAGAGCGTGTACCGCTAAAAACTTGGATTGGTGTATTAGCCAGTATGCTTGGTGCATTTATGGCGGTATTGGATATTCAAATAACTAATGCTTCGCTGCAAGATATTCAAGCAAGTTTAGGAGCAACTCTCGAAGAAGGTTCTTGGATTTCTACCGCGTATCTCGTCGCAGAAATTGTGGTAATTCCTCTAACAGGATGGTTATCGCGGGTGTTTTCATTGCAGCGTTATCTGTTAGTGAATACTGCACTATTTATTTTCTTTTCTATCTGCTGTGGTTGGGCGTGGAATCTTAATTCCATGATTTTCTTTCGCGCCTTACAAGGTTTTAGCGGAGGAGTACTAATTCCCACCGCGATGACAGTTGTCTTAACAACTTTACCCCAATCAAAACAATCAGTCGGACTGGCTGCATTTGGGTTTAGTGCAGTTTTTGCACCTTCAATTGGGCCAACATTGGGAGGTTGGTTAACAGAAAACTTTGGTTGGGAATACAACTTTTATATAAATGTAATTCCAGGCGCATTAATGCTAGCTGGTGTTTGGTACGGAATTAAGCAAGAAAAACCCCAAATCAGTTTACTTAAACAAGGTGATTGGTGGGGAATTATTGCAATGGCTATTGGCTTAGGTTCTCTGCAAGTTGTTTTAGAAGAAGGTAGCCGTAAAGATTGGTTTGGTTCAGCGTTGATTGTGCGCTTAAGTGTAGTTGCGGTAATTTTTTTGGCGATATTTTTCTTTATAGAATTAACTCGTAAACAACCATTTATTAATTTACGGCTTTTGTCTAGGCGAAACTTTGGTTTAGCCAGTATTGTCAATGTGTCGTTGGGAGTAGGATTGTATGGTTCAATTTATATTTTACCGTTGTATCTCGCTCAAATTCAAAAATACAATGCTCTGCAAATTGGTGAAGTATTAATTTGGGCTGGTATTCCCCAACTGTTTATTATTCCCCTCATACCGAAATTGATGCAACGCATTGATGTGCGTTTCATGGTAGCTTTTGGTGTGACTTTGTTTTCCATCAGTGCATTTATGAACTCTGGAATGACTAATGAAACAGGGTTAGATCAATTACGCTGGTCGCAATTTGTGCGCGCAATGGGACAACCCCTAATTATGGTGCCGCTTAGTTCTATTGCTACTGCTGGTTTGAGTCCGAAAGAAGCAGGTTCAGCAAGTGGTTTATTTAATATGATGCGGAATCTAGGCGGTTCTATTGGAATTGCTTCTTTAGCAACTTTATTAGCAAATAGAGAGCAATTCCACTCGAATAGATTGGGTGATGGAGTATCTTTATATAACCCAGAAACTCAACAGCGAATTGACCAAATGACGCAGTATTTTGTCAGTCGCGGAGCAGATTTAAGTACAGCCCAAAATCAAGCGATCGCATCTATATCTAATATAGTCCGCAGAGAAGCATTTGTAATGGCTTTTAACGATTGTTTCTACTTTATTGGTATTGCATTATTACTCAGTGGGATTGCTATTTTATTCCTCAAAAAGGTGAAGCCAACTGGTGGCGCTGTTGCTCATTAGATTTGTGTCGTATGGGTTAAAATGTTTGATAAAACTACTAAGGTACTAAAATGGTCGTTAGCCAAAGTGAGTACTATATCTCCCCAGAAGAATATTTAGAGGGCGAGAAAGTAAGTGAAATCAAACACGAGTATATTGATGGGCAAGTCTACGCAATGGCGGGAGCAAGTGATGCTCATGTCACTATAGTAGGAAACTTGCTTTCTCTACTGCGAAACCATCTCCGGGGTAGTGGTTGCCGTGTTTATATGTTAGATATGAAAGCACGAATCGAGGCTATAAATCGCTATTTTTATCCCGATGTAATGGTGACTTGCGATCCACGAGATAAAGAATTTGAATATTTTAAGTCCCATCCTTCCTTAATTATTGAAGTGCTTTCCGAGTCAACGGAAGGCTATGACAGAGGTAAAAAATTTGCTAGTTATCGACACTTAGAATCATTACAAGAATATGTGATAATTTCACCAGACCGAATGAGTGTAGAATGCTTCCGCCGCAATGAACAAGGACAGTGGGTACTTTACCCTTATGAACAAGCGGGAGAAGTGCATTTAGCTAGCGTTGATTTTCGTTGTGTGATCGCAGAAATATATGAAGATGTAATATTAGTAGACGAGAATATTTCCTAATCCAACATTTCTGGATCAATTCCTAAAGCATTGAGTTGTTCAGCAGAGAGCGATCGCAACTTCTCTACAATTCTCTCCCGCTTTTGTCGCTCATTCACAGCACGTTCCTCACCCGTTAACAGTAAATTTCCTTGTGCATCCCACCACCGCAACCAAGGTAACTCTGCATTTTGATAAAATCCTTGCCAGATTCCTAACTCTACACCCATAGGAGCAATTGGGTAATGTCCTCGTTCATTGGGTTGCATCAGTTGATAAGTATTATCGAGTAGGTGAAAAACTTGCACTTGCGCTTTTGCTACTTCATAAATTCCATAATAAGGCACTCGAATTGCCTGCTCATAAACCCAAAACTTACCAACATTTCCACCTTCACCTTGAGATGGCGGTGTGTTATCTCGTTCTTCTGAACCATCTCCAGAGACAAATTCAATCACAATCAAGGGCGCAACATACTCCTTCCACAACACATAAGAACGGCGCATTTTACCGTTAAGTGTCGGTGGTACATTGGGTACATAAAACCAGTCTGGTGCTTCAGCCCCTTTCTCAGGAGGATCTGTTAATCGCCAGTAGATACCAGAATCTTGTCCAATACAATATTGACTGTCGGGATGAAGTTTCTCTAAAACAGGTTTAATTGAATCTGTAATTAAAATGCTTTGCGGATGCTCTTGAAGATTCTTCACGAATGTACCATCTGAGTCTGGTAACTGGGTGTGGTCAGGTAAAGTTAATGCCGATAGGGAAGTCATAGGCACAACCTAGATTATATTTGTATTTCATTTATTATCTTAATAAATTTAACAAGCTTTGTTGTCCTAGAGAATTTGATACTTAAAAATTTTGCACTTACTTCGTGTAAGTATATAGCGACAACTTAGATTCATTTCACCAATTGAAAATTAATACATGGCAAGAGAAGATTTAATTATATTGAGTAATGGCTGTATAAATATATCCACTATTGGCTTTGCAAAAGCAAGTAGAACCCCAATAGCAATCGTCAAGAATAAAGTCTGTTTAATAGAATAATTTTCTACTTTTTTCTCCAGTTCATCCAAACGTTTTACTAAAGAAGGAAGAGAAGAAACTAAATCAGGACTATTCATTAAATCAGTGGGGATGAAATCATAACCTTTCTTATCTCGTGGCTTTTCATCGTCTTTATCTAAGTCTGCATACCATATAGAAAAAACTTTTTCGCCTCTAGCTATATGAAGGTGAAGAGGCCCAGCATTATAAACAGCAAAAATTAGTTTGCCACTATAGCCAGGATCGACATGAAGACCGGAAACATTAATCAGCCCCTTTGACTTAAATTTGAATTTAATTGAAATCAATGCAAGTGCATTGTTAGGAACTTTGATTATTTCAGAAGTTATCAGAAATGCAAACTGTCCTGGAGGGATAGAAACAGTTTCCCTTTGTCCAAGAATAATTTTTTTTCGTTCTTTCGGAGGTGTATCAGGAAGAGCTGAAATATAAACTTCTTCCCCTAAACACAATTCGTATGATGCAGACTGAACTTGAGCCTCATTAAATGGTTCAATTAAACTGGGAAGACGAGAACTCAAAGTTTGTGATGACCAAAAACTCATTTTTTTCCCTGCAAGCCGTTAAGTGAATGTTTTATTTCCACACAGGCTAAACGTAGACTAGACTCTTCCAAATAGGTTATCAAGCGTGCATCAAGATCAACGACTATCCTTCCTCCTCGATTTTTCTCTACCTGTCGCCAGACATCATAGCCCATCAGAATTGCTTTCTCCCAATCACCTAGCGAACACTGAGAAACTTCTAAATGGGATGTCATATTTTTGATAGTCTTTAATAGTTGGTAATCTAATGTTGAAACGCCTTCTAAGAAACCGTGATCTTTGGCATAGCTAAATACAAGTGCTGATATACCTTCCTCAATAGCTACTGCACGGCCGCCGTCTTCAACTTCGTCAATATTAGAATTACTTTTGCGCTTACGTTTAAGCATACTACGAGTGACAACTGACCAACCTAAAACTGCGGCATAGGAAAAATGGAAAACATCATGAAAGCGGTACCCATCACTTATATAGGAATTATCAGTGAGGTCATTTCCAATCTGTTTTTTGTTTATAAATGCCTTCATTTTAACTGAATTATCTTTGCTTACCTCCGTAATTTCTACTTCAAACTTTCGTGGTAAACTTTCATCTTCAGGGAAGTTATTATCAAATATGTAGCTTGTAGCTTTATCATCTATTATATCTGAATCTCTCCATCCCCAGCGATCACGGCACTTTCTCAAATTATCTTCCGCAATTTCTTCCAAATTCAGGTTAAATTTGCTTGCTAAATTGGAAATATACCAAAGCATATCTCCCAACTCTTCCGCGATGCCTTCTTTAAATAGTTTGTGTGCATCACCATCACGTAAATGTTTTTTATACTCAGTCATCAAAGAACCAACTTCACCAACTAAACCTAGTAGTGGTATGATTAGTTCAGTACCTTCGACAGCAGGAATTTGGTCTGTACTAAGTGCTTGTGTTTGATAATCAGAAAAATTCATAATTAAGCTACCCCATTTTACAGTTTTTTATGGTAATTTTCATAACTGATTAAAATAGAAATTTAATAATAAATAAAAATTCTTGTTATTAGAAAAATCAATTACCGTTATAAGGAATTAATAGGAAAAATAATTCTTTCTGTAGTAGCCGCAAGACGTACAGGATGCCGTGGATGTCCATCTTTTGTTAGACGACCCAGAGAGTAGGGAGATTTATCATAAATTAGATTTAGCACTTGTTTATTCCGATTCTGGATTTTGGGATACTTACCCCCACCCCATGCCACAATAATTGAGTCAGCCCGTTTTGTTGCTAATTGAATATAACAGTTATTTTCTGATCCTACAGGATCAGGCGTTATGTAAAGATCCGCACGTTGCGTAGCACGATAAGCAAATAGGTTAACCACTTCAAGAGAACCATAACCCCAAGACTTAGCAAAGTTAATACATCTAGTGAGTGTCCTATCATCTTTTTCAGCATCTGCGGTACTTGGGTTAAGCATCACAAAAGTAACTTGCGGCAAATTTGCATCCCACCTACGCCCTAGTAAGTAGCGATACTTTTTAGTGGTGTCGAAGTCGGCATATCTTTCCATATCAACGTGCTTAACTTTGAATTACTGCTGAGTTATGATACCCAGTTTTATTCAAATAAGCACAATTGTTGAGATTTTTCTATTTGTGTATTCTGTAAAGCCTTTGATCTTTTACTTTTGTGCTTAAATTGAGACTCCTTATCAGATGTTTTATAAGCTTTTGATCCATTTTCTATAATTAGAGACGTTGCTTTTACCGTTGAGTCTAATTCCAAAGACAATTGCTGATAACTATTATTGATTTGTTGTAAACTAACAATATCTAATTTTGGCAATTTATGTCCTACGTTTTCTTGAATTTTATCGTTAAGTTGCCATTTAGGTGGATAAAAATAATCAATTGGTTGAGGCGTTGAAGTAAATTTTGATTTTATTTTTTTGCGATTACTTTTCAAATCAGGAAATGCTGCTCGGCAGTATTTATCAGTTTCACAAAAAAGATTTTGACAGTCTATAGCTTGTAGCAGACGACCCCAGAGTGATTGAAAATTTAACCCTAATCGTTGAAACTCTCTTTCTTGATTTTCAGTCATCCAATGAATTATATCAGTATATGTTTTACCATCTGTATCAATGAAACACTTGCTGATACCACGTTCGGCTCCTGGGCCTGCTATAGTAAAACTGTTTTCGTCAAAGTTGATAATTTCACTGTAGTTAATATCTGTCGCTAATTGGTAAGCCATAAACTTACCTAACAATGGATATCCTTGAATGATTTGAAAAACGTCTTCAAACTTTTTTGCTTTAACTATGCGATTGACTACTCTATCTTGTATAACCATTTTATCAATTAATGCCAAATGATTCTGGTGTTTTTTATCATAACCAAACTCTTTGCTGGCACAAGACATATATGCACTGGTATAAATGACATATCCAAGATTCATAGCCTCTTGTAATATATCTGAATATACATTTGAATCGAAATTAGACAGTGTAATATAATCTCCTATTTTTTTTTCTAAGTATTCCCATGTTTCGATTTTATTAAAGATTTTAAATAGCAGAATCCGTAAAATTACTTCTTCTTCATTCTTGCTTCTATTTTCATCGTAAATTACGTTTTTGATCAGATATTGTGAAACGCGATCGCTTGCTCGATATGCATTACAAAATTTATAAGTATTAATAATCGGGTCACTCGTCCACGGTGGTGGTAAGTTGTTAATTTTGTTGAAAAATACTTCCTGGCGCATAGCAGCAAATCGCCAATAAGTATCAAAAATTTCTTGTCTTACTTGCATACACGGTTCTCCTCGTTTATTGTTATCAGTTTCAAACTTGTTTTTTATTCATAAGCGAAGATTATGCGACAACTGCCGCATAATCTTCCTACCCGCTCGCATTTCTGGCAAAGCATCCTTAAAGCCGATCGCAGCAACTCTTTTTAACTTTTATCCACTGAATAATATGATTTTCAGGAAACACTAGGATCTTCAGCAGTTTTGATCTCTTTTAAAATTCGCTCAACTTGGTTAACTTTTTCACCTCTATTCTGTTCTTTGAAAATATTTAAAGCTTTTTCTAAAGAAGATAGCGCCTCATCTTTTTTATTTGTTTGCCACATTGCTAAGGCAAAATTAGTCAGCGCCTCGCCATAATTCGGATTAATTTCCAGAGCTTTCTTATATTCGGTAATGGCTTCTTCCCAGCGACTTTGACTTGCGTAAACCATACCGCTTGCATTGTATGCTAGAGCATATTTTGGCTTGAGGCGAATAGCTTCTCGATAGGCGCTAATTGCTTCATCTGATTTTTTTTGCTGAAAAAGCACGTTTCCTAATTGAAAGTGCCCAAAAGCATCTTCTGGGAATTTTTTAATAAATTGGCGTAAATTTTCTTCTGCACCTTTAAAGTCTCCTTGACTATACAAAGCATTAGCTTGTTGGATTAGCTGCGATCGCTGTGGTGAATCTGTACCTGAAGCTTGTGCTATTTTTTGTGGTTGTCTCTGTGCAGACTGTTCTGGCGAATGCAAAGAAACTTGTCCAGGAACCGCTAACACTAATGGTGATATCCCCATTACACTGATAATACTCAGCATCATGCAGCCAATAGGTTGAACAAATGCTGATTTGGATTTGCACTTCACCTTCATCGCCCTGAATGCCTCAATAATGTTCTAATCTTTATGATAAATTGGGCTGTGTTAGCGCGTAATGCATCACAAGAGAGACGATAAGGGCGCATATATATGCACCCCAATACTTGTCGGGTTTTGGGGAAAAGGGGCAGGGAAAAGGGGAAAGAAAAAACCTTTAACCTTTACCCCTTAACCTTTTCCCAAATCCAATTCCGAGTTAGAAATCCACAAAGCGTGCAGTATTGATATGCGCCCTTATTAAGCTAATTTGGAATTATTTACACACCTTCTCGTAACTTATCCAACACACCCCGATCTTCCAATGTGGAAGTGTCACCAGATACCTCTTGTCCGGCAGCTAGATTTCGCAATAAGCGGCGCATAATCTTACCCGATCGCGTTTTGGGCAAAGCGTCTGTAAAGCGAATTTCTCCCGGACGTGCGATCGCACCTATTTCTTTAACAACGTGCTGCTTAAGTTCTTTACTCAGTTCCTCAGTTGCCTGATAAGTACCTTCTAAAGTCACAAAAGCCACTACTTCTTCACCCTTAAGTTCATCCGGTTTACCCACTACCGCCGCTTCTGCAACTGCTGGATGCGACACTAAAGCTGATTCTACTTCCATTGTACCAAGTCGGTGTCCTGATACATTCAATACGTCATCCACACGACCCATTACCCAGAAGTAGCCGTTTTCATCTTGTCTTGCACCATCACCGGCAAAGTAAGTATAGTTACCATTTTGAGGTGGAATGTGTTCCCAGTAGGTGCGGCGGAAGCGTTCTGGATCGCCGTAGACTGTCCGCATCATTCCTGGCCACGGATGGCGCACCGCTAGATAACCGCCTTCGTTATTGGGTACAGTGTTTCCTTCTAAATCTACGACATCTGCAATAATTCCTGGGAAGGGAAGAGTTGCGGAACCGGGTTTAGTAGGAATTGCCCCTGGTAGCGGTGTAATCATGATACCGCCGGTTTCTGTTTGCCACCAAGTATCAACTATTGGACAACGTTCTCCACCAATAACTTTGTGATACCACATCCAAGCTTCGGGGTTAATCGGTTCGCCGACGGTTCCCAGCAGACGCAACGAAGACAAGTTTCGCGCATTGGGATGTTGTTCTCCCATCTTAATAAATGCCCGAATTGCCGTAGGTGCAGTATAAAAAACATTAACGCCGTATTTTTCAATTACATCCCAGAAACAGCCAGGATTAGAAGCACGGGGCGCACCTTCATACATCACCGTGGTTGCACCGTTGGAAAGAGGGCCATATACTATGTAGCTGTGTCCCGTAATCCAACCTACATCGGCGGTACACCAATATACATCTGTGTCTTGCAGGTCAAAGATCCACTTGGTGGTGATATGGGTATACAAATTATAACCAGCAGTTGTATGCACTACGCCCTTCGGTTTGCCCGTGCTGCCGGAAGTGTACAGGACAAACAGCATATCTTCGCTATCCATTGGTTCGGCGGGACAATCTGCTGATGCACCTTTTTGCAAATCATGCCACCAATGATCACGTCCCCCCAATTGCATATAAGTTTCTTGTCCGGTACGCTTGACAACGAGGACATTTTCAACACTGGGAACAGCACCATCAGCTAAGGCTTTGTCTACCTGTTCTTTGAGAGGAACGATCGCATCTTTGCGCCAACCACCATCAGCCGTGATTACCAGTTTAGCTTGAGCATCGATTAAGCGATCGCGTAAAGCTTCGGCACTAAAACCACCAAATACTACGCTGTGGGGTGCGCCAATTCTGGCACAGGCTAACATTGCGATCGCCGCTTCGGGAATCATCGGCATATAAATACCAACGCGATCGCCTTTTTGTACGCCTAGTTGCTTCAATACATTGGCAAACTGGCAAACTTCTCGGTGCAGTTGGGCATAAGTGAGGGTACGCGAATCACCTGGTTCTCCTTCCCAAATCAATGCTGCTTTATTTTTGCGCCAGGTAGTGAGATGTCTGTCAAGGCAGTTGTAAGAAATATTTATCTTACCACCAACGAACCACTTCGCAAAAGGCGGTTGCCAATCTAATACTGTATCCCATTTTTGGAACCATTCTAATTCTTTTCCAGCCAAATCTGCCCAAAATTGCTGCGGATCGGCTTTGGCTTGGTCGTAGAGACGCTGATAGTCATCCAAGCTTTTAATATGGGCATTCTGCAAAAATTCACTAGGAGGATGGAAGAGGCGGTTCTCTTGGAGGATTGATTCGATATTTGGTTCAGACATAGTTACTTATGAGTGCGATCGCTATTGTGATTAAAAACTATTCTTAGCCCAGTTGTGCTAGACACTATTTAGATTTTCGTTAAGCTAGGTAGAAATTGCTGAGTTATTTAGTTTACATTGATTTTCATCTAGCAAAAGCAAGCGATCAAGAAATTTAAAGAGGTTACATTGGAACCTATAGGACTCATATTTGATTTTTGAAAAAAATTCGGTACACCTTAATCTTCTAAAATCCTCTTGCCTATTGCAAGAGTGCCTATTGCCTACTAAGCCAAGTGATTTCAGTAATCAAACCGGATTCCTATATCTACCAAACTGACAATTCAGGTCATGTTGTGGAAAAGCTAACGATTAACCTAACCCCCTAACCCCCTTCCCGATGCTCTAAGGGGGAAAATTTAAAGTCTCTCTCCTTTTAGGAGAGAAATTTAGAGAGAGGTTTTCCACATACTGTGAAAATTCATATCTACCGCCAATGTTGCAAAATATAAGTAATCTTGACAAAAAACGCCTGAAATTATGCCCCTCACTGTCGAAGCTAGCAGCTTATCTCTCAACGATGTTCATCGCTTTCTCAAACTGGAAAAGCTTTCTAATGCTTCATTTACAGACTTCTTAACTTTAGAACCACTCTCTGAGTTTGAACAGCAGGATTTATTAAGAATCAGAAACGACTTTGATCGTTATCTAAGCGATCGAAAAATTTCTGAAGGGTTGGTTAAATTTTTAACGATCGCACCATTAATGCGGCTAGCTGGATTTTACGATGTACCGATTCGGTTGACAATGGAAGATAGCATTGCGATCGCAGTCGAAGATGAAGACAGAAGAATTACCGGACGGATGGATATTTTAGCAATCAACAATCCTCAAAGTAATATTGCACCGCCTTTTTGGGTTGTAGTAATTGAAACGAAAAATAGTGCGATTGAAGTGGGTGAAGGTTTGCCTCAATTACTCGCTTATGCTTTTAAAAGTTTAGAACAACAACCATCTGTTTGGGGTTTAGTAACTAACGGACTACGTTATCAATTTGTTTATTTAAGACATGACGAACAGTCAATTTATCAGTTAATGCCATTATTAAATCTGAATGAATCTCCTGGTGCAATTGAGTTATTACAAGTTCTCAAAGCCCTCTGCAAGTTACCGAATTTTCAGTAAAATAAACGTATAATTGCGGGGCGATCGCTGATATCTGAACCTGCTACTCTATAAATCATCTCTGATAGGATTTCAGAGGACGAAGTTATTTTTCCTTCTGGTGATATACTGAGTGACGAACCACCGTTGGAAAGTGACTTACACCGAAAGCAAATCGATTTGCTAATTCGCATCCTCAAATTATGGTGGCGAGATAGGCAAGATTTTTATGCTTCTGGCAATTTGACCATTTACTATAGTCATAACCAGAAAAAATCAGAATATTTTCGTGGCCCAGATTTTTTGTAGTTTTGGGAACCCAGAAAAAAGACCGTAAAAGTTGGGTAGTTTGGCAAGAAGACGGCAAATATCCCAATGTGATTGTGGAAATTTTGTCAAGTTCAACGACAGCAGTTGATAAAGGTTTAAAAAAACAAGTTTACCAAGATACATTCCGTACACCAGATTATTTCTGGTTTGACCCTGTAACAATGGAACTTCAGGGATTTCATCTAGTTGATGGTAAGTATCAAGAAATCCAAGGAACCACTGATGGCCGTTTGTGGAGTCAGCAGTTAGAACTTTATTTGGGAGTTTATGAAGGTAAATTAAGATTCTTCACTACTGAAAATCAATTGATACTATCATCAGAAGAATTGGGGGAACTTGAACGTTTACGTGCCGAACAGGCAGAAGAACGTGCCGAACGAGCAGAGCAAGAAATTGCTCCACTGCGGGAGGTTTTACGTACACAAGGCATCAACCTAGAGAATATTTAATGACATCAGGAAATTAATTAAAGACATTTTCAAGTTAAAATCTAGTTAAAAGTGTGTAAAAAAAGCGTAATCTTCTGAAAGTAGGGCATCGTTTGCAAGCAACAGAAATTAAGGATCAGCTAAAGTCCCTTATCGAGCAAGCCTCCTCGATAGATCATAATTTAGCGAGAAGATTAGATGAAATCAATCGTTGGATAAAAGACATCAAACCAGGTTCCCTGACTGCAAAACCTTTTGTCATTGCCTTTCTGTTAGAGGTAATTACGGATTCGACAATTTGGCTGATAATCAAATCCTTACCGTCAGAAGAAGAACAAAAAGCAAAGTTCGAGCTGATGACGCCGATTGAGAGATACTGGTATGGTTATTTATTTCCCAGATGGTTTAATGCAAGTGACTCCAAGTTTTATATTTGGAAGCAAAAATTGATGGCAGGCGAATTTAATCAGGTAGATGATGATATCATTAAATCAATAGCCCAAGATATTGTTCAGCGAGAAGGTAGTTTTTGGCAGCGTTATATAGCCGACCTTTCAATGGCAACAGATTTAATTGTTAGTCGTAACAATCAACCACTGTGCATTCAAGTTACCAGTGTTAGTGAAGAACTTAATCACCAAAAGTATGAAGCTTGGCAAAATACACTGCGATCGTGGGAAATCGAGAGGGGGCTGTTCTTAAGTTACAATCCCAAGGATGCTAATTTTGTCAACCAGTTAGTCAACGTGGCCCTGTATAACAGTGATTACCTTTCTGGTGGCAAATATTTAAAATTTTCGTGACTTTTCAGGAATTTGAGATTTCGGGTTTGTGTTCTAGCCTATATACTTACGTGCTAATTACAGCTTTTATGCCTAATAAAAGAGAAACTCACTGCAACAATCAAGTAGATACATTTGCTGAAGCTTTAGCAACGGCGCGACAAATGCAGCAAAACTGGCTAACTTATGGAGTTGATTTTGTCAATATTTACGTTGAAGATGTAGAGGGAGACTGGCTAGAAACGTGGGGACATGACGAGATTTTAGGTAATTTTCAATTAGATACTATCAAAGAATTTTTGGTAAGTAATGATAGTGTAGCTGTGAAGGTAAGAGAGCATTTAGGAGAGCGATCGCTGTTTGATTTTGCAGTAAACTTAGATGAATCTTGGAGAATTTCTGAAGTAAATGACAGGCTATCTGCTGTCAGACAGTTGTTAGCTGGTGAAGGAAATAGCATTGATACAGATAATATCAGGTTCTTAGATTTAGTAAATAGTTTGGTGGGAAAGCTGGCAGAGATTTTGTGAAATTTGAAATTATTGTAGTAAATTGCTTTCAGACGCTATTTACATTTTTTAAATCCTCAATGTAGATTGTGGATAAAAATATCACGCACAAGGTAGGATAAGCAAAGGCTTGGGTCGCTCATAATTATAAATATTGAAGCATTTGTTGTAAACATTCAAATGTTTCTTATTAAGATTGAAACAATTGTGATTAACATTCAAGCATTGATAATAAATGTTTAAGCATTTGTTATAAACATTCAAATGTTTCTTATCAATGTTGAAATAATTGTGACCAACATTTAAGCATTCGTTACGAACATTCAAATGTTGCTTATCAATGTTGAAATAACTGTGACTAATGCTGAAAGTGTATTAGACGTAGGTTGGGTGGAGCGGAGCGCAACCCAACATATACAGGATGTTGAGTTACGCAAATCCTCCAACGCCACTTGCTACAATGCGGGAAACCACAAGGGCGTAGTGGCTCCGCAACCTACAATTTTTTTGCAACAAACATTTTAGCCTTGACACGCCACTACACTTTTTCAACGTCTAAAGAGCAGTTTGGCATCAAAAACTACTTTTATAAATATAGCTTTATCAACAAAAGTTAAATAAGTTTCCCTTTTGGGAATTATAGACCTACTGAAGCTCAAGCAAGTAGGTCAAAAGCATTGATTAGTGAAACTGCAAAACTATTGTATCCCTCAGTCGAAAAATTGGTTAACGAAATTGTGGCGGTTAACCACGCTTGGAAAGTGGCTCGTGAATTATTTGGACAAGATTCACCGCTATCTATTTCTTCGCGGGATTTAAAAACCTGTTTGCAGGTGCGTCTATTGCGAAGCTATGCACCAGAACAGGTTTATTTAATTGAGGACAAAAAGTCTGAGGGTGAGCCACTTTACAGCTTACGTCTCCGAAAACTTATAGGAAACCGCCTCGATGCAGAACATCTCCCAATGCGGGTAGATCAAGAAGTTCTTGCGGATAAAGAATTAGAGCAATTTAAAAAGATATAACCAAAATAAATAAGAGGGGTACAGCGTCAAAATGGCAAAAGTTTGGGGCATTATTTGGCATAACGAACCTTTTCATTGGGCAATTGCTTTTGTATTATTAGTCGCAATTCTTGTCGAGTTTTACACATTAGGGCAGTATTGGCGTTCAGAATGTGGCACAACTAGAGCCTCTATTAAGTTTTTGAGTAATTTGAAAAAGGGTAAAAAGATAAAGCTTTCAAACGGAGTTAACAAATGGTTAAAAGACCATATAGGAACCGATGACTCTAGTAGGTTTAGACAGCAAGATGGTAATTACATACTGATAAAATATCCATCTGTCTTAGCCCGTCCAATACCTCGAAGTTCCCTGCGTTTTGTGACAACCTTGTGTACTGCCATTGGGCTTTTAGGAACCTTTTATGGTATACAACAAGGACTCCAAGGAATCAATTTATCTACAAAAGATACCAACGAACTAATGACTGCCAGTAAAGAGCTACTGGTAGGAATGAAAACAGCTTTTTCCACTTCCATGATGGGGCTTGGTTCTGGTAGTGTATTCACTTTAGTTTTGTTTGTATGTGATTCGGGACGGCAGGCAAAGCGTGATAGTTTACGCCATAAACTCAATGCGATCGCAACTTTGAAAACAACAGATAATAGCAATAGCAATCTAGTTGAAGCATTTATCCGTGTAGGAAATAAGTTGTCAGGGTTAAACCAACCCAGTGCTGAAGCCATCGGTCAAGCCGTAGGTAAGAGTATTGCAGAACAAAATGCCAACCGCGAAGTAGCTGAAGCACTTAGTCTTGTAGCAAAAAACTTAACCGAACTAAAGCAGCTAAATGCAGAAGCCATTGGACAAGCTGTAGGTAAGAGTATTGCAGAACAATTTGTCGGTTTAAATCAGTTGTCAGCCCAAGCTATTGGCCTAGCCGTTCGTCAGCAGATATTTCCAGCTTTAGAAGCAATTTTCAAAGAGCAGAAACAACTCCGAGAACTCCAAGAAAATCAGGGACAGAGAGTTTTAGAAGAACTCATCAAGGATATGCGAGTTCAGGTACTCGAACCGATTGCAGATCGACTAGATAAAAGTGCAAAGTTAACTGAGCAAGCTTCCACAGCAGTGCTAATACTGCATAAAGAACTCGGTGGTATCTCTGAAAGTTTGGCAAGTTCCATTTTAACAATTCAGAACTTTCAACAAGAAACTTTGGTAGAACTCCAGAAATTTGCTAACAATTTGGGAGACACTCTAAATCACTTCAAAACAGATACAAGAGGTGTTTTACACAACGATTAATTCAACTGCGAGAACTCGCTTGTAATATTGGTGAACAAGTGCAAACAGTGGACAATTCATACAAAAATTTGAATGAAAAATTTGACAATAGCCTTCAGTCTTGGCAGAGTCATCTTGAAGTTTCTATGCAAAGGAGTGTTAATTCACAGTTAAGCTTTTTCCAAGAAGCAGATACTTCTATGTCTAGAGTTTGCGGACGTTTACTACAGACAGCAGAAGTGCTGCGTGCTGCACTCGATAACCACCAATTTATTAATGGTAGAAGCAATCATGGATGATTTTATCAGAGGTGAAATTGATGCAGAAATTATAGAGGATGATGACTCTAGTATTTATCTGTCTATTGCCGATCTGATGTCTAGTTTACTAATGTTTTTTGCTTTGCTCTTTATCACTGTACTACTCCAGCTTGCACAAAAAGATGTACCAAAACGGGTAGTAATTGGTAATGTTGTTGGGCAGATGAAAAGCAACAATATCAATGTCAAAGTTAACCCAGAAACTGGAGATGTAAGTATCCAAGAATCAATTCTTTTTGCCAAGGGAAGTACCGAGCTTAAACCAGATGGTAAAGCTTTTTTACGCCGCTTTATTCCCGTTTACAGTGGAGTGATTTTCTCAAAACCAGAATTTGAGCAGGAAATTAGTCGCGTAGTTATAGAAGGTCACACTAGCTCAGATGGAGACGATAAGACCAATCTACAACTAAGCTTGTTGCGATCGGCATCAGTTTACAAATACATTTTTTATGAGATGAATTTCCTTACCAAAGTACCTTTAAGCCAGAAAATACTAGCTGCTGGTCGTGGAGAAATTGAATCTGATAAGAAACATGATAATCCAGACGATCGCAAGGTAATTTTCCGTTTTCAGTTTCGTAGTGATGAGTTAAAGAAAAATATCACCAAAACTTCTCTTTAAAGGAGAAATAATCTTGAATTATCAGTTTTCTATTCCTTCCCTACCTGAAACTCCTCAGTGTAGTCCTAATCAACTTATTCAGCTTGCAAGTAACTTACCAGATGTAACAATATCAATCCCAAGTGTTGATAAAGTATTGGAAGCTATTGAACAGGGTAAAGCTGATCAAATAAGTAAGTTGGACTGGATTTATTGCATCCATGCTAAAGCACAGTGGGATCAGCAAAATATTGACCGATCCGGGAAAACATCAGCAGCCATTTGGAACGTAGCAATTTCTAATTTATGGTTGCAGCATCAGCTAGTGTGGCGTTTAGCTCTTTATTATGGCGATCGCCAAGAACAGGCGTTAGCACAGTCTATAGCTAAATCTTTTGATATTTTTGCTAGTTCTGGTTTAGTTAGTCACCTGCTACCAGTTCAAATTATTCGGGCGCTTCGCAGTACACAAGCAGGTATAGAATTAGCAAAAATTGCTTGTGAAAAGCGTGTTAATCGAACTGGATTGCTAAACATAATCAAAGAAGATTTACCTATTTGGATTCCATTATTCAGCACGTTTATAGAAGAAATAACTCCCTATTTTACTACAATTTGCTCTCCAAGTCAGCAGCAAGTAAGATGGTTGTTAAGTTGTTTGGATGAAATGTCAGAGAGTCAGCAAATAAAAGCTGTTGATCATTTACTCACTAATGTTTCTAATGATATAGCAAGCAATCATTCTGTACTGATTGATTGGTTGAAACACAACTATAGAAATGGTGAAAATTGGTATAAGCTTTCAGATTCAGCAAGGCAAAGACTTCGAGAGTGGATTGGAGGTATCAATTATGCTGATTTCCAAAAGCTAGTAGATATAATATTAAACAAGCTCGATTTGCAAAAGTTCGAGTCAGATCGGCTACGTAGTCGCAGAAAGTTTTGGGCTAGTTACAGTAACCGCTTTGAACGGCTTCGCATCTTGTTACCTAAGACATCACAAATTGCCATAGGGTATCAAATCCAAGGTGATATTGATCTATTACAGGATGATGGTAGCGACTCGACAGAGGTTTGTATATTTGATTTCGGCGAGTGGTTTGTAGTCGAATTCTTTCGCGGAAGAGGTAGTGAGATGCTCTTGCTTCCTAACAATTCTAGAAATCAGCAAATTCTCTTTGGTGAATCCACACTTTCGGTGAAACGAATTCGTTGTCTTGGTGGCGATAGGCACGATCATGTGTTTCTTTGGCAGTTTTTTTGCCGTCAATGGCTTGCAAACAAGGGAATTAACCCAAACCCAGGTATTAAACCTTACACAAACCCGACAGCAGATGAATTACGAGATCGAGAAAACCAGCTTGAGCGGTGGCAAAGAGAGATTGAACGTCTAGAAAGGGAAGCTAGAGCCTACGTGTGATGTTAGGAATTTTTATAGAAACTACTGAAGCACAATAATGGTGTCTCGATTTATTTCAATATAGGAATGCTGCTTAAACAATTCAACTATAGATTGGAAGTTAGCTATAAATAGAGATTCCAATTCTGAGTTATTGATATTCCCTGTCGTGATTAAAAGGAGTTTATAAGGTTGCTGAACTGTTAAAAAAGAGTTGACAAAATCCACATCTTTAGTAATTAAAATTCGATTTTGTTGAATTGATACGGTATTAATCTCATTATCTGGCGTAGCATTTTCCCTTGGTAAGTCTCTGGTGTGGATCGTGTCATAACCTAAAGTTTTGAGAAAACGGGCAAGACGAACTGGTAACTGAGCATCGACAATAAATTTCATGAGGCGATTCGATGAATGCTTTTGACTTGGCTGAGTCGAGCGGCAAATAACAAGACAGCCAAAATATCTTTAGATTCTAAATCGTCATAATCTGCCAATATTTCCTCAGTAGTCATGCCAGAACTGAGCAGTTCCAAAATAAACTCAACTGGATAACGAAGTCCTCGAATGCAGGGTTTACCGTGGCAGATATTTGGATTATGAGTGATGCGTTGTAGAAGTGTGTTATCCATAAACTCTTACCATATTTTTGTTGTCATCTTCTAATTCTAGATGCGAACTGACAGCAGTCCATTGCGATCGCACCCAGCAGATGTTAAAACTTTGGGTGTATTGACTTATACGCAAATTACCCCACTCGTAGGGCGATCGCACAGATTTAACCCCCTTCAAAATGCACCATAACCACGTTAAGCTGAATTAGAGTGGCAATTTATTGCGCTTTTTAATATGCAAATCTCTGTTCTTGTCAAATTTTAATTTTTTCTGCTTGAGAAACCCGGAATGCTAGACCAAATTTTTGATTACCTCGACTTTCATTTCAGCATTGAAGCCCCGATAGTTCTGCTGATCCTGGTGCTTTTAGAGGCGCTGTTATCTGCCGACAATGCCATCGCCCTCGCTGCGATCGCTAGGGGGCTGGAAGACGAAGAACTTGAGCGTAAAGGACTCAACTTTGGTTTAGTCGTTGCTTATGTGCTGCGAATCACCTTGATTCTCACTGCCACTTGGGTACAACAATTCTGGCAATTTGAATTATTGGGCGCTGCTTATCTGCTGTGGTTGGTATTCCAACACTTTACCTCGGAAGAATCTAAGGACGATCACCATCACGGGCCGCGTTTTAATTCATTGTTGCAAGCCATACCCGTGATTGCATTTACAGATTTGGCATTTTCTTTGGATAGCGTGACAACTGCGATCGCAGTTTCTCAAGAAAAATGGCTAGTGCTGACGGGTGCAACAATTGGTATTATTACGCTGCGATTCATGGCGGGATTGTTTATCCGTTGGCTAGACGAATATGAAAACCTAGAAGACGCAGGCTATGTAACTGTAGCCTTGGTGGGCTTGCGCTTGTTGTTGAAAGTGGTCAACGATAGTTTAGTTCCACCAGAATGGATCATGATTGCTGCCATCTTCCTGATTTTAGGCTGGGGATTTTCCAAGCGTGTTGCCACTGAATTGCCCCAAGTAGAACCAGAAAAGAGCGAAGTCTCGAAATAAAAAGAGCAGGGGGCAGGGGGCAGCACTTCGTCTCATTTCGGCTACGCGGAAATCGAGCGACTTGCACTGAGTTTTGACACTTCGACTACGCTCAGTGCATCGCTACGCGGTAATCGAGCGAAGTCGAGATTCAACTACCGCGCAGTCGTTGTGAGTCGAGATTCAATGACCAACGTGGAAATCGAGCGACTTGCACTGAGTTTCGACTACGCTCAACTACCGCGCAGTCGTTGTGAGTCGAGATTCAGTGACCGGGGGGAAGGGGGAAAGAGGGTTTTCCGATTTTTGCATAGATGTGGTAACTGTAACTAATTAGCCGGACATGATATGAAACGGCCGATTGCTGGAGAGGGATTTTAGAAGTTGCCAAATCATCCCCCTTTCGCTGCTATGCTCCCGCATATATGCAATACCGCATTAATAATTTAGGTGTTGCTGAATCGAGGTATGAATTTGGATGTAGAGACTAGCAATTGCAACGTCTCTACAAGGATTTTGAAATAACGCAAAATTATTTTTCTATACCGCAATCAGCAACGCCATAATCTATTTGCAGCTGCAAGGATGTATTCGAGACACTGCTGCAAAATATGGAGGAATGTGAAAGCGTCTGGCTGGGGCAGACTGACGAACGTCACCAGGATATCTGGGGTATCAACCGGAGGACATATATTAAACCATTAATTTGCCATAATCCCAGATTTGTAAATATTTTGTTATACTAGTTAACAGAAGTTCATGTTTAGGGGTAACACGGCTAAGTCGGGGAATGCCTAATAGCTTAATGAGTCTATTACTGCTAATGGCAGCTAGGTATGGACGCTTCTTCTCAAGATTGCCAACATTGACCTTTTAGTTTTCGCCTAGTTGGGCGATTGAACCTGCAATGAATCAACCCATAACATTATCTTTAGAACAAGAATTTAGCCTGAGAACTTTCGCTGACCAAGTGCAGCAGATGTCTCGTGAACAAGCTCAAGAGTTTTTGCTTATGCTCTATAAGCAGATGATAATTCGGGAAACGACTTACCAAGAATTGCTTAAACATCAGTGGGAAATTGGTTCAGACCCAAACTTTGGCTAAAGCATACCTTGGAATATGAGGATGTATTGCGGATATAACAAGTTCTCTCGAAATGCGATCGCTAGTTGCAGTATCAACTTTGGTGCGATCGCATTTGTTTAATGTCTCAAATCAGCTACTTATGACGCTTGACACTGGGTGCGATCGCAGATCCCAAGTTTGTAACCACTCACCCTACGGGTAAGTGTAGAGTATTATTCACCCCAACGATGCCACTGGCAAAAATCTGTTCCGGCACTCACAGCTAAACCAATTTGGTGCTGTGAAGATAGTTCATCGTGGCCACCTTCGTTTGCGCCAATGTAGTACATACGGAAACTGCCATCATTCATTGCTACTACACAAGGCGTGCCTACTGCCCGTGCATCCCAACGACCAGAACCCTTTTGAGCATGAGAAAAGATAGCACCTCCAACTTCTTGCCCACGATGTTTTTGCCAATGAATCCCATCCTCAGAAACAGCTAGACCGATGGAGTGATAACCATTGCTGTTAACACCTTCGTAAAACATTACGTACTGTCCGTTTATTTTCAGAACATTGCGAGTACCAATGCCTCTCTCATCAAAACTTCCAGACTCGCCTGGCTCTAAAATCTCACCAACTTTTTGCCAATTAAAACCATCGTCAGACACAGCTAAACCGACTAAGAATCCTCTGTCAGGATTTAAGGTATGGTAGTAAAGTTTCCAAGTTCCATCATCATCAGGCAAGACTTGTGGCCAGGCGCAAAACAGGGCATCAAACTCCCCTGCCTTACCCAAATCGAGAAAAGCTCCTTGATAATTACCTTCCAACCGTACCCAATTTATACCATCACGCGAGATAGCACAGCCAGGGCGCATATTTAACCCTTTAGCTTTAAAGCCTGCCATCTCAACAACTGTGTGGTCTCCACCGAAATACCACATCCAATAAAGACCATCGTGGAAGTAGACATTGCTCACACCAACATGGGCTGAGTCAAACCGACTAGAATCTCGGTTAGGCTCAAAGACAGCCCCCATAGTTAATAATCCCTGGACGCGTTGCCAATCAATTCCATCAGCAGAAATCGCTAAACCACAGCGACCAGTGGGTAAATTGATTTGCCGATCAAAGGACGCATCTCGACCGTAGTACCACATCTTCCAAGTTCCATCGGGACAGTATAAGACTTGCGGCGAAGAAACTCGTTCAGAATCCCACCAGCCTTCAGTTCCAGGCATTAAGATCAATCCCGGTTCATGATTTGGGGTTTTTGGGTGACTCATAAGAGCGTCAGGAAACACTATATTTAATCCAATTTCAGATTACCCTGAATGACCAAAATAGTTTTATGATTCTCTACGAAAGCATTTTTGAAATTATTTAGGTCTACAACCAAAATATTCTCAAGCTCACTCTGGAACCTGGTGAATCACCTTTAACTGATTCGTGTAATGCTAGTGTTAAACCTTCTTCCAGGGTCAAATAAAGTTCAGGGAGATAAAAAAGTATGGCTGAACACCCATTTCATGACCAACTGAGTTTAGAAGAACAAACTGAAAAACTTGGAAAGAAAGCAGTTAGCTTGGGTTTGATTCCAAGCTTTGTGGTACATTACTTTCTCGATACTTGGGTATTTTATATACCTAATGAAAGTCAATCAGAACCTCTGACACCAGAAGAGGCATACTTTCGTTTAAAGCAATTGGTTAAAGAGTAGATATTTTAACGACGGATTTTTGAAGATAACGGCTAGGCACTGCAATTGTTGAGTAACAGTAGTTATGGCGAAACCAGCAATTTTAACCGTCGATGACGATCCAGAAGTTTTACAAGCGGTGTCACGAGACTTGCGGTATCAGTATGGCGATCGCTTCCGCATTGTCCGGGCAGATTCCGGGATCACGGCTCTGGATGTGGTACAGCAGCTCAAATTACGGAATGAAGCAGTTGCTCTATTTCTAGTGGATCAAAGAATGCCCCAAATGGGAGGCGTGGAGTTTCTTGAACAGGCAAAAGGCATTTTTCCCAATGCGAAACGCGCTTTGTTGACGGCCTATGCAGATACCGATGCTGCGATTAAGTCGATTAATAGTGCCAGACTTGATTATTACTTACTCAAGCCTTGGAATCCACCAGAAGAGAGGCTATATCCGGTTTTAGATGATTTGCTAGATGACTGGCTAGCTGGATTTTGCCCGCCTTTTGAAGGCATTCGAGTCATTGGTAATCGCTGGTCGCCTTTTTCACATCAGGTAAAAGATTTTCTAGCACGTAACCAGGTTCCATTCAAGTGGTTAGATATTGAACTGGAGCCGGATGCCGCAAAATTAGTAGAATACGCTCAAGCTGATGGCAGACAGCAATTACCATTGGTGCTGTTTCCCGATGGTTCCCGGTTAATTCAACCATCTAATTTAGAGATTGCCGCTAAAATTGGACTGCAAACTCAAGCAGAGCGACCCTTCTATGATTTAGCGATCGTCGGTGCTGGCCCTGCCGGACTGGCAGCCGCCGTCTATGGTGCTTCCGAGGGATTGAGTACTGTCTTAATTGAGCGTGAAGCGCCAGGAGGACAAGCAGGTACGAGTTCGCGGATTGAAAACTATTTGGGCTTTCCTGTTGGCTTGAGTGGCAGTGATTTGGCAAGGCGGGGAGTCACCCAGGCGCGGCGATTTGGGGTAGAAATTCTCACTCCTCAAGTAGTAACTGGGGTTCGATTGGAAGATCCTTATCGGATTCTGCAATTGGCAGATGGTAGCGAGATTAGTTGCCATGCACTTTTAGTTGCAACCGGTGTTTCCTACCGTTGGCTAAATGTTCCAGGAGCCGATAAGCTCACAGGAGCAGGAATTTATTACGGTGCTGCTATGACTGAGGCGATCGCTTGCACCAATGAAGAGGTTTACTTGGTAGGCGGGGCAAACTCTGCCGGACAGGCAGCAATGCACTTTTCTAAGTATGCCAGCAAAGTGATTATGCTGGTGCGGGGTGAATCACTCTCATTGAGTATGTCCCAATATTTGATTGACCAAATTGCTGCCACTGAAAATATCAAAGTTTGTACAAGTTGCAGCGTTGTAGAAGTTAAAGGAGAGGAACATTTAGAAGCAATTGTAATTGCCCATGCCAAAACTGGACAAACCGAAACCGTACCAGCGCGATCGCTGTTTATTTTCATCGGTGCTAGCCCCAAAACTGATTGGCTTGATGGTGTTATTCACCGCGATGCTCACGGGTTTATCATCACAGGGCCAGACTTAGTGCATAATGGCAAATCTCCTCGTGGATGGAATTTGGAACGGTCTCCTTTCTTATTAGAAACCAACATTCCGGGAATCTTCGCAGCCGGAGATGTCCGCTACGGCTCAATTAAACGCGTGGCATCCGGTGTGGGAGAAGGTTCGATCGCCATTCAATTCGTTCACCGCTACCTAAGTAATGTTTAACTGAAACGGTCAAAAGAGGCAGGGGAGCCGGGGGCAGGGGGCAGCACTTCTCTACGAGAGGCTTCGCCAACGGCTACGCTCAGTGACCGGGGGCAGGGGAAGCAGGGGAGGCAGGGGAGGCAGGGGAGCAAAAGCTGAATTTTTCGTTGCTCCCCCCTTTGGGTTTCCCAGAGGGAGGCTGGGAGGGAGAGGTTCGTCGAACTCACGTTAACGTAGTGGACTGACACAGCTAAAATAGTGCAATAAATTTTCTTGTGGGGCGGGCATCTTGCCCGCCAATTAGGACGGGCTAGAAGCCCATCCCACAAGAGTTTGCTAATGCACTACTTTAGCCTTGCCACGCCAGTAGGGTGGGTTAATTGTTGCAAGTCGATGATTAGCATTGCAAGTCGATGCAATGGCATTGCAGGTCGATGCATTAGCATTGCAAGTTGATGCAATGGCATTGCAAATTGATGCATTAGCATTGCAGGTCGATGCAATGGCATTGCAAGTTGATACATTAGCATTGCAGGTCGATGCATTCGCATTGTCATATAATGTCCGCTTGATTACTTATTAAACTCGAAGAACCCCACCCTGCCAAAGCTATGCTTTGTCTCCAGACTTGTGTCTACACCGTAACCTGCTCCCCTGCACACTGAAGGAGGTTCATTTATGCTATGTGTTGAAGAATTAATCAACTTAGATCCGTTTCAACAACTTCCCCAAGAGCGATTGCAGTGGGTTTGCGATCGCACCCAAACAGTTGAACTTTCCCCCGGAGAAGTGTTGTCCCATGAGGGAGACCCTGTATGTCGCTTATTTATCTTAGTCAAAGGTAAAATCAACATCACCCGCCGCAGTGAAGGAGTTGAAATTCCCATCGGGCAACACGAAGCCCCATCCTTTTTTGGTGAAATTCCAGTACTCACAGATGAACCAGCACCTGTGACAATGCGGGCATCGGCAAATTGCCATATCTATGAAATGAAGGGAGAAGATTTCCGTACACTGCTGCATGAATGTCGTGATTTTGAGCGGATGGTTTTTCGGATTATGCAACGTCGTGTCCGGGGGCTAGAGTCTTTCATTCGTGGGCGGGAAAAGATGGCAGCTTTAGGGACACTTGCCGCCGGTCTAGCTCATGAACTCAACAACCCAGCCGCAGCTCTCGTTCGGACTTTAAAAGAAATGCCCGCCGCCATCTTAGAGTTACAACGAATGAACTTAGTTTATGGGCAACGCAATGTTGACGAAGCCCATACTCAGCACTGGTTTAAAGTACGCGATCAAGGCTATGATGCGATTTTGAATAATCGTCTAGATCCGGTGACATTAAGCGATCGCGAAGACATATTGTTGGAATGGTTAGAAGACTATGGTGTGAAGCAGGCGTGGAAATTAGCAGAACCTTTAGCGGAGGGTGGTGTTGAGGTCGAAACCCTAGAGCAACTCATGGAACGTTGGCGCAACGACACCACGGAATTGCGAGAAATGGGATTGCACTGGCTAGCGCTTTCCTTTGAAGTCATGTCGATGATTAAACATGGTTTGCGAGGATCTGAGAGGATTTCCGAACTTGTGCAAGCGATGAAGTCTTATTCTTACCTCGATCAAGGCACTCAGCAAGAAGTAGATATACATCAAGGCATAGAAGATACCTTGCGATTGTTTGCTCATAAACTCAAGTGCGGTGTCCAAGTGCAACGCAATTACGATCGAGGTCTTCCGAAAATTCTTGCCTATGGCAGTGAACTCAATCAGGTGTGGACAAACTTAATTGACAACGCCATCGATGCAATGGATAGTAAGGGACTGCTGGAAATTACAACATACCATTGCGATCGCTATGCCCATATTGACATCATCGATTCTGGTAGTGGAATTCCACCTGAAATTAAAACCCGCATTTTTGAACCTTTCTTCACCACCAAATCAGTAGGGCATGGTTCAGGACTTGGTTTAGAAACCGTTCGCCGGATTGTAGAAAATCGCCATCACGGTACGCTTTCATTTGAGTCGCAGCCAGGTAAAACTTGTTTCGCCATTTGCTTGCCCTTATAGGGTAGGGGCAGGGGGCAGCACTTCGGCTCATTTCGGCTACGCGGAAATCGAGCGACTTGCACTGAGTTTCGACTACGCTCAACTACCGCGGCGTCGAAGTGAGTCGAGATTCAATGACCAACGCGGAAATCGAGCGACTTGCACTGAGTTTCGACTACGCTCAACTACCGCGGCGTCGAAGTGAGTCGAGATTCAGTGACCGGGGGCAGGGGGCAGGGAGCAGGGGGAGCCAAAACCCTAATTTATCGTTGCTCCTCCCTTTCCCCGTGGGAGAGGGAGGTTGTCCGGGAGAGGTTCATCAAACTCACGTTAACATTTGTCTCCTAACAACAGCATGGCCAGATTCAACATCAAACCAGTGAATATTCTCAGGAGGCAATGCTAATTTAATATCTTCACCACTCCAATTTTGATCTGTTGGCAACAAAGCCCGTACCGTAATCGCTTCGGTTTGTGAACCCTCAATCTTGACACTAACCAAATAGTGCATACCCAAGTTTTCCACTAAAAACACTTTTCCTTGGATAGTCTGGGTATCACCTGGTTGAGCAATGCGGACATCTTCTGGGCGGATTCCTAAAACAATCTGCGGTGGTACTGTTGGTATATCTGGGAGAAGAACCTGAAAGTTACCCAGCAACGCATATTTTCCCTTACAAGGTAGAGTCAGCAAATTCATTTGTGGACTACCAACAAATCCAGCTACAAATAGATTCGCTGGATGGTTATAGATGCGATCAGGTGGGTCAAGTTGCTGGACATAGCCATCGTTGAGCAATGCAACTTTCGTAGAAAGCGTCATCGCTTCGGTTTGGTCGTGGGTAACGTAGACAACTGGCACTTTTTGGGCTGCAAAAATTTGCTTGATATCGGCTCGGACTCTTTCGCGCAGTAGTGCATCCAGGTTACTTAAAGGTTCATCTAGCAGGTATACATCAGCATTACGCACCAAAGCACGACCAACAGCAACCCTCTGCCGTTGACCTCCAGACATTTGTCCAGGCTTGCGGTTCATTAACTCT
This sequence comes from Nostoc sp. DedQUE02, assembly GCF_034531035.1. NCBI lineage: Bacteria > Bacillati > Cyanobacteriota > Cyanophyceae > Nostocales > Nostocaceae > Nostoc > Nostoc sp. DedQUE02. The sequence goes on along the minus strand of NZ_JAVRBY020000024.1, from coordinate 14,300 downwards.
ACTAATCCTAAAACTTCTCCCACTTCTGCGACTCGCTGTTTAATTTCTGTAGGTGGTACTTTTTTCAGCTTGAGTCCAGAAGCGAGGTTTTCGTACACTGTCATGTGAGGATAGAGTGCATAGCTTTGAAATACCATTGCAATGTTGCGATCGCTTGCTCGTTTATAGGTAACATCCACTTCCCCAATTTTGATTTGACCACGAGTCGGTTCTTCAAGACCCGCAATCATGCGTAGAACGGTAGATTTGCCACAGCCAGAAGGGCCAAGTAAAGTGAGAAACTCATGGTTATCTACACTTAAGCTAACGTCTTTGACAGGAACGACTTTAGGATTATAGGTTTTGTTTAAGTTTATAAGTTCGAGTTTAGCCATTTTTCATTGGTCATTGGTCATTTTGTCAGAAATTATTATTCTCCCCTCCGCTTCCCCTGCTCCCCTGCTCCCCCTTATCCTTTGACAGCACCAGCAGTAAGACCTTGGACAATCCGGCGCTGGAAAAACAAAACTAGTAAAATCAGGGGTAACGTCCCGATGACAGTTGCAGCAGCGATCGGGCCATAAGGAATTTCATATATTGTCGCACCACCCAACTGAGCCGCAGCAACGGGAATTGTCTTCAACTCTTCACGGGTCATAAATGTGAGAGCGAAAATAAACTCGTTCCAAGCAAAAATAAAGGTGAGGATTCCAGTAGTCACCAAGGCGGGAAGGGTCATCGGCAACACAATTTGCCATAGTAACTGAAAGGTGTTGTAGCCATCGACCCTAGCAGAATCTTCCAAATCTTTTGGTAATTGTTGGAAAAAGCTTCTCAGCACCAAAATTGTTAGCGGTAAATTGATGGCAGTGTAGGGTATAATCAGCGCCAGATAATTGTTGCCGAGTTTAAGCGCTTGGATAATTTCTAACAATCCTAAGAACAACAGAATTCCAGGGAATAAGGTAACAATTAAAACGCTGGCGAGGATAAATTGTTCACCCCAAGGGCGTAACCGTGCCAGAGCATAAGCCGCAGGTGCGCCGATCGCTAAAGATACAGCTGTAGAAGTAATCGAGACAAAGGCACTGTTGAAGATATAGCGCCAAAATGGGCGGCGGGTGAATAACTCAACGTAGTGATTGAAAGTGAATCGTGTAGGAAAATAGACAGTAGGAACGGCGGCAATATCCTCATTCACTTTAAACGAGGTCAGTAATTGCCAGATGGCTGGGGATAAGCTAAATACCACCACTAATACAACTATTATGGGCAGCAAGATTTTTTTAAGAGAAAACTTGCTTTCCCCTTTTGGTTTTGGAGTCGTTGGAACTGCTTGGGGAGTAACACTCATGGGTTAAATGGCTCCTGATGTTTTGGCACGGTATTTGTTAAGTAAGAAACTAGCGATCGCCACCGCAGCAATTAATATTAAAAATGTCACTACTACCAGGGCTGCTCCATAACCAAAATCCAAGTAGCGCATCACCGTAGAATAAATATATAATGACACCACTTCCGTAGCGCCACCAGGGCCACCCCCGGTCATCACAGCAATCAAGTCGAAAATCCCAAAAGCTTGAGCAAACCGAAATAGCACTGCAATTAAGATTTGTGGCAGCAGCAGTGGCAGAGTAATATTGCGGAAGCTTTGCCAAGCATTCGCCCCATCGACTGAGTAAGCTTCATAGAGGTCTTGTGATATCGATTGCAACCCAGCTAGCAACAGGATGCTGATAAACGGCGTAGTTTTCCAAACATCAGCAAAAACTACTGCGATCATCGCCAGCGTTGGATCTCCTAACCAGTTAATTCCAGTCCCAATCAGCCCCAACCGCCGCAGAATATCGTTCACAACCCCAAACTGGTCGTTAAAAATCCAAGACCAAGCTAGACCAATCAAAGCAGTAGGCAAAGCCCAAGGGATAATGGCGACTGTACGCACTATGCCGCGCCCAAAAAACGCCTGATTGAGAACTAGCGCAATTCCCAGTCCTAGCAATAATTCTGAGATTACTGATGCTGTTGTAAATACCGTTGTCGCCCACAAACTCTGCCAAAAACGACCATCCCCCGCCATCCGCACATAATTTTCCAAACCAGAGAATACAGGTTGTAGTTCTGTTCCCAGATTTCTAGTAAATACGCTTAACCAAAATGCTCGTAAAATCGGGTAGGCAAATACAAACAACAGCAGCAGCAATGCGGGTGTTAGTAATATCCAGGCTGTCTGTTGTTCTCGACTTCTGAGGGTATGTAAATTTGTCATTTGTCATTTGTCATTTGTCATTGGTCATTGGTCATTTGTCATTTGTCATTGGTTATTTGTTATGAGGCATTGAGAATTGGGCATTGGGGATTTTAAACTCCGTTAATGAGTCTTTGAGGTGGATGAATGAGTCTTTGAACTCCGTTAATGAGTCTTTGAGGTGGATTAATGAGTCTTTGAGGTGGATTAATGAGTCTTTGAGGTGGATTAATAAGTCTTTGAGGTGGATTAATAAGTCTTTGAGGTGGATTAATGAGTATCCGAGGTGGATTAATGAGTATCCGAGGTGGATTAATGAGTCTTTGAGGTGGATTAATGAGTATCCGAGGTGGATTAATGAGTATCCGAGGTGGATTAATGAGTATCCGAGGTGGATGAACAAGTCTTTAAGCCAATGCTTTAACTTCTAACTCCCCCTGCTCCCCCTGCTTCCCCTGCTTCCCCTGCTTCCCCTGCCCCCTGCCCCCAACAATCGCCGCGTTTCGGCAGCAGCAGCTTGCATTGCTCGTTGAGAATTCATCCGACCGGATAAGGCGGCGCTGAGATAACGCTGTAAAATATCTGATGTTTGAGCATATTGGGCGATCGGTGGACGTAAAACTGCATTGTCCACGACCTTCAATAATTGCGGATAGTGGGGGTATTTAGCAACAATCTCTGGGTCTGTAAATAAATCCCGGCGACTTGGCACATAGCCTGCACTGAAAATAAATCGGCGCTGTGCTTTCCGACTGGTAAAATACTGAATTGCTTTCCAAGCTTCTTCAGGATGTTGAGAAGATTTAGCAATCCCTAAACCCCAGCCCCCAAGACTTGCCGCTCCCGTTTTACCAGGAGCATGAACCATCGGTTTAATTGCTATTTTGCCCCGGATTGGCGAATTTTTTGCCTGGGCTAAAGGCCACGCATAAGGCCAACTGCGTAAAAACGCAACTTCACCACTTTGAAACAAGCGCCGGGTATCTTCTTCTTGATAAGTCGTGACTCCAGGAGGAGAAACGCCCTCCTTGACAGTACTACGCAGAAACTCAATAGCTTGTAATGTTTCTGGTCGATCTAGTCCAACTTCGAGGGTGTCGGGATTAACCCAGAAGCCACCAAAGCCACCGAGAACTTCCGCAAACATCGCCACAAGTCCTTCATATTGCCGACCCTGCCAAACATAGCCCCACTTCACTTGGTTTTTCTTCTGCAAGACTTGGGAAATTCGGATCAAATCATCAAATGTTTCAGGTGGTTTCAATCCTGCTTGTTTAATTAAATCTTCCCGGTAGTAGAGCATTCCCACGTCGGAACGTATTGGAATGCGGTACAGCTTGTCTTGATAACGTCCCCCTTCTACATCTTGGGATGAAAATGCTCCTAACTCCTGTTTAGAAATGCGATCGCCTAAAGGTAGCAACCATCCAGCAGCAGCAAACTTGGATGTCCAAATAACATCCATATTGATTAGGTCATAAGGGGATTCACCTAAGATAAAAGATGAGGTATACAGGTCTTCGAGCAAATTTGTGGCATTCGGCCCTTCAACCAGGTTAATGCGAATACCTGGGTTCTCAGCCTCGAAGTCTCTAATCAAACCCTGCCTCCAAGGTTCGGCATCAGGGGCGGTCATTAACAGATTGAGGGTAACTGGTTGCTGTGAGAGGGCTACCCAACTGAACAATATGATGCTCAACAGAGTTGCCAGGAAAACCCCTATATGGAAATAACTTTGTTTTTGGATAAATTTTTGTAACTTGTTTATTGGCTTTCGGTACAACATTATCAATGTAGCGATCGCTAGTGGTAATTATTCAGAAATAAAAACATAAAATATCTTAAAAAAGATTATTTTGTATCAAAATGTTTTAGTAACCAATAACCAAGTCAATAAACTTAAAATAAAACTGGCTGAAAAATAAGTAATTCGATTGTAAATTATTGTAATAATTTTACTAAAATATCCTAAGTATACAGTAGCCCATTCAATGAGAAAAAACTGTTTAATTACCCCTTTTCCCCACAATGCCAAGAAGTCTAGTGACGTTCAAATTCTAGAAGCTATGGCGGGTTGATCCATTAGAGAAGCGATCGCAGTTCCGTAGGAGCGATCGCCATAATTAATCCCTAACCACAGGGATTGATTATGAAAATTATATTGGTAGCAATACTTTAACGATTGCAGTGCTAGCCCCCTCATCCCATCATTCTTAATATATAGGAATCCGGTTTGATTACTGAAATCACTTGGCTTGGTAGGCAATAGGCAATAGGATTTCAGAAGATTAAGGTCTACCGAATTTTTTCCAAAAATCAAATATGAGTCCTATATAAAAAATAGGTAATTGCTCTTTTGGCACAAGTGAGCAATCATCTCAATAAATCCAAGTGCAATCAAACCAGAATTCGTAATTAAGTTTTGACCATGATCACTGTACAATTACTTTTGCGAGAAATATTCTCGGCAATATTTCCTTGAATCGCTTGTTGCAATAGACTTTCACGGCTAGCCCCCAGAACAATCACATCACTGTTATCTTGTTCTGCACACTTCAAGACAGCATCAGAAACAGAATTGGCACGAACTGGAGTAGCTATCACCTGACCACTAACTCGGCGTTGGAGAAAGTGGACAGATTTATCTAGTAATGTTGTGTCAGGAATGGAATCAGTAGTCTGGAAAACCTGACATAGCTTGATTTGCGGCGATGTACTTAGAGAAGCAAGAGCTGGTAATAACTTAATTGCTTGGCTGGAGTTAGGGCCGCCTGCCATTGGCAGCAACCAACGGTCAAAAGCTCTTTTATTATCCAATTTAGCTAAGATAATGTCACAACCTGCCTGTCGAATTACCGTATCCACCACTCGACTGAATACTCTACCAGGAGTTGAGGTAGTGCCTTTCCATCCCATCAACACTAAGTCAATGTGTCGTTCTTTGACAGTCTCCAAAATTGCCCCAGCAACATTATGGGTAACTCGGATCTGGGTGTGAACGGGAATCCGCCACTTCTCGCCTAATAGTATTGCGTGTTGCAAAAGTTGAAGACTTTTGCTGATTTGCACTGGTGTTTCTGATGGGATGCGGTTAGATGGAACGATAATCACTTGTAAGCATTCTATTTCGTAATTGCGATCTTTGGCGATCGCAACTGCCATTTCTAGTAAAGTCTCTGCCGTCTGTGGATGTGAAAGTGGTACTAGTAACCGTCCTTTGCCTGTAGCCGGAGCGTGAGTTTGGTAAACTACATAAGAAGGTGCTGATTTGGGTTCTATTTGTTGGGAATTGCCACTCAGTTGCTCTGCTTCTACGCGGATAATATCACTACGAGTAATAATTCCTATTAGTTTACGATTTTCTGTAACAGGCAAGCAGCTGAGGTGATAACGATTGAGTATATGCAAGACATGAGCCAGTGTAGCTCTGGGACTTACTGTTACTGGCTCTGGTGTCATAATCTCGCTGATAGTTGTATCTTTGCCTAAATGTTGGGAAGCAATGTTAACTAAATCTTTTTGAGTGACAATGCCAACAACTTTACCTTTCTCTAAAACCGGAAAGTTGCGATGCTGAGAGTCAGAAAACGCCTGTACTGCTTCATTAGCGCTCATTTGACTTGAGAGAGTTTCCACACGCCGTTGCATCACATCTGCGGCACTCAGTTTGGCTAAAAGCCCCTCTGTACTTGGCTCTTTGCTGATGTGAATCCCTTTCCACTCTAGTAGAAGGTCGTAGAGCGATCGCGGGTCAATTTTTTCGGCTACTAAATAGGCAATTACAGATACAATCATTAACGGTAGCACCAGATTGAAATCTGTCGTCATCTCGAACACAATAACAACTGCTGTAATTGGAACCTTAGAGACGGCGCTAAAAAAGCCAGCCATGCCCACATGAGCATAAGTTGTTGCAGCACTCATTCCCAGTAAACTGTGTTCAACAGCACCCACTAAGTAACCAAGGGCAGCTCCCAAACCCAGGGTAGGAACTAGTAAACCCCCTGGCGCTCCAGAGCCATAGGTTAAAATAATTAGGGCAAATTGAACCAAAAAAGCGATCGCTGCAAATACCCAGTTAACATTACCTATAAGTAGAATCTCTCTGAGTCCGGCATTATTGCGAAAGGTTATAGGTAATAAAGCGATCGCCAGACCACTGATTAACCCAACAATTCCAATTCGCCAGGGTAAACTCAAGCTTACCAGGCGACGGTTAAATGCCAAACTCTCAAGAATACTTTTATTGAACAGAATACCTAGAAGTCCCGCCAGCACTCCCAAAATCAAGTAGAAAGGGATTTCCTGAGCAAAGAAAGTTGTATCGGGAAGACCTAAATTCAGATGATTCAGATCCAAGCTGTGACTACCATAGAGCCGGGAGATGACTGAAGCGATGAAAGAAGCCAAAATCGCAGTACCAAGAGTAATACCTGATACATCTTGGAGTAATTCTTCCACTACAAAGAGTACACCTGCGATCGGTGCATTAAAAGCCGCAGCTAATCCCGCCCCAGCCCCGGCGGCAATCAGTTGGCGACGATGCTCTGGTGAAGTCGGAACCCAGTTACTAAGTTGATTTGCCAAGGCTGCCCCAATTTGGACAGTCGGCCCTTCCCGTCCTAAAGGCATTCCCGAACCCAACACTAATGTCGCGCTGATCAACTTCACCAAAGCAATCCGCAGATTTAACGGCATCGGCACGCGAGCCAATACCGCTTTGACTTCAGACATCCCACTACCTGATGCTTCCGGTGCAAAGCGTTCTACTAGCCAACCAGCTAAGATTCCTCCTACTAGCCCAATACCTGGTAGTACCAAGTAGGCAGGCCACTGGTAAGAAACATGCACTCGCCATGCACCGGCCCAATCCACTGCCTGTCCTAAAAGAACTGCTGCTAGTCCAGAAACTAAACCAATCAGGCAAGCTTCCACGAAAGCTAACCGCCTGGGTCGAAGCATCTGACGGGAAAGCCTCAACCAGAGAATTTTACCCCTGGCTAACATATTTTTAGCAATCACTTGTCATCAATGAAGGTATATAAATGTCTGAAATGTCTTACCGTTCACCCTATTCATAGGGTTTCATAAAATCATGAAATCAGAATGAAATTTTTCTATTTCCAAAGATATAATTATTATCTATCTCAAGAGAGATGCGGTATATCGGAGCTTTGCCAATAGGACTTTCTGAAAGAATACATTGATCGTGTTTATCTAACTCACTTTGAATCCCAACGTGAGTTAGATAAACAGATAACTGCTAGTTTAGTTTTGCAAAGGAAATTTGACTGTAAAGGTAATACCTTTGTTTAGCTATAGCAGGGGTAACAGACGGGAAAGAGAGTTTTCCAATTTTTGCACAAATGTGCTAACTGTAACTAAGTAGCCGGAGTGATACAATTTAAAGTCAAGCTAAGTTTTGTGGACAGTAGCCCAATCCTCGGATATAACTTTGTCGGAACACTTCAATCTCATCGGGCTGCGGTCTACCATGAGAAACTATCGCTACCTGATAGCGTTCCATAACATTAATTGCTGATTGTCCAGCTTCCAAACTGCTGAGAACTTTACTAATGACCTCGGATGGTAAGTAAATAATTCCCATCTCACTCAAGAAAGCTTCAATATCTTTATGCTTTTGTACCGAAACAAAAGATTTCATTTTAACGTTAATTATCCAACCATGAAATTGATTAATTACAGTAATATACTCAACATCAGCAGAAAAGTCATTCCTACTAAAATATTCAACAACACGCAGTGTAAGACTAGCGTTGGCCAGATTGTAGAGGTATTGCATAATTTCTAGAACAGAATTAAGACTTTAAATAAAATAATCTCTAAATCTAAAGATTTAATGAGGATTCTAGGTTTTTATAGAAAAAATATCTATCTATAGGAATCCGATTTGATTTCTGTTCGCACAGCGTGGCGTAGGAGGCAAGAGGTAAGAGGTAAGAGGCAATAGGCAATAGACTTCTTGCATAAGTAGGGAAAAGGGTAAAAGGTTCTGTATTGTCCCCTTCCCCTGGTTGGTGAGCTTGCCGAACCATAACCTTTAGCCTTTTCCCCTCTTGCAAAAGTGCTTTTTGCAAGAGGTTTGTAGGCAAGAAGCCTCTTTGAGTTGTACTGAATTTTTCAGAAATTAAATATGAATCCTATGGATAAATTTCTCATAATCCAATTCTAGATAAATATTAAATTTAGTTAAGTTTTGTAAAAAAAATTATGATAATAAAAGATTTAAATTAACTTGTTGTAAACTTCGTAACAATATCTTAAAACTGCATAGTAAACTTAGCCACGCAAATTGTACGTGCTTTTGATAACAAAGGTGTCATAGGCATCTTATTTGGGTGCAACTTATGAAAATTTTGTTGGTAGAGGATGACGTATTACTAAGTACAGCGCTAGCAGACTTGTTGAGTGCAAATCATTATACTATCGACATCGCAAGCAATGGACAAGCTGGATTAGAACTAGCGTTATCGGCTGAATATGAGTTGATTTTGCTGGACTGGCTAATTCCAAAACTGGATGGCATTACCTTGTGTCGGCAACTGCGAAAGCAAGGCTACCGTAAATCTATTCTGTTGCTAACAGGGAAAAATTCTAATGCAGATATTATCGCCGGGTTAGATGCCGGAGCAGATGATTACGTCATTAAGCCATTCGACCCAAAAGCATTACTAGCAAGAATTCGCTCTTTATTACGACGCAATGAGGCCATCTCACCATCTACGTTAACCTGGGGAAATCTCTGTTTAGATCCAAATGCCGGCAGAGTCACTTGTAATCAGGAGGAAATTCCCCTCACAGCAACAGAATACAAACTGCTGGAGTTGTTTTTGCAAAACCCAGATCGGATATTTAGTCGTGCAGTAATTCTAGATCGGCTTTGGGGATTTGAGGATGCACCAACTGAAAATGCAGTTACGACTCATATTAAAGACTTGCGAAAGAAATTGAAAACAGCAGGTCTAGCAGAAGAATTTCTAGAAACAGTATATGGCATGGGCTATCGCATCAAGCCTGCACCGAATCGCTCCATCTCTATTGTGCAAAAAAATCAAGATGGAAAGAAAAAACCTGGCTTCAAAGATATGACTTCTGTAAATCGGGTGCTGGAGCGATTTCGTAATTCCTTTGTTGGACAGGTTGGAGTGCTGGAACAGGCAAAAACTGCACTCTTAGCAGGGAATTTAAATGAAGATTTACAACAGCATACATTGCGTGAAGCCCATAAGCTAGCAGGCTCGATGGGGTCGTTCGGTTATCCAGAGGGTTCCCGGCTAGCACGGAAAATAGAGCATTTGTTGCTTGAAAATTCCTCGCTATCTGCCGATCAAATTTCTGATTTCTCGCAACTGGTGACAGCATTGCAGCAAGAGTTAACCAAGCCTGCTGTCACTTCCACTGCTCAAAACTTCCCGGTGAAGCAAACTTATCGTCTGTTAGTAATCGATGATGATACGACGCTGACAGAGAAGTTGCAGGCAGAAGCCGACTTATGGGGAATCAGAATGAAGGTTGCACCAAATTTAGCAATGGCCCGATCGCTTTTTTCCTTAAAAACTCCTGACGTTGTTTTACTAGATTTGAGTTTTCCAACAACAGAGGAAGATGGATTAATATTATTGAGCGAGATAGTAGAGCGATCGCCAAATATCCCAGTGATTGTTTTTACAGGACGAGACACCCTGGCAGATCGACTGGCAGTATCGCGTTTAGGAGCTAAACAATTTTTGCATAAACCGGCGACAACCGAGCAGATTTTTCAGGCGATCGCTCGTGTCGTACCTCAACCGAAAACTTCTGAAGCCAAAGTTTTAATCGTAGATGATGACCCTATAATACTAGCTGGATTATCGGCTTTACTAACTCCTTGGGGGCTGGAAGTAATCACCCTCTCCCAATCACAACAATTTTGGAAGGTGCTAATTACAACATCTCCCGATTTGGTTGTACTAGATTTAGAAATGCCAATAGTTAACGGATTAGAGTTATGCCAGGTCGTGCGCCAGGATGCCCAGTGGGGAGATTTACCTATTTTAGTAGTAACAGCTCATACTGAAGCAGAATTTCTTCAGCAAGCTTTTGCTGCCGGAGCCGATGATTTTATCAGCAAGCCAGTGCTAGGGCCAGAACTTGTAACACGGGTACTGAGCCGCATTCAAAGAACGCGCTGGCGCTCTCAGGCGGGGAGAGGTAAACAATGATCAGAAATTATCTGCGATTATTGAAGTACGGTGTTGCTATTGGCTCAACTGCGATCGCACTGCTGCTGTCTCTTTGGCTAGAACCGCTAATTTCTCGAACCACTGGTGCATTTTTCTACATAGCTATCATTGCCAGTACTTGGTATGGTGGCTTTCGACCAGGGATCGTTACAGTTGTCCTTTCCACACTGGCAATTGATTATTTCTTGATTCCACCTCAATATCAATTGGGGATTAATCAACCAGGAGATATATTGCGGCTAGGACTTTTCCTACTAGTTGCCTTGATAATTAATCTGGTAACAGGCAATCTTCAGTACAGCAGACAGAAGATTCAACAACTCAACCAACAATTGTCTCAAGAAAATGCCGAGCAATTGCGGATGACTCTTGAGGAACGCAAACAAGCACAAGAAACGCTGCAACAGCAATTTGAGCAACAGCGTTTAGTGATGGAGATGAGCCAGCGCATCCGGCGATCGCTGAATTTACAAGATATCTTGCAAACCACTGTCGAGGAAGTGCGGCAATTTCTAGAGTGCGATCGCGTCACTATCTTCCAATTTTATCCAGGTTGGGGTGGAACGATTATTGTTGAGTCTGTTGCACCGGAATGGATGGCTCTTTTACCACTCCAGATTCATGACCCTTGCATTGGTGAAGAGAACGTCGAACCCTTTAAACAAGGCTTAGTCACTGCGAAAACTGATATTTATACTGCCGGAATTAGTCCCTGTCACGTTGAATTTTTGGCAAGTCTTCAGGTGAGGGCAAATCTTGTCGTTCCCGTTCCTTTAGGAGATGAATTGTGGGGATTACTGGCGGCTCATCAATGTGCGGCTCCTCGTGAGTGGCAATCTTCAGAAATTGCTCTGTTGCGGCAGCTAGGAGCGCAGGTAAGCATTGCTATCCAGCAAGCAGCTTTGTTCAAACAGTTACAGACAGAACTGACAGAGCGCAAACAGGCAGAAATTGACCTACAAAAACTGAATGCCGAACTTGAGCAACGGGTGCAAGAACGCACTGCACAACTGACAGAGACGAATGATCGCCTGCGAAAAACAGTGATAGAGCAGCAACAAACCCAACTTACACTTTTAGAACAGGCACATCAGCTAGAGCTTCAGGCTGTAATCACCCGAAATATGGGCGAAGGCATTTGCTTAGTAAGAATTGATAATGCAGTTATTGTCTATGCCAATCCTAAGTTTGAGCAGATGTTTGGCTATAACTCTAGCGAACTCAACGGTCAGCACGTTTCGATTCTCAACTGTGTCACCAAATCGCTAACTACTGAAGATGTAAATCAAGCAATTCTATCTGCCTTTTTACAAAATACTGAAGCCAGCTACGAAATTCAAAATCTTAAAAAAGATGGTACATCATTTTGGTGTAGTGTGACGGCTTCTGTATTTAAACATCCCGACTATGGCGACGTTCTGGTTGCGGTTCACCAAGATATCACTGAGCGCAAAGGCATTCAAGAAGCTTTACGCGAGAGCGAAGAAAAGTTTCGTCAGCTGGCAGAAAACATCCAAGCAGTATTTTGGATGATCGATAATCAAAGTCAGCAAGTTCTGTATGTAAGCAATGCATACCAAACGATTTGGCAAAGAAGTTGTGAAAACTTGTATCACAACTATTCAGATTGGTTAGATGCAATTCACCCAGAAGATCGCCAGCGCGTCGAAATAGAATTTGTTGAACAGCTTCAATCAGGGCAATACGATAAAAAATATCGCATTATCCGTCCTGATGGTTCAATCCGTTGGATTCGCGATCGCGCATTTCCGATCAAAAATGAACTAGGCGAGGTAGTTCGGATTGCTGGTATTGCCGAAGATATCACTGAACTAGAGCAGGTTAATCTGATTAAGAGTGAGTTTATTGCCATTGTTAGTCATGAACTCCGCACTCCTTTAACTGCAATTCGCGCCGCACTGGGTCTACTACAAACTGGTATCTACGATCAAAAACCAGACAAATTCAAGCGAATGATTGAGATTGCAGCCATCGATAGCGATCGCTTAGTGCGTCTTGTCAACGATATTCTCGATTTGGAACGCTTAGAATCGGATCGAGCAGTTTTAGAAAAAACCACCTGCAATGCGGCTGATTTAATTCAACAAGCAGTAGCCGGAGTGCAAGCGATCGCCAATCAGCAAAATATTACCTTTGAGATCCACCCCACCAATGCTCAAGTTTGGGCGGCTGCTGATGCCATTGTTCAGACACTCACCAATCTGTTAGGTAATGCAATTAAATTCTCGCCTGCCAATTCTACTATTACCCTGAGTGTCCAACAGCAAACAGACCGCGTACTATTCCAGATCGCAGATCAAGGACGAGGTATCCCAGCAGATAAGTTAGAAGCAATCTTTGGACGATTTCAGCAAGTAGATGCCTCTGATTCTCGCACCAAAGGCGGCACAGGCTTGGGATTGGCAATCTGTCGTAGTATTATTGATCAGCACGGTGGGCAAATCTGGGCTGAAAGTACTCTTAGTGTTGGCAGCACGTTTTTCTTCACTCTGCCATTGCCGGGAAATTAGGCAGGGGAGAAATCAATTCAAAATTCAAAATTCAAAATTCAAAATTGAAGATTCAATCCCCATGCTCAATGCCCAATGCCCACTTGCCCTGAGCGACTTGTGCCGAACGGAGCCGAGGTAAGCCGTACCACTTCGTGGAAGCAAGCTACGCGTAGCGTCTCGCAGAGAAGGGATGCCCAATGCCCAATGACAAATGACAAATGATAAATGACAAATGACAAATGACAAATGACTAAAAGATTGTTAATTGTGGATGATGAAGAACGAATCCGCGAATTAGTACAAGCTTGTTTAGAAGACTTGGGAGGATGGGATACCCTGACTGCTGCATCAGGAGCAGAAGGACTAAAAATCGCCCAGATAGAACATATTGATGCCATTCTACTTGATGTCTCTATGCCTGACATGGACGGCTTTGCAGTCTACGAAAAACTTCAGGCAAATTCAGCAACCCAAGGGATTCCAGTGATTCTGTTAACAGCGAAAGTCCAAGGGAGTGATCGCGCTCGTTTTGCCCAGATGGGAATTGCCGGGATTATTACCAAACCCTTTGAACCCATCTCTATCTGCAACGAAGTTACTAAGATTCTGGGCTGGGACAGTTAACTTTTAAGTTTTGTAACAGAATTTATATCTTTATTAGTTTTTTATTTTTGTCATCTATATTTTTTGTTTACAGATAAAAATATTTTATACCCCTAAAAAGGTATATGAAATGACATGAATATGCTACAGGAGGTAAGTATAATCGGCAAAACGATATTGCTCATTGATGATGAACTGAATGTACGTGAGATAGTACAATTTTGCCTCCAAGATTTAGCTGGTTGGAATGTGCTGACAGCAGATTCTCCATTAGAAGGATTACAGAATGCGGTACACCATAGTCCTGATGCGATTGTATTAGATATCTCAATCCGCGATTTAGCTAATTTTGACTTTATGAATAAACTAAGAAATCATCCAGAAACTCAAGCTATTCCTGTAGTGCTGCTCAGTGCTAAAGCGCGATGGTTGGATTCGCAAATTTTGCAACAGTATCAAGTCGCAGGTGTAATCCCCAAACCCTTTAATCCAGTTACCCTACCTGCTCAGGTTGCTCAACTGCTGGGTTGGGATTTTACTTGATTTGAATACTGAAACTAACAAAGTATTTTTCTCCCTTCCCTTCAACAATTGGCAACACACTTAGCGATCGCTATTCAACAATCAGAACTTTCTCAAACAGGACTTACGCAACTGTCACAAGCAATGGCGCGGTGTAGCCGCGCCGCGCGCCAAGCAACTACACGATAAACA
>NZ_JAVRBY020000023.1:0-104147 GCF_034531035.1 Nostoc sp. DedQUE02 | reverse complement strand
CATGTTTATCGTGTAGTTGCTTGGCGCGCGGCGCGGCTACACCGCGCCATTGCTTGTGACAGTTGCGTAAGTCCTGGCTATTTCTCGTGCTTCCAATGCTGCGGCCATTTCGTCAATAGCTTGTGCCAGTTGACCAAGTTCTCCCGATATATGAGCAAGTCCAGTACGTGTGTTGAGTTGACCATTACCCAAGGTCTTGGCTGTTTGTACTAAAGATTGTATCTGCTGGAGAAAAAATATATCTCCACCTACCCAAGCAGCAGCGATCGCTAAAAAAGTAACTGCACCTAAACTAATTAAGTTTCTGACTAATAAACTATCAGCATCAGCAAAAACTTCAGACTTGGGAATACCAATCCTGATATATCCATCCGGCTTGGCTGGATTATCGCCCAAAGGAATAAAGGCAAAGATTCGCGACACACCATCAAGGCTAGTCACTTCATCGATCCCCTCACCCTGAGCAATTTTCATTCTGGCGAAAGCATCCGGCGATATAGATTTTCCTACCCAAGTTTGTGCATTGGGATAGCGGACTAAAAGTGTTCCTTTGCTGTCAACCAAACTCAGCACCGAGCCTTGGGGCATTTTTATTTGCGCCGCCAACTGATTTAACTGAGCTAAATCAAGTGCAGCTACAACCAAAGTTTGCGATCGCCCTGTCTTGTCTAAAATTGGATAAGCAAAATTCAGGGTAGCTTTTTTAGTGACGCGATCTATTTGATAGTCACCAACTGTAAATTTCCGGGTTTGTAAAGCACGTTGGAAATAACTGCGGTCTTTGACATTCACACCATCGGGAATCCCGGTACAAATCGTGTTTCCTTGAGCATCAAGTACAGCAAAATTAGCGTATACTGAATGTTGTTTCAGAATATCGGTGAGTAATTGATTACACTCTGCTGAATTCCCTTGACGGACAACTGGCATCTGTGCCAATATCATCAGCAGTTGACGGGTTCCTTCTACAACCTGCTTCTGGTTATTAGCCGCCAATCTCGCCAACCGTAGTGTCTGTTCTCGTGCCTCTGCTGTAGCGGTACGCCGTTGTTCGGAAGCAGTGTAAAGAATTAATCCTAGTGCTGGAATAACAGCTAAAAGGACGAGAAGTACTAAGCGAATGCGAAGCGTACTGTTTAACCAAGAGCGCATTGTAATTTAGTTTGGCTTGCTAGACATAATTTTGAACCAAAATCTAAAATTCAAAACTGTTATAACTGACGCAGTGAGCGAAATCAAGGCTTTCAGGGTTAAAGGAGCGAGTGCGTACACTACTGATAATACTTGGTGTTAATCGGTTCATGAAGCATTTACCTTGCCGATGCGATCGCGATCGTGTGGTTGATTAAGATAGGACATATCAGGGCCATTGGGGATAATTCCGCCGGGATTGAGCGGGAATAAGTTCCCGTAGTAGTCCCGCTTCACAGTTTCTACGTCGCAAGTGTCAGCCACACCCGGAAGCTGATACAGATCGCGTAGATAAGCTCCGAGATTCTGATAGTCGCGAATTCGCTGCTTATTGCATTTAAATAGCCCATAGTAGGCACTATCAAACCGAAATAATGTTGTGAACAAACGCACATCTGCAAGTGTAAGATGTTCACCGCAGAGATAGCGATTAGTCTGCAATGCCAGTTCAATCTCATCAAGAGTTGCGAACAGTTCATTACAGGCTTGATTGTATGCTTCTTGAGTCTGGGCAAAGCCGCAGCGATACACACCGTTATTTACCGCGTGATAAATCTTCTCATTCCACCAGTCAATTTTCTCTTGAAGTTCTTCTGGGTAAAGATTTAGCGTCGGATTGTTGACAAACTCGTTAAACTCAGAGTTCAGCATGACAATAATCTCTGAACTCTCATTATTGACGATAGTTTTTGTTTGGTTATCCCATAGTACTGGTACTGTAGAGCGTCCACTGTAGCCGGGTTCTGCCTTCTGATAAAATTCAGCCAGTGTGCTGCAACCTTCTTCTTCCTGGTTATTAAATATCCAACCGCCTTCAATCGGAGAAGGAGAAACGATACACACTGATATTACCGCTTCGAGTTTTTTGAGCGATCGCACAACCAAAGTTCGGTGTGCCCAAGGACAGCCCAGCCCTACATAGAGTTTGTAGCGTCCCGTTGCTGGTGGATGTGGATTTCCTGATTCTGTGCCGATAAACTTGCGAAACTGGCTATTAGGACGAATATATGCGCCTGACTGATTGCGAGGAGCAAGATTTGACATCATTAATTGCCACATACTTGTCCAGACAAACTTTCCTAGCCAGATAATCAGCTTGGGAGGAAGCGACTTGCCCTTCTTCTTGGGGAGCTTTTTCTCGTCATCCATTGGAGTTGAGTTAGTCATAAATTATTGATACAGGACTCTATATTTGATTCCGTGAAAAAATTCAGTACAACTAAAAGAGGCTTCTTGCCTATTGCCTATTGCCTATTGCCTTCGCCAAGCGGCGCGAACAGAAATCAAATCGGATTGCTATATACCACCACGGATAAACATCTATATTTAGGGTAGACTAAGCAAAGATAAAATGAACCAGCAATATATCTCTTTGATGAGATAAAAGGTTCAAAAATTATGCTTCAAGCTAAAGTCTTCGTTACTCGTCGCCTACCCATCGAATTAGAGCAACTGCGATCGCTCGCTATTGTCGAAGTTTGGCCAGAACGCCAACCCCCTCCCTACGAAATTTTACTAGAAAAAGTCAAAGAAATAGATGGTTTGCTATGTCTGCTGACTGACCAAATCGATCGGCAACTCATCGAGTCTGGGAAACTCAAAGTCATCAGTCAAATGGCGGTAGGTTACGATAACATTGACATTGCCGCCGCTACGGCACGGCAAATTCCTGTCGGTAATACTCCTGGGGTGTTAACCGATGCTACCGCAGATTTTGCCTGGGCATTACTAATGGCAGCTGCACGGCGAGTAGTAGAGGCAGATCGGTTTACTCGTGCAGGTTTGTGGCAGACTTGGGAACCAGATTTATTGTTGGGGCCAAATGTTACAGGCGCTACCTTGGGAATTGTCGGTTTTGGGCGGATTGGTCAAGCAGTTGCTCGTCGTGCCAAAGGTTTTGAAATGCAGATTTTGTATACGACTAGGCAACGATGCAGCCCAGAATTAGAACAATCTTTAGGTGTGGAGTTTGCTACGTTAGAACACTTACTGCAAGAGTCTGATTTTGTGACACTGCATACACCATCATCTGATGATACTTATCATTTGATTAGCGATCGCCAATTTGAGTTGATGAAGCGATCGGCTATTTTGATTAACACGGCGCGAGGAACTATTGTAGATCCAGATTCTCTATATCGTGCCCTTGCAAGTGGTCAAATTGCGGCGGCGGCTGTGGATGTCACCGAACCAGAACCGATTCCTAGCGACAGCTTGTTGTTGACCTTAGAAAATCTAATTATTGCACCTCATATTGGTAGTGCCAGCCGTCAAACGCGCTCAAAAATGGCTTCAATGGCGATCGCTAACTTAATCGCAGGGCTGAGGGGCGATCGCTTGGCTAATTGTGTCAACCCTAAAATTTATAATTCATAATTCAGCAAATATCCTTTGATAACCAATTAATCCACCCTGCCTATTCGCCACCTGTATCCTGGCAAGGACACGGCGGTGTTTGGAAAGGAAGAGTTTACTCCAAACCAGATAATTTATAGTTAGAATAAAATTGAATGTGGATATCCACAATGCTAATCTAAATAAAAATAAGCCGAAAGTGGTTGATTAAAAGAGCTATGACAACCGCAACACCAACAATTAATCCTGTTACTATCCCCAAAAAACTGCCTTTTTTGGAGTCCATTTGTTGGCAAACTGCCGATGTGTATCGGTTTACTTCAGAACAAATGCTGAGTCGTTATGAGCGTGGCTGGCAGTATCACAATTTATTTAATAATCTTGAAGGTGAAGAACTCAATTTTCTTCAGGAACTTGCCAGACGCTATAAATCCTGGTTGCAAGTTTGTTTATGACCTTTAGGTTAGAACATCATAATCAAATTCTCACAGTTCTTGAATCCTTAGATTCGGACATACTTAGGAAGGGTTCTGCTTACTTCGGTGGCGGAACCCTTCTTGCATTTGAGTTTGAAGAATATCACTGGAGTAAGGACGTTGATTTTATCGCTTCTGTTGGTACAGAAGGCTACAAATATCTGCGGACAGTGATATTTGAGGGTGGACATGAAGCATTATTTCGGGATTTAAGTAAAATCCAAGTTGGACGTAGTACAACTGACCAATATGGAATTCGGATGATGTTTTTGTGGATGATGTGCCGATTAAAACGGAAATTATTGCCGAAACTCGTTTTCAACTAGATCCACCAAGATATCCAAAGTGGTCACTCGTTCCTTGCTTAAGCTTCAATGACTGCTTTACCTCTAAGCTGCTGTCAAATTCTGACCGTTACGCAGATGACAGCGTTGAGGCAAGAGATTTAATTGATCTAGCAGTTCTCAGGCTGCAATCTCCAATCCCTCAAGTATCAATTGAGAAGGCTGAAAAAGCTTATCAGGTTATGCGCCCTTTAAAAAGAGCGTAGGCGTAGCCCGTCGTAGACATCGAACTCTTTCAGGGAAGGCCAGATTACAGGGAGAAATGCTTTCTTGGTCTACAAGTTGATCGAGCTCAGATACCCAAAATTATCGACGGTATTGATTTGCTCTCTACAGATTTAGGTTTATCTCACACTCCAAGGCTTTTTCAAGAACAACATGATATCCTCGCTGATTTAGAAACACAAAAAGAAAAACGAGCAGATTATTAAACAGGTAGCAATCGCCCCATGCCCAATGCCCCTAAATCCGATAAGCTGTTTGTTTAGTACTGGCAGACTCAATCGGCAATGGTTGAGCGGCTTTCAATACCACATCCAACAACCCTGGAAACAGCACCTCTAAATCTTCACGTCGCAGTATGTTAATATGCTGTGTTCCTTCTTTGCGTGTAAAGACTATCCCCGACTCTCGCAAAATCTTGAAGTGATTGGACATAGTAGACTTGGCGATCGCAAAATCAAATTTGGCACAGCATTGTTCCCCCTCAGTCGCCAGTAGTCTCACAATCTCTAACCGCACCGGATCGCCCAATGCATACAACACGCCCGGTAAAGAAATATTTTTTCGATCTGGATGATAAAGAAATCTCATAGTTGCATTATCTCATCAGGTGGCATATATTTTTATTATTCGATATTATCGAATTATAGAATTAATTAGGAGGGCAATTTATGTCATCCATTACAAATGTCACAGAAGCCACATTTAAGCAAGAAGTCTTGGAAAGTGAAATTCCGGTATTAGTGGACTTTTGGGCCCCGTGGTGTGGCCCTTGCCGGATGGTGGGCCCAGTCGTCGATGAAGTTGCTGCTGAATACGAAGGACAAGTGAAATTTGTGAAGCTGAACACCGATCAAAATCCTACTGTCGCTAGCCACTATGGAATTCGCAGCATTCCGACGCTGATGGTTTTTAAGGGAGGTCGGCAGGTTGATACTGTCGTTGGGGCAGTTCCAAAAACTACCTTGAATAAGACCTTAGCACAGCATCTTTAATCTAGGTACTATTGTGAGACGCATTTAGTTTGCAGTCTTCTTTAGAGGGAGCCAGGAGTCAAAATATATTAGACTCCTGACTCCTGACTTCTGACTCCTGAATTCTGTTTCAAATAACGGGGAAAGAGCGAAATGGACTTGAAATTGCATGGTAAATCCGCCTTGGTGAGTGGCTCAACCGCAGGTATTGGAATGGCCGTCGCTCTTGGGCTAGCTCAAGAGGGTGCATCAGTGATTGTCAACGGTCGGTCTGAAGAACGAGTCGCTCAAGCGATCGCTAAAATTAAGCAAAGCACACCTGAAGCGAAAGTTTCTGGTGTTGTTGCTGACGCAGGCACTACATCAGGGGTAGAGAAACTCATTCAAGAGGTTCCTCACGTTGATATACTCATAAACAATGTGGGTATTTATGAGCCAAAAACTTTCTTTGATATTACTGATGAAGATTGGTTAAAGATATTTGAGGTTAACGTCCTCAGTGGAGTCCGTTTGAGTCGGCAATATCTGCAAAAGCAGCTAGAGCAAAACTGGGGGCGAATAATTTTTATCTCCAGCGAATCTGCCATTCAGATCCCAGTGGAAATGATTCACTATGGCACAACCAAGACAGCGCAGCTAGCCATTGCAAAAGGTCTAGCAGAGATGACTGTCGGGACTGGAGTCACAGTAAACTCTGTCCTTCCAGGGCCAACCCGCTCAGAAGGAGTTGAAAAGTTTATTTCCCAGCTAGGACACGAACGTGGTATTAGTGCAGCAGAAGTAGAGGCTGAATTTTTTCAAAATGTGCGTCCAAGTTCCTTAATCAAACGCTTTGCAACTAATGAAGAAGTAGCAGCGATTGTAGTTTACCTTTCCAGCCCTGTAGCTTCAGCAACGAATGGTGCAGCTTTGCGGGTAGATGGTGGCGTTATTCGGTCGATTGTTTAATATTTGAACTACATCTGTCATTGGGGCACATTGCTGTGTCCTACCGCATAATCTATTTGCTGATTTCACAAATGTGGGGTTAGGAATTTTGAATTTTAAATTGGAGCGAAGTGACATGACTACTGATATCAACTTATTCTCTGCTTACCAATTAGGGAATCTGGAATTACCTAACCGGATAGTGATGGCTCCCTTAACCCGAAACAGGGCAGGTAAGGGAAACGTCCCACACCAACTGAATGCTACCTACTACACTCAACGTGCTTCCGCCGGACTGATTATTTCTGAAGCAACACAGGTAACTCCTGAAGGACAGGGCTATCCCGCTACACCAGGAATTCATTCACCAGAGCAGATAGAGGGATGGAAGCTAGTAACCGATGCGGTACATCAGCACGGAGGGAGAATTTTTCTGCAACTATGGCACGTAGGCAGGATTTCTCACCCAGACTTACAACCGAATGGAGCTTTACCTGTAGCACCTTCTGCCATTGCTCCTAAAGGTGAAGCTGCAACTTATGAAGGGCCAAAACCCTTTGTTACTCCCCGTGCTTTAGAAACTTCGGAAATACCGCAGATAGTAGAACAGTATCGTCAGGGAGCGGCAAATGCCCTAGCGGCTGGGTTTGATGGCGTGGAAATTCACTCAGCTAATGGTTATTTAATAGATCAGTTTTTGCGCGATCGCACCAATCAACGTACAGATAAATATGGCGGTTCCATTGAGAATCGCGCCCGACTCCTGTTAGAAATCACAGAGGCGATAACTACTGTGTGGGATTCTAACCGGGTAGGAGTACGTTTATCTCCCAGTGGAACTTTTAACGATATAGGCGACTCCAACCCCCTAGAGACATTTGGTTATGCAGCTCAAGCATTGAACCAATTTAATTTGGCATATCTGCATATTTATGAGGCAACAGAGGCAGACATCAGACATGGCGGCATAATTGTACCCACCAGTCATATACGCGATCGCTTTACAGGTACACTCATCGTCAATGGTGGTTATACCCGTGAAAAAGGTGATGCGGTACTAGCCAGCAAAGCAGCAGATTTAGTTGCCTTTGGCACATTATTTATATCAAATCCCGATTTACCCCGACGCTTGGCTTTGAATGCACCACTAAATGAAGCAGATCAAGCAACCTTTTATGGTGGCGGTGAAGAAGGATATACAGATTATCCATTTTGGTCATCTGCTAATGAGCAGGTAGCTAAGGTGTAATTCGTAATTACAGCAGAATTCAGGAGCGGAGCCGGAGACGCTCCGCCTCCGGTCAGAATTCAGAATTCAGAATTTAGGGCATTGCTGATTGCGGTATGAAAAATAATTTTGCGTTATTTCAAAATCCTTGTAGAGACGTTGCATTGTAGAGACGTTGCAATGCAACGTCTCTACATCCAAATTCATACCTCGATTCAGCAACACCGAATTTAGAATTCAAAGAGCTTTTATACCTGGTTTTAAGACGCGAGCTTCTGTACAACACTTCCTTGAAATCTGTTGTATGACAGTAGCTGGCGTGTGGCGTAGGCAAATCGTTTGTTCTGAAACAAGGAATAATTTTTATTTTTGTTTCCTGAATAAATAGATTTGCTTGTATCTTAATTACGTTAGCATTACGCAAAACAAGTGTGCGTTCGCTTGTTTTTAGCGTTTCGTAGAGAACGTCATTACGAATTATTTGGTCATAACTCAACTATCAGGAGAATCTCATGAGTTCCATCACGCAAACTCAACCTTTAGATGTACCAAGTGCGATCGCTCAACGTCGTTCCATCAAAACTTTTAAAACAGACCCCATCGCCCCAGAACTACTTAAGCAACTGGTAGAGTTAACCGTGGCAGCACCTAGTAGTTATAATATCCAGGACTGGCAAATTATTATTGTGCAAGATGAAGCGCAAAAGGCAGCACTATCAGCAGCATCGTGGAATCAACAGCAAATTGTCCAAGCACCTGTAACCTTTGTGTTTGCCGCCGATCCTAACGCAGGCGAACAAAACTTGGCCCCAATTCTAGAGCGGGGACTTGAAACTGGGGCATGGAATGAAGGCACGGTAAACTACTTTAAAACCGCCATCCCACAATTTCAAGCTACGTTAGGCGACAAACGACGCGAATATGCAATCAAAGATGCCATCATTGCCGCAACTCATTTGGTGTTAGCAGCAGAAAGTTTGGGATTATCCACTTGTTTTATGAACGGTTGGGTTGAGGATCAGGTAAAACAAGTGATTGGTGCTGGGGATAATCCAGATTTAGCGATCGCTGTTTTAGTTCCCGTTGGCTATGCAGCCGAACCACGCTTAAATCCCGGTCGTTTGCCATTCTCCTCCAACGTCTCTGTAGACAGAATCGGTAATCCTTATGCAGGGTAACTTTTCCTAAATTGGGAATGGGGAATAGGCAATAGGCAATAGGCAATAGGCAATAGGGAATGAGTCTTTGATACTCGCCAACGAGCCTTTGATACTCGTAAATGAGTCTTTTATACTCGCCAACGAGTCTTTAATACTCGTGAATGAGTCTTTGATACTCGCCAACGAGTCTTTGATACTCGTGAATGAGTCTTTGATACTCGCCGACGAGTCTTTGATACTCGCCAACGAGTCTTTGATACTCGCCGAGGAGTCTTTGATACTTGTGAATGAGCCTTTAATAATCACCTCCCCTGCCTCCCCTGCCCCCCTGCTCCCTCTGCCCCCCTGCTCCCCGGTCACTGAGCGTAGCCGAAGTGCTGCCCCTGCCCCCACTCCCCCTCGCCAACCATGTCCTTACCCTCCTTCCTAGCGCGTCGTCCGTTCCACTATGCCTGGATTGTAGCTGGCTTAACATTCCTAGCCTTGCTCGTTGCAGCCGGAATTCGCTCTGCTCCCGGAGTTTTTATAGTGCCTCTCGAACAGGAGTTCGGCTGGAGTAGAGCAACTATATCTTTGGCAATCTCTATTAACTTAGTACTCTACGGATTAATTGGCCCTTTTGCCGCCACAGTTATGGAGCGAATCGGCATTCGTCGGATGATGGTGTTCTCACTTGCTATCATTGCCCTCGGTGTCGGTTTAACCACTGTGATGTCAGCTTCCTGGCAGCTAGTCTTGCTGTGGGGTGTAGTTGTCGGTTCTGGTAGCGGAGTTATTGCCCTGGTTTTGGGTGCTATTGTTGTCAATCGCTGGTTTTTGGAAAAGCGGGGTTTAGTTCTGGGCATCTTAACTGCCAGTACAGCTACAGGGCAACTGGTATTTCTGCCGATGCTGGCCTCAATAGCCGATCGCTTTGGGTGGCGAATTGCGGCTCTAGCTCTGACTGGTGCAGCACTTCTAATTATTCCAGCGATCGCAGCCTTTATGCGCGATCGTCCGGCGGATGTCGGTTTGCGACCCTTTGGCGACAACAGCGAAACTGTGGAAATATCACAGCCTAGAGCAAATTCCATCGCCTCTACCCTTAACGCTCTCTGGCTGGGAATGCGTAATAGAGATTTCTGGCTGTTATTTGGTAGCTTTTTTATCTGTGGTGCTAGCACAAATGGGTTAATTGGTACTCATCTGATTCCTGCTTGTATTGACCACGGTATCCCGGAAGTCAAGGCTGCGGGGCTTTTGGCAATCATGGGACTATTCGATTTTTTTGGAACTACTATGTCCGGTTGGCTATCCGATCGCTGGAACAATCGCTACTTATTGTTTTGGTACTATGGACTGCGGGGTTTGTCTTTGATTTTTTTGCCCTTCAGTTTCAATTTTTCCTTGTATGGACTTTCCATCTTCGCCGTCTTCTATGGACTTGATTGGATTGCCACCGTACCACCGACAGTCCGTCTTGTTGCTAATGTCTTCGGTAAAGAAAATGTCGGCGTGATGTTTGGTTGGATTGTCGCAGGACACCAGATCGGTGCAGCCACAGCAGCATTCGGAGCCGGAGTGTTGAGAACTTGGACAGGTAGTTATTTACAAGCGTTTATTTTATCAGGCGTTCTCTGTCTAATTGCCGCAGTTTGTGTACTGCAAATTGGTCAAAGTCCCAATAAAGGCAATTCACCGTTATCTTCAGTCACCCTCAATTCTTAATCGAATGAGGCTAAGAAAAGCTCTAAGCTAGGCAGAATAAGCACTACAGGTTTAAAATATGGCAACAACAGCTTTAATTGTCGGTGCAGGTAGTGGACTAAGCGCATCTTTAGCCCGTCTATTTGCCAAAGAAGGATTCACCGTCGCTTTAGCAGCTCGTCAAATAGAAAAACTCACTCAATTAAGCGATGAAATTGGCGCAGTTAGTTTTGCTGCTGATGCCTCTAAGCCAGATGAAGTAGAACAGTTATTTATTGATATTGATAAAAAAGTCGGTTCCCCAAATATTGTCATTTACAATCCTAGTTACCGAGTGCGGGGGCCTCTTGTTGATCTAGACCCTGGTGAGGTGGCAAAAACCCTAGAGGTAACTGCTTATGGAGGCTTTCTCGTTGCCCAAGCTGCTACCAAAAGATTTTTGCAACTTGGTGGTGGTGCTATATTTTTTACTGGAGCCTCAGCCAGCGTTAAGGGTTATCCTTTGTCTGCTCCTTTTGCAATGGGTAAATTTGCACTGCGCGGTTTGGCTCAGAGTATTGCTAGAGAACTAGCACCAAAAAATATCCATGTGGCGCATTTCGTGATTGATGGTGGAATCCGTTCAGCAGAGCGCCAAGATCCAGTAGATAATCCTGATAGTACTCTTGACCCGGATGCGATCGCTCAAACTTATCTCAGCATTTTACGCCAACCCCGTAGTGCTTGGACTTATGAAATAGAACTACGTCCTTGGGTAGAGAACTTCTAGCCTAGACAATTGTTACAAAAATAGTTTTGTAGGTATGAAAATTGATTTTGGTGCAACTGCTACTGATTATGCAAAACACCGCGCTGGCTTTCCCAGTTCATTATTTAACAAACTGTCTGAATATGGTATAGGTTTACCAGGGCAAAATATTGTTGACCTTGGTACAGGTACAGGAACACTAGCGCGGGGCTTTGCTGATAGAGGTGCTTATGTAATTGGCATAGATCCATCAGCATCACTTTTAGAACAAGCGAGATTCTTAAGCGAATCTGCCCAACTCAAAGTAGATTATCGAGTCGCAACCGCCGAGAATACCGAGTTACCAGATGCAAGTGCCGATGTGGTGACTGCTGGACAGTGTTGGCATTGGTTTGATCGTCCCCGTGCTGTCAAAGAAGTTACTCGGATATTGAAAAAAAATGGCTCGATCGCGATCGCTCATTTTGATTGGATACCCTTAAAAGGTAATGTCGTGGAAGCCACAGAACAATTGATCGAGGCTCATAATCCCGCCTGGGATATGGCCGGCGGTAATGGCTTGCATCCCCTGTGGTTACAGGATATTGGCGAAGTTGGATTCCGAGACATCCGCACATTTTCTTACGATGTATTTGTACCTTATACACATGAAGATTGGCGGGGAAGAATTCGGGCGAGTGCTGGTGTGGGAGCTAGCCTAACACCAGAAAAAGTAGAAATATTTGACCAAGAATTGGCAGCATTACTCGAAGCAAGATATCCGACACCAATTCTTCAGGTTCACCATAGAGTTTGGGCTGCGATCGCCAAATCACCGTGAAAAAGTATATATATAGTTATAGATTTATTAGCAATTGCTTCACAATGGCATCTTAAAACCATTCGGTTAGCTTGTTTTTTAAGGCGAGATACTCCCAAGCATTGCTGTCAACTTAAGGTGAAACCCTTATAAAGGCTTGATATTGAGTCTACTTATATCATGTCCGCATAATTAGTTACGATTCCCATAGTCATCGCACCCCACCCCCAACCCCAATACAGTTTAGTTAAGCAAATTTATCTGTTAAGGCAGGCAGGGGGAGCAGGGGAGGCTTCGGGAGCAGGGGGAGAGAAAAAAGCTTAACTGAACTGTATTGCCCCCAACCCCTCCCCGCTCTTCGGGAGGGGAGACAAAGCACAGCTTTGGCGGAGTGGGGTGATTCGCGTTTAATAAGTGATTAAGCGGACATGATATGACTTAGCATTACGAACGATCCACGTCACCCCACCCCGGTTTTAAACAAAATCGGGGTGGGGTGATTCGCGTTTAATAAGCAATCAAGCGGACATGATCTGACTCAGTTTCTTGCAGAAGTCAGTATATAGCGATTGGCAGTCAAAATGGGAACAATATATATTGTAAGGAGAAAAACTTTACCAGATAATTTATGCTTTGATTTCTTGCTTTATCAAGGTGAAGTTGACTTATATCCTATATCTAACAATAGTTTTATACTCCAAGTAGGAAGAACTATGACACATTTATTTACCCGTAATGACAATAGTAGAAATACTAAATTAACCGTATTTTTAAGTACAGTATTTTATGGTGGAATCGCGCTTAGTGGGGCGATCGCATATCGGATAATGGGGACGAGTGAAGCAGTTAAACCTCAGCCAGTGGTTGTAACTCCAATGGTGATGCAAGCGGTGACGGCTTTGGGGCGTGTGGAACCTGAAGGAGAAGTAATTCAAGTGTTTCCGCCTTCTTCAACGGAATCAGCCCGCATCCAACAGCTACGCGTGCAGCAAGGGGATTGGGTGAAGGCGGGGCAAGTGCTTGCGGTGTTGGATAATTATACTCGTCGTCTGGCAACTGTAAATATGGCGCTAGAAGAGGTGAGAGTAGCCCAAGCGCGATTAATGCAGGTACGAGCGGGGGCGAAACAGGGAGATTTACAAGCTCAACAAGCGGCGATCGCTCGTTTGGAAGCGGAATTGAAAAATGCTCAGATGGAGGAGTCACGGTATCGCAGTTTGTACCACGAGGGAGCGGTTTCGGCTTCCCAGTACGATAGCAAACGCTTGGGGATGGAAGCGGCACAACGACAGGTAAATCAAGCCCGTGCCTCTTTGAATAGTTTGGCAGAAGTGCGTCCAGTAGATGTGCAGTTGTCTCAGGCTGAAGTGAAACAGGCAAAGGCAAAGGTGATGCAGGCTCAGGCGGAATTGGCCTTGAGTGTGGTGCGATCGCCCCGAACTGGACAAATCATTAAGGTGCAAACTTCTCCTGGTGAAATGGTAGGGACGAAAGGCATCGTGAGTTTAGGTAATACGATGCAAATGATGGTAGTAGCAGAGGTTTACGAAACAGATATCCCCAAGATACATTTAGGCCAAACAGCAACGATTACCAGTCCCAGTCTCACTAAACCGCTCTTTGGAAAAGTATCCCAAGTAGGTTTAGAAATTGGTAAACGCGATGTTTTAGATACAGATGCCGCAACAGATGTGGATGCTCATGTGGTAGAAGTGAAAATTCGCCTGAATCGGGAAAATAGCCGTGTTGTAGCAGGAATGACAAATCTCAAAGTTGATGTATCAATAGGACTTAAAGAATGATTCGACGTTTTGTAATTGAAATTCAAAAAATTCCCATTGCTTGGTTGCAATTGAGATATCAACGCAATCAAACTATAGCGGGAATTGTGGGAATTTTTTGCATTACATTTCTCATTTTTATGCAGCTTGGGCTGAGAAATGCTTTTTTAGAAGGGGCGTTGCAATTACCTTTAAATTTTAATGCAGATATTGTTTTAGTTAGCTCTCTCTCTTCAACTGTACTGCAACCAGTAATGTTTTCCTCCAGACCTTTATATCAAGCACTAGCATTAAAGAACGTTGAATCTGTCGCACCACTTTATATTACTTCAACCCAATGGTACGACAGAAATCAGTCTCTTTATCGTATTAGAGTGAACGTTATAGGCATTCCTGCTAATATACAAACACTAAATCTTCCTGGACTTAAAGAGAATATTGAAAAATTAAACAAGCAAAAATTTGCTTTATTTGACCGTAATGCCAGAAATGAATTTAGTCCTATCATTACTGAATTCAACGAAACAGGCAAATCATCGGCAGAAGTTTTAGCAGGAGCCAATGGATCGTTGCGAGAACTTAGAGTTATTGGACTTTTTGAGTTAGGGGTTAATAATGCTTATGATGCTAGTTTTATTATTAATCCAACAACTTTTAGTCAATTATTTGGGCGGAGCCTGACAAAAATAGATGCTGGCTTAATTAAATTAAAACTAGATGCTAATTCAGATGCCAATATAAAGCAAACTGTTGAGCAATTAAGAACTTATCTTCCGGCAAACATTAAAATATTTTCTAAATCAGAATTAATCGCTAGAGAAAAAATATTTCATGAAAGCAACTCACCGATGGGCTTCATCTTTCGGTTTATTTTGATTATTGCTATTATTATTAGTATTTTTATTTTATACCAAATACTTTATGTAAAGGTTACGCATAATCTTGCCAATTATGCAACGTTAAAGGCTTTGGGTCTTAACCACAATTCTTTAGTTTCTATAGTTTTTCAAGAGGCAATATTTTTGGTTATTGCCGGATATATCCCAGGTGCAATAATATCATGCTTGGCTTATGATTATCTAGTTAAAACTACAAAAATATTTATCAAAATGACTGTAGAATCAGGATTATTTGTTCTCGGATTAGTCTGCATGATTTGCATAATATCAGCAGGATTTTCCTTACTAAAGGTTAAAGATGCAGATCCAGTCGATGTTTTTAAGTAAATTTAATTCCTTAATTTTATAGGTTTATGAATCAGGTTATAGCCATTAAAAGGCTGAATCATTATTACCGGGAAGGCAAAAGTCAAAGACAAATATTATTTGAAATTGATCTAGATATTCACCCGAAAGAAGTTGTTATTTTAACTGGAGCATCTGGTTCTGGAAAAACAACACTACTATCTCTAATTGGCTGTATGCGTTCTGTTCAAGAGGGCAGTCTCAAAGTCTTGAATTATGAATTGAAGGGAGCCAACGAAATCCAGCGAATGCAAATACGGCGAGGAATCGGCTATGTTTTTCAGCATTTTAACTTACTGGATTTTATGACTGTCCAGCAGAATGTGATGGTTTCGCTGGAACTACAGGATAATTTCACGCCTCAAAAAGCAAAAAGCCAAAGTTCGC
The DNA here is from genome assembly GCF_034531035.1 of Nostoc sp. DedQUE02. Taxonomy (NCBI): domain Bacteria; kingdom Bacillati; phylum Cyanobacteriota; class Cyanophyceae; order Nostocales; family Nostocaceae; genus Nostoc; species Nostoc sp. DedQUE02. The sequence goes on along the minus strand of NZ_JAVRBY020000023.1, from coordinate 88,625 downwards.
AAATTCTGAAAGCGGTGGGGCTAGGGCAGCACTTGAATGCTTACCCCAGGGATCTCTCTGGCGGGCAAAAACAACGTGTGGCGATCGCCCGCGCCCTCGTTCACCGTCCTCGATTACTTCTGGCGGACGAGCCGACATCCGCTTTAGATCGGCAAACAGGGCAAGAAGTCACCGAACTAATGACCACACTGGCGAAAGAACAAGGAAGTGCGGTTTTGATTGTTACCCATGACAGTCGGATCTTTGGCGCTAGCGATCGCATTGTGCGTATGGAAGATGGCAAACTGGATGTGGACTATGAGGGTCAGCTATCTGTTACTTTACCAACCTTAACGGATAAGCAATTAGTTAAGTTGATTCCCAGGTTAAAAATGTTGACCTTCCAGCCTGGTGAAATTGTTATTCGCCAGGGTGATGTGGCTGATAGATTCTATATCTTGATTGAAGGGGAGGTAGAAATCATTCAAGAGTTTTCAGGTTCAGAATCAAAATTATTAAAAACATTGGGGCCTAATAACTGTTTTGGTGAAATAGGATTACTCCAGCAAAACAAGCGCACAGCAACAGTACGTGCGGCAAATGAAGCAGCGATCAAAGTTATTGCCATTGAGCGTTCTGATTTCTTTGAAATGGTTGTCAATTCAAAAATGACTCATGCACTTTTAGACTACCAGGCAATACAATTGCTCGATCAAGACGAGCGACGGAAGCACGATCAATCGAAGCTCTATGTTTCATCCACAGAAAGCCATGATTAGCGACACATACACAGTCGCTAGTCATGAGACTTCTTGCAAAAGTCGGGAAAAGGGGAAGGGGAAAAGGGGAAAGGTTTGTTATTTTCCCTTTTCCCTTTAACCTTTACCCTTTTCCCCTCTCTTGCAAAAAGCACTTTTGCAAGAGGTCTATGGCTGATAGTACAAAGCTAGCTGCCCTTGATAGGTTTGATTCTGGCGATCGCTAGTAGTAACATTTTTGGCAGCCAGAAAAGATAACAATATATTTGTTTTGCCTGACTATAAAGTGAGAATAACTTTCTTTCACTCAATAAAGTCAATGGTCGAACTGCTTTGAGAATTTCTGCAATTTTATCTTCCACCGCAGATTCAACTGAACCACTTACAAAATAACCTTGTAAATGTGGAGGTAAGCGCCAGTTAATTTTAGGATCTGGCTGATGTATTACAGGCTCAACATTTCCCCGCCATGCAACTCCCATAATTTGCATAGTTTGATACACCATTGTGTTCCACCCTTTCTCTTTAAAATAGTCCAAGCCTTGACCTACATCAGGAGAAGCCAAATCGTGAAATAAAACTAAAGCATCTGCTTCTGCAAGTTGTTCACAAATAATTGCATCATTGAGCGGAGCTGGTGCTTCGTGATTACCATCTATAAATATCAATGACCATTTTCGTTGAAATTTATTTGCGATCTCTTCTACTTTTTGAGGGCTAAATCCTGGTATGAGATTTACAGATTCCTTAACGCCTGCTGATTTTAGTGACTCTGTAACGCTTTCATTAAATAATTGTTCAGATAGCATCGGATCGATTACATCTAACTCTACTCCTCCTAAAGCCAGATGACAAGCTGACCAACCCATCCAGCAACCTATTTCTAAAGCTTTTTTTCCTCGAAATTTTAAGGCTGTATTGTATAGAATATGAGCTTCATCTCTGCTAACAAACCCTACATTTTGTCGTCGCTTATCCACGTACCAGTTATGAGTAATATCCCGTCGTAAGTAAAGCCAAAAAGAATCATATTTATTTCCCAAAATTATATTTGGAAAATATGAATCTGGCTGGATGGTGGAAAATCCTGATGAAACATAATCTCCTTTTGGTAATAAGCTTCCTTCAATCAGTGTTACTGTCTTTTCACTCATAAGTTACTCTCTAAATCATTTGAAATTCTCGGTTTTGGAGTTGCAATTTAACTGCACAACTTCTCGAAAAGCGCCATTATCCCTACAGATGAACTAGTTAATTTTTTTTAAGCATTACGTCTTTTTTTTGTAATGCAAAATCATTAATAGCCCAGCAAAATAGTCCAGTATGGGGCTATAGCTCCATTCTGAAAGCGATTTTCCATCTTACCTCTAGGACAATACTTTTGGGTATAAAGTGCTAAAATGCTGACTGTATATACACAGGACTTACGCAAAAACTCTCTGAAACTCTTATTCCTTTGTGTCCAACTCTTACGAGACGCTACGCGTAGCTTGCTTCCCCGCAGGGGTATGTGTCCTTTGCGGTTCGTTTTATCATGATTTTGCGTAAGTCCCAATACATTTTTGCAGCTTTTGCCCTCTTCTTTTCAGATTTTGTGAGAAATCCGAAAAAGCTGTCTGCACTATTGGCTTAAAAAACAATCACACAATTTTAGGGAAGATAATCATGATCGATCTTTACTATTGGACAACCCCAAACGGTCATAAAATTACGATTTTTTTGGAAGAAGTCGGTTTACCTTATACCATAATTCCTGTAAATATTGGGGCTGGGGATCAATTTAAGCCGGAATTTTTAAAGATTTCTCCTAACAATCGGATGCCTGCGATCGTTGACTACGAACCAGCAGATGGAGGTGCGCCAATTTCGGTATTTGAGTCTGGGGCAATCTTGCTATATTTAGCAGAAAAAACTGGGAAATTAATTCCCCAAGATTTACGTAATCGCGCTCAAGTTTTAGAATGGTTGTTTTGGCAAATGGCAGGGCTGGGGCCAATGGCGGGACAAAATCATCACTTTAGCACTTATGCTCCCGAAAAGATTGAATATGCCATTAACCGCTATGTAAATGAGACGGGACGCTTATATGCAGTACTAAATAAGCAACTAGCAGATCGAGAATTTGTGGCAGGTGATTATTCCATCGCCGATATTGCTGCTTATCCTTGGATTGTGCCCCATGAACGCCAAAGTCAAAACCTAGACGATTTTCCTCACATCAAGCGTTGGTTTGAGACAATTAAAGCCCGTCCGGCAACAATTCGCGCCTACGAGAAAGCCGAAGCATTGAAAACTCAAGCGCTTGATCCAGATAAATCACGAGATTTGTTATTTAATCAGTCGGCGAAGACTATTCAGCCTTAAACCTTTTGAATTGTCCTAATCGTGCCAATTTCAGATTTTACCTCGTGAGCGCGACTCGACTGAGCGATCGCCAAACGTCTCAGTCAAGTCTCTAAGTCCTAACTTAATCGGGCTGCTGCCGCTAATAGAGGATGTTTGTCAAGTCTCAATTAATACTAGCTTTTAGTCATGCGAAGTTTAATTCCCCTAGTTAACTTTGGGGGCGATCGCAATGATAAGGATAAAGCCACTCACACTTGAAAAGTCCACGGGTATGTTTTTCAAAAAAGGTTCCAGCATGGCGTCCAGGTGATATGTCAATCCCAGCCTTGGTTTTAATTTCGTACAGCCAAGGAAAGGCTACTACTAAAACAGTTATGACACCGAAGATGGAGAAAATCATGGTTCTCATTTTGGGCAATCTTCGGGAATTGCTGTTGTGGTTTTGAGACATACGTAGTAAACGTGAAAAACTAACGATCAATCTTAGCCTAAAGCTGAAAATGTCGCCCGAAGCGGGGATTAAGATTGTTTGTTTTCCAATCAAGTTCTCGCCCACATTTGCTAAAATTACTTTTTCAGAAAAGGTTTTAGATTCAAAGGCAACGTAGCAGTGCCTTTAATTCCCATTCCCCATTCCCAATTTGTTGTGCTAAAGATGGATAATCTTAGGCGTGACCAGTTAAAATACGGTAATCCTTCCAAATTACCGTTGATTAATCCAATATAATGTATAATGCTCAACTCGTATTATTACTTAGTTGTATAATTGGAAACTCAAATAACTGCTAATGTCTGAACAATATCGTTTTGAAACCCTGCAAGTTCATGCGGGACAAGAGCCGGCTCCTGGAACTAATGCTCGTGCTGTACCGATTTACCAAACGACTTCCTACGTTTTTGACGACGCCGACCACGGAGCGCGGTTATTTGCTCTCCAGGAATTTGGCAACATTTACACCCGCATCATGAACCCGACGACGGATGTTTTTGAAAAGCGGATTGCTGCCTTAGAAGGGGGTGTAGCAGCATTAGCAACCGCTAGTGGTCAGGCGGCACAATTCTTGGCAATCAGCACCATCGCTCAAGCTGGGGATAATATTGTTTCCACTAGTTTTTTGTATGGGGGAACATATAACCAGTTTAAAGTAGCCCTACCACGATTAGGTATTAACGTCAAGTTTGTTGAGGGAGATCAGCCAGAAAGTTTCCGTCAGGCGATCGACGATCGCACCAAAGCGTTATACGTTGAAACCATTGGCAATCCGCAATTCAACATTCCCGACTTTGCCGCTTTAGCTCACATTGCCCACGAAAACGGCATTCCTTTAATTGTGGATAATACCTTCGGTGCTGGTGGGTATTTAGCTCGACCAATTGAACATGGCGCAGATATCGTAGTAGAGTCTGCAACTAAATGGATTGGTGGACATGGTACTTCCATTGGGGGCGTAATTGTCGATTCGGGTAAATTTGACTGGGGTAACGGCAAATTTCCCCTATTTACTGAGCCAGCACCCGGCTATCATGGGCTGAATTTTCAAGAAGTGTTTGGGCCTAGCGGTTCCTTTGGTAATATTGCTTTTATTATCCGTGCCAGAGTCGAGGGGTTACGGGATTTTGGCCCATCCTTGAGTCCATTTAACGCCTTTCTGTTATTGCAAGGATTAGAGACACTTTCTCTACGTGTAGATCGGCATGTAAGCAATGCCCTAGAATTGGCTCACTGGTTAGAGCAACAAGAACAAGTATCTTGGGTTAATTACCCTGGACTTCCCAATCACCCCGATCATGAACGAGCGAAGAAATATCTCCGGCATGGGTTTGGAGGAGTTTTAAACTTTGGCATCAAAGGTGGACTAGAGGCAGGTAGAGCTTTTATTAATCATGTGAAACTAGCGAGTCATTTAGCAAATGTTGGTGATGCGAAAACTCTCGTTATTCATCCCGCCTCTACAACCCATCAACAGCTAAGTGATGACGAACAGGTTTCAGCAGGTGTAAAACCCGATTTGGTGCGAGTATCAGTGGGAATTGAACATATCGACGATATCAAAGAAGATTTCCAGCAGGCATTTCGGCAAGTTAGGATTTAGTTTTTAATTGGGAATGGAAGATTGGGGATTGGGGATGGGGCATGGGGTATGGGGATTGGGGATTGGGCATGGAGTATGGGGCATTGGTCAATAATTAGTTATTATTCCTCTGCTCCCCCTGCCTCCCCTGCTTCCCCTGCTCCCCCTGCCTCCCCTACTCCCCTGCCTCCCCACTCCCCACTCCCCGATAAATATGATTTACTCAGGCTTCATTTCACCGCAAACCCAGTTTTACCAGCTTACAGTGCCTTTTCAACTTGAAGGTGGTGAAACATTAACTGGGGTTCAGGTTGCTTATCGTACCTGGGGAGAGTTAAATGCTCAAGGCGATAATGGGGTACTGATTTGTCATGCCTTAACTGGTTCGGCTGATGCTGATGATTGGTGGGAGCCTTTGTTTGGTTCCGGGAAAGCTTTCAATTCAGAACACGATTTTATTGTGTGCAGCAATATCTTGGGAAGTTGTTACGGTACAACTGGGCCAACTACTATCAATCCCATAACAGGAAACCCTTACGGTGTATCCTTCCCTAAGATTACAATCCGAGATATGGTTGACCTGCAAGCTATACTACTAGAATACCTGGGTGTTCAATCTCTGCGATTAGTAATTGGCGGTTCACTCGGTGGAATGCAAGCACTGGAATGGGCGTTATTATATCCAGAAAAGACGAAAGCGATCGCACCTATTGCCGTTTCTGGCAGACATTCGGCTTGGTGTATTGGATTAAGTGAAGCCCAAAGACAAGCAATTTATGCCGATCCCAACTGGCAAGGAGGGAACTACACGCTGGATACGCCCCCAAATCAAGGATTAGCAGTGGCGCGGATGATGGCAATGTCTACTTACCGTTCTTGGGATAGTTTTACAAGCCGCTTTGGCCGGCAGTATGATACATCTGAGCAGTTTACTATAGCCAGCTATTTACAGCATCAGGGTCAAAAGCTAACAGAACGATTTGATGCCAACACTTACATTACTCTCACCCACGCAATGGATCGCCATGATGTTGCACGCGATCGCACAAGTCCCAATTTATCAGATTACGAATCTGTTTTACAAAGCATCCAACAACCGACTTTAGTTGTCGGCATTGATTCAGACATTCTCTATCCTCCAGTAGAACAACAAGAATTAGCAAATTTAATCCCAAATGCTCAACTGGCGTGGCTGAAGTCAACCCACGGACATGATGCTTTTTTAATTGATATGGCTGTATTGAATGAAATAACGATCTCTTTTCGGCAAAGTTTAGATTTCTCAGCTTTCTAAAAAAACCTATATCTTAGTCAAATCGCATTTTTCTTAGAAGTTGTTTGAAAAGTATCAAGTTGTATAAAGATCCCCCTAACCCCCTTTTTTAAGGGTAAACCGGAATTAAAATCCTTTTTAAGTGAGATTTAGAGGGATCTAGAACGTTTTTTTACCGACAAAAGGACTTTTCAAATATGCTCTTGTAATTCTTGATGATTCTAGCAATAATTATTTTTGTGCCGTGATTACATCATATTGATGTCCCGGCAAATAAGCATACCCGGAACCCCACCCTGCAAAAGCTGCGCTTTAACTCCCTTCCCGAAAAGCGGGGAGGGGTTGGGGGTGGGGTTTTTTATTATAGGTAATTTGGCGGACATGATATCACACAATAAAAGGCGTTGCTAAACTTAAATTCAGCAACGCCTCATCTTGAGTATTTAATAACTACTCACTAGTTTTATTCTGCCCAAGCAATCAACCTTGGTTCATAGGGATTAGCCAGATTTTGATTTTTCGGCAATACACGCAAAGACAAGCCTTGTAAACCAGAAGCGGTATAGATGATATTACCAGTGTAAATACTCAATTGCTGTCCATCTTCCCCTTGGTAATCCATCACCACTGGCACAGCGTTGACAATCTCACCATTGGCATCGATCGCACCTTGATATAATTCTACCTGCACATCATCATTGGTCAAAGTTGCCAAGTCAACCTTAGCTTTGACAGCAACGGTTTGGTTAACTTCAATGTCTGAAGCTGCCGATACGTCAACATCTTTGATTCTGATGTTGAACCAGTGTTCGCCCAATTTTTCTTTCCAAGCAGCTAGTTCTTTAGCTGGGGCATAGTTATCAACAGTCAGGGTATGATAGCGATCGCTAGCCGGGAAATAAGCTCTTTGTGCGTATTCTCCCACCATCCGCGCTGTATTAAAGAAGGGACAATTCAACCGAATTGCATCCTTCATTTTGGCAACCCACGGACGGGGCAAGCCATCAGTATCTCGGTGATCGTAAAATAGTGGTACAACATCCTTCTCTAATAACTCGTAGAGAGCATTTGCTTCCACTTCATCCTGGTAGTTAGGATCGTCGTAATTCTCTCCATGTCCAATGGCCCAACCTGTGCGGACATAATCAGCTTCATCCCACCAGCCATCTAGCACACTTAAATTTGGCAAGCCATTCATTGCCGCTTTCATCCCGCTAGTACCAGAGGCTTCCCGTGGACGACGCGGTGTATTTAACCAGATATCGCAGCCTGCAACCATCAACCGGGATATGTAAATGTCGTAATTGGGAACGAACACTACCTGTTTTTCTAAATGTTGTTCGCGGATAAAGTGATTGATCTCGCGGATGAGTTCTTTACCGGGAATATCCTTAGGATGTGCCTTACCAGCGATTACGAATTGCACTTTCCGATCTTTGTTAGCCAGTAAAAGCCGCTTAATCCGATCCAAATCACGCATCCAGAGGGTGGCACGTTTGTAGGTGGCAAAGCGACGGGCAAAGCCAATGGTAAAAGCGTAAGGATCTAACACTTCTTGGGCTTGGGTAATTTCGGAAGCCGAAGCGCCGCGATCGGTTAAATGCTTGACCAAATGCTCCCGCACATACAAAATCATATCCAAGCGGCAGCGTTCGTGATTGCGCCACAATTCCTCATCGGGAATAGCGTCCATCCGATCCCACAATGGGCTATCTGGTGGTGCTGATGACCAATTTGGGCCGAGGTAGCGATCGTATAATTCTTGAGTCGATTTCGCCACACAACTCCGAGCATGGACACCGTTGGTAATTGCGGCGATCGGCACTTCTTCTACTGGCACATTCTTCCACAAGCCTTGGAACATTTGCCGCGACACTACACCATGTAGTTGGGCGACACCGTTAGAAAATGTTGCCATTTTCAGCGCCAGCACCGCCATACTGAAAGGCCCAGATAAATCGCCTGTATTCTCGCGCCCCAGTCCTAAAAATTGCTCTTTGGGCAACCCAAATATCTCTGCAAAGTAGCCCAGGTAGTACAGCATTTTGTCGGGAGCGAACAAGTCAATCCCTGCTGGTACTGGTGTGTGGGTAGTAAAGATATTGCTAGAAGCCACCACCTGTTTAGCTTGGGCATAATTCAGCCCCTCTTCCTGAATCAGCAAGCGGATGCGTTCTAGGGCAGAGAAGGCGGCGTGGCCTTCATTCATGTGGTAAGCGGTGACTTTCAGTCCCAAAGCTTTGAGCATTTGCACACCACCGATCCCCAGCATGATTTCCTGGTGGATACGCATATCGATGTCGCCACCGTAAAGCTGATCTGTGATGTCGTGGTCGTAAGTGTTGTTGGGTTCAATGTTGGTGTCCATCAAATACAGGGGAACCGTTCCTACCTGTACGCGCCAAACTCTGGCATACACCTTGCGTCCTGGATAATCCACCGCAATTCGCAATTCTGAACCATCAGGATTGCGCTCTAGGTGCAAGGGCATATTGTAGAAATCGTTCATCAGGTAGCGTTCTTGCTGCCAGCCATCAGCATTCAAATACTGGGCAAAATAGCCTTGCTGATACAGTAAACCTACACCGACAAGCGGTAGCCCCAAGTCACTGGCAGATTTGAGGTGATCCCCCGCCAGTACGCCCAAGCCCCCAGAATAGACGGGCAAACAATCTACAAGTCCAAATTCCGCCGAAAAATAGGCGTAGCATTCTTTTGGTTTCTGCTCTCGTTGTTTCTGATACCAGGTACGCTCTTGCAAATAATCGTCTAACTGACGGTCAGCTCGATCCATTTGCGCCAGAAAACCTTCATCTTCGACAACTTCCAGAAGCCGCGATTGAGAGATAGTACCCAACATTAACACTGGGTTATGATGGCTAGACTCCCACAGGTCTGAGTCTAAGCGACGAAATAAATCTTTAGTGTCAACGTTCCAATCCCAGTGCAAGTTATATGCCAGCCGCCGTAGTGGTTCAAGTCGCGGCGGTAGTGAAGGGGATACGTTAAATGTGCGAATTGGCTGCATAAGTTGGCAAAACTCCAAGTTTAGCTATGGTTATTGTTGACTCTCTTTACCAATGTTGCCAATTCTTTATACAGTAGTTTGTGAAAAAGCGATGACTTTGTTAAGCATTGAGAATTCTTTTTAACCTCGTTGCTAAAGTTTACACCAAGGTGTTTCTAATTCTATGCCTTACTCTCAGCCATGTACTTGGTATATTAAAATTTAATCATTTACTGGCACTAGAGCAGTTAAAAAAATCTCGTTTTGAATAAATAATTTATATTTATTTTAGTATTGCTTCCGGGGATCAATTCTAGGGTCTTGGCTGAGGGTAAAAATTCCCCATAGTTGTATCTAGGAAAGTTAAATTCTTAATTATTTTTTAATAAAATTGTGATCGCCAAGAAGCAGCGTCACAAAACAGTCGGATGAAAATCGTACCAAGTAGTTAACCAAGAAAGCGGTGCCTGCGGCGGGCTACGCTGACGCTAACTACTTGGTATTAATTTTGGATACTAAACCAGCAAAATAACTTAGTAGGCTGTTACTTTATGCACCTAATGAAGGCTGATCTTTAGTATTTTTTGTCATTGTCAGAGCTACAGCTGCTGCATAAGCGAGTTCGGCTGCCATTTGATAAGCAAGTTTAATACTTGATGAAGCGTCCTTGGCTTTAGGAGAGAGCGAAGCTTTTTGTCGGCGCGACTCAAGTTTTACATCGCCTGCTGCAATAGCTCGCTGTAAAATGATCCAGGCATCTAAGTCTTCTGAGTCATAATTACTTTGAAGCTGCGATCGCAGTTGATCTTCGGCTACAACACTCAGATAGCCGATAGTTAGAGCTTCTTGTACAATTTCTTTAATTAAAGCCATAATTTGAACCAAGTGTGTGAGTTAAAACCGATACCTTGATTTGGGCAATTTGATATTTTTTTGGGGATTTATCCTCGAAACTAAGCTACCTTTTAGCTTTCTTTGAATAAAATTTATAATAAGTAGTGCCAAGTACGCATCACCCCCTTGGCTCACCCGAATGGGTGATTTACAAATTTTTAGATATCAGTATATGGAAAAGAAGAATATTTTGAGCTACTTTGGCTTTTTAACGAAGAGGCTATCACAAGTATAGTAAATATCATTATGAATTTAGCACCCAATTATAAAATTACTTAGATATGGAACGGTAGAAATATAGAGAGCAATTTTAAATAACCGCTTACAGCATTTTTTAACTCTCTATTTCTGAGTAATTTTATCTAAGTGTATAAACTTATTTTAGAGTAGCGTAGACTTGACCCGCCATAGGCATCGCTCCAGTAAAAAAGTTAACTGATTTCCATCATTAGATCACAAGCAACTTAGAAATCAACTTATTTCTTGAAAGTGTTCCACTAAAAATAAAATGTGTTATCGTTAAAAACAATTGTTATTAAAAACCATTCATGTAATTACCAACGTGAACTGGTTAGTCTGTAAATCATCCGTGTGCAACATGATTGGAGCAGCATACTCTAGAAATTCGTTGCAAGAAAGCCGTCATAGCAGTCGGGGAAGCGCTTACTTGTTTGCACCGATGGTTAACTTCAATGTGATGGCTGATGTGGGAGATAATCCACCATAATTGGATTTTATTTGGGAAAAATTACCCAGAAAAATCCAACAATAATTACATTGTCATGCTAGGCAGAAATTTTATCTAAACTTTGAATATAGTCTAGTTAAATGTATTTTTTGTTGCAAAATAGCTTGTGAAACTGAGTTGTTTCAAAAGACTAAAGCTGCTGGAGAGTAAGTAGCTTCAAAGCAAACAACACTATCCCTAGTTGCTTCAGTAGTGCTGTTAGCAGGGTATTTAGCCCGTGCAATTATTGCTATTCTTACTCAGCACAGTTTTGGGAACAAGCTTTTCAAATTTGCCGGATAACCAAAAAAGTTGCTTATCTAAATCAGCAAATTTTCCCATTAGATAATTTAATAGTCTAAGTTTTGATTTGACGATGCACTGAAATTGTTTTGTTAATTAATTTGGTGAAAAAGAAGCAAAATTTTTACGTACATATAGTAAAAAAGCTTCTAGTACAATGTGACGTAAGTTTGCCAATCTTTAACAATTTGCTTAGAACAAGTAGTTTTGAGATGGTAGTTTTATTTACGCCATACTGTACTAGCTACTTAACGCAATTGTGCATATTTGAGTGATTCTATAGATCTAACTTGAAGAATTGCTCAGAGAGTCAAAGCTAGACTCTGGTTTTTCAACATTTGAAAAACCATCTAAAAATATTGGGAAATTTTGGTAATCACGCCAGGATGTTTATGTATTAATACATACAGAATATATTTGATTGGCAGAAGATTAGGATATAGCCAAAACAACTTTCAACACTGTCAACAACAATTGATTGAAGAGATATGTAGCCATGCAGAACGAGCAATATTTTTCAAAATTGCAGCGCGCGCAAGAACTTTTAGTGACTACGGTGTTAGGAGATATTCCAACACTTCTTCTAGGGCCGAAGTTGCGTAATTGGGGATATGGTAGTATTTTTGCCCAGATAGGCAGCCCAGTGTATATTCAAAATGGTGTTGAATTTAACGGTACTTCTTGTATTGAGATAGGCAGTGGAGTCTATATTTTCAAGGGTGTGCGGATGGATGCTAGAGGGCACAAAAATAATAGAATTCATCTAGGAAATAGAGTCGCTATTGAGCGTAACGTTGATATCGGGTCTTTGGAAGATACGTGTATACATATTGATGAAGACACTTTCATTGCTCCCAATGTGTCTATTGAAGGGCCAGGAGACATTAAAATTGGTAAACACTGCTTGATTGCTGCCTATTCAGGGATATATGCCAATAATCATAATTTTGCCAATCCGATGGAGCCAATTAAATACCAGGGTGTTACTCGCAAGGGAATTGTGATTGAGGATGATTGCTGGCTAGGACATGGAGTTACAGTATTAGATGGCGTTACTATCGGCAAAGGTAGTGTTATTGGTGCGGGAGCAGTTGTTAATAAGGATATTCCTGCTTTTTCTGTTGCTGTAGGCATACCTGCACGAGTCATCAAAAGCCGAATTGGCAAAGATATCGCAAAAGTTCAAGCTGAGAAATAGGGAATTAGGGAATTGGGGATTGGGTATGGTAATTATCCCCTGCAACCTGTTCGCTTGTTTGGGAAACCTTTGGCGTTAGTCAACGTCACAACAGCCAGTAGTCTCTGAGTTATTTCTCAGGATCATCTAAAAGTCAGACAACTGACAAACTTGCAACATTCTCAATAACTCTAGGGTAGAGACTGCTAGTATCCAATCCCTAATCCCCAGTCCCCAGAGTCCTCTAAAAAAGGGACGAGATTTGGGTAATATAAAGTAGCTATCTTTTCTGCCTCGCAGATCCTGAAAGAAAAGCTTTCTTTGTTTTACCCGTTGGAGATATTTCTATGCTGACTTTAAAAATCGCTGTTTATATTGTTGTTGCCTTCTTCGTAACTATCTTCATCTTCGGATTTTTGTCGAACGATCCAGCTCGTAACCCCGGCCGCCGGGACTTAGAGTAAAAGGGCGATAAATCATCCGCGACTTTGGAAGGCGGAAAATACTAAACGCCACGGAAACTTACTAAGCGCAAGTTAGTAAGTTTCTTACTCCAGGTAGCTTGCTGTAGGTAGCAGAAGGCGACAGTCGGAAGGCAAAATGTATGTTTATCCTTCCGTTCGTCATTTGGCTGTTTGTTAGCCCGATTTTGCTCATTTATGCTTCATCCAGTTCTGCCACCCGATCCGCCTCCTATCCTTGAATCTTTACAAACTGTAAATCCCGCCTCATCTGCTAGTCATACCAAGTTTCTTTCAGGTGTAGATACTGGAATACACGAAAAAACAGATAATTCCAAGCAGCCCAAGGTTTTAGCTCAGTTGACAATTACGGGCAACACCAAAAGTGATCTTTCTTTGCCAACTGCGATCAACTCAACTCAAAATGACTTGGTAATTGCTGAAACTTCCTCTGTAACTCATTCACCAGAAACCTTTCCACCAGAAAGTTCCCCACTCACCGGTTCTACAACTGCTGGGCTTTTGGGGCAACCATTGGTCGTTGGTTATCCCACGCAGGAGGTTACAACCTCTAATGACCAAAATAAAAAAGACACAAAGACAAGTCCGAGTGGCGGCATCAAGCGCTCGGAACTTCTTTTAATGTCGGCGCTGCGTAAACGGGAGATGCAAAGACAAGCCGCGACGTTGCCAAGAAAAGTTGGATCTGAGGCTTCCAACCTAGATGCAAAAGGTGAAGGTTCTGAAAAAGCCGGTGAGCGATCGCTGACGACAAGCCGCTTTGCGTCTACGCTAGATCCAAATAGTGGTGGAGAAAAACAAACCTTTTTGGACTCTTCTAGCTTTAGCTATAAAGTTTCTCCAAGCCCCCTTGTCGCCCAATCCCCGCGTTCTCTTCAAATTGCCCCAACTTTCACAAATAGCAACAAGTTAGTCAAATCCAAAGCAGAAATTTTAACTGAGAAGTTAACCCAACAAAAACAGCAACGTGATATTACTGCACAACAGTCTCCAAAAAAAGACAATATCTCTGTATCTGCTGCTGATCTTGTAGCGAGTTCTCAATCAGTACAAAATTTTATAACATTCAAGTCTCGTAACCCGACCAACCAACTCTCAGTGCCCATCACTGTAGAATTCAAGTCCCAAGCCCAGCAACAAGCTCAAGTACCAACGCCTACACCACAGGTAAACACTACTAATCAGCCACAAGCTCAACCATCTACGCCAGCTACCACCCCGCCAGCCAGTCCAAGAATTGTGGAAGTCACTTCAGATCGGCAAGAGTATAACGAGCAACAGCGCATTATAACAGCCGTAGGTAATGTAATTGTGCGATTTGATGGGGCGGTAGTGGATGCCGATCGCTTGCAAGTCAATTTGGACAACTTGATCGCTGCGGGGGAAGGCAACGTAACTTTAACACGGGGCGATCAGATACTGCGTGGACAACGCTTTACCTATAACTTTGTTCAAGATAGTGGGGAACTGGAAAATGGTAGAGGAGAAATTTTCGTACCATCAACTCAAACAGATTTTGCTTTTTTACCCACCGATATAACTGCTGGTGGAGTTCCAAAACGCCCGCCAAGCGATCGCATTAGAGCTAATCAGCCAGTTTCCGGTGTAAGCAGCCCTGGAGGAATTGATTTGGCATTTGGTGGTCAGGCAAATGCTAGCAACGTCCCAATATCGAAAACAGGAGGTGCAGTTAATCGGCTCAGGTTTGAAGCTGAACACATTGACTTCTATCCGCAAGGCTGGCAAGCAAGAGATGTTCGCATCACCAACGATCCTTTTTCGCCCCCAGAACTAGAGTTGCGTGCAAATACAGTAACTCTGACACGAGAATCACCCTTGGTAGACCGGATCAGGACACAGAAGCAGCGTTTGGTATTAGATCAAACAGTCTCCTTACCAATTCCGCTAAATGAGCGGACTATTGACCGCCGCGAACGCGATGTTACACCTGCAATAGTCTCCCTCGGCTATGATGGAGATAAGCGGGGTGGTTTGTATATTGAGCGTGGCTTTCCAGTACTCACTACAGACAATACTAGCTGGACGATCACTCCCCAGTTGTTAGTACAGAAAGGTGTGCAAGAAGGCACAAGTGATTTAGCTGGACTATTTGCTGTAAAGACCAACATAAATTCTATTTTGAGTCCACGGACGGTAGTTCGGGGAAGAGGGGAGTTAACTAGTTTTAACTTGGACAAGGTGGAAGACAATTTGCGGGTGAATTTAGGATTAACCCAGATATTAGGGACTTCCCTTCCCCACACATTGAATGTGCAATATAACTACCGCGATCGTCTCTACAACGGTACTCTGGGTTTTCAAACTGTCCAGAGCAGTTTTGGCGGGATTATTACCTCTCCTGTGATTCCTTTAGGAAAAAGTGGCATCAACCTCAGCTATCAGGGAAGTGCCCAATATATTGATGCCAACACCGATCGCCAAGACTTACTAGAACCAGTGCGGGAAAATGATCGCATCTCACTAGGTCGTTTACAAGCCAGCGCTGCCCTCAGTACTGGGGTGTTGCTGTGGCAAGGAAAACCATTACCAGCCACTGCCAGTCAGGGATTACGATACACGGCTAACCCTGTAGTTCCTTACTTGCAAGCGACTGCTGGACTCACAGGCACTACCAGTTATTACAGCAATGGTGATAACCAAAGCACCTTAACTGCTACAGTTGGTTTACTAGGGCAAATTGGTCATTTTTCTCGACCTTTTTTTGACTATACCGCCTTTAATATCAGTTTCTCTCAAGGCTTAAATAGCGGATTATCACCCTTTTTGTTTGACCGTTCCGTTGATAACAAAGTTTTGAGCGCTGGAATATCACAACAAATCTACGGCCCTTTTCGCTTAGGCTTTCAAACATCTGTTAACTTGGATACTGGCAAAGAAACTAGCACCGACTACATTTTGGAATATAGCCGTCGTACTTATGGTCTGGTCTTGCGTTACAATCCCGTACTGCAATTAGGTGGCATCAGCATCCGAATTAGTGATTTTAACTGGGGTGGCGGTACCGATCCATTTTCAGAAGTTAAGCCAGTGGTGGGCGGCGTGCAACAGGATTATTAGTCTAAGGATTTGGGACGACTCGACAGGCGATCGCACAATTGGTTGACGCACCACCAGGTATTCTCAGGCTGGCATAGTCGCCACTTAGTTGAACACGTGATGGTGGCTGATGTAAAATTACACAGCATCTGTGAACTGCGGCTTGGTACTCTCGCCATTGCTTACGGATGGCAATACTTGCAGGATCGTCACCTAAGTCGGAAAATCTTAGCCCCGCTCGAATTAGCCAAGATTCTACGTCAGTTGTTTCACCAACTATTTCTGGAATGGGATTAATCTTTTTCATGAGTAATATCTTATACGTATATTCCCGATTACTCATTTCACTTTAAGAGAAAGTATCAATACTAGCCAATATCATTTTTTATCAAAATCATCACTAAAAATGATTCACGCCTAAATATCAATATTTAGGCGTGAAAGAATGAATTACTATTACGGCTGGTAAACATCATTGCTTTAGTTTCCGAATAAGCCGTTTTCTAGCTTGTAATCACTAGAAACGATAGCCTAATCCGGCTTGGAAGCTGACGGCATCAGCATCACTATTTCTGTAGGCATCAATACCCCATTTAGTATCGCCGTAGGCAATGACATTGTTGCTAACTTCTGATTCAATACCAAGGGTAACTACAGGTGAATTCTGATTACCCAATGGGGTTTTTTGACCTTCGTCAGTTACAAAGGAATAACCGCCACCGAAGTAAACGTTAGTATTTTTGGCAATGGGCGCATCGTAAGTTACTATGGGCATAATTGCAGCAGCATCACCACCATACAGCACCGAACCCCGCAGTGAAACAGGGGCATTGGGAACGGCGTATCGTCCTTGAATATTACCACCAATTTGTGCTTCATCGTTTCCTTGTCCGCCACTGGTTGCACCAACAGCAACACCAGCACCGATGTAGTTACCGTTAGTACCTGCTGTTTGAGCAGATGCAATGCCTGCTGAGAAGACAATGGAAGCAACAGCAAGGAAAGAGGCAGCTAATTTTGTAAGTTTCATAGAATTATTCTCCCTAGAGTTAAGTAAAATCAATGTTCTCTAGTACTAGAATCTCTTTTTTTACAAAATGTAACCTCGCACATCTGGCTCACCCAAGTGGCTGAATTATTTCTCACCCACTTGGGTGTAACAACTGAAAGATTCAAAATTCTTTGCTATCTAAGCCATCCTCTTAGCTCGGCTTGATTGTGGCAATCATAACTATTTTATTTTTTGTAAATCAAAAAAACTGAACCAATCGGCCCAAGGTTTTCTACATAAATTTTCTGGTTGTAATACAATCCTGGAGACATACCTCCATCAAATAAAATCCCTTCTTGAATCTTACCTAAACAGTTATTGCTCGCAATGCCTTCTAGGACATGATCAAACATATCTGGCAGTAACTCTTGATTAACTTGAGATAATTCAATATTTGAATTAGCTTTCAAATCATTCACTAATAGGATTACATAGCCTTGATTAGTGATAGCTGCCAGAGAGCGATTAGTCGCATTTTTACAAGCAAATTCTCCCAGATCTTGACAAATATCTTTAAACTGACCCTGACGGTAAAATCTGCCATTACCACCGACTAAATTGTAATTGAGAATATCGTTTTTTCTTCTGCCTGCTTGGATCGTAGCCTGTCGCTGGTTGGGTGTACCTCCTGATATTCCAAAGGAAGAACGCTTATTTTTAAATGCTCCCGAATACTCTACGCCACGAGAAATATTTAAGCCTTGTGGTTTATTATCAGTACCTATATAGTCAGCATTAATTGCGGCAATGGGTAGTTCTTTGTTTAATTTGGCATTTTCATCAGCGATGAGTTCATGAAACTGTTTTGGTACATATTCTTTACGCAGTTTCCCTCTACTATCTTTGGCGTAGAGTTTATGAGATAGACCAACATTTACTTTGAAATCTAATTCTGCTGATTTAGGATTAAAAATAATCACATTGTTAATACCTCTGGGATTTTTTCTACCTTGATTATTGGTTTTAAAAAAATCAATACTGAAATTAGCATCTTTGCCAGGACAAGTTTTAGATGCTTTTGGGGCTGAATTTGCTTTAATCTGTTGACAACCTGATAAAAAGCTTGCACCAATTACCAAGATAAATAACAAAAATAATTTTTTTGTAGACATATAATGCAAAAAAACCGCTACAGAATTACTATAGCGGGGAATAATTTAAAATTTCAGTTTGGAGTTAATCTGAAAACCAAAACTTAGGAAAACCATTCTAAAACAGCTTCTTCTTTGGTGTTAGTATTTCGAGATGGTGTCTCACGGTTAAATTTCATCTGAATTGACCGGGTTTGCTCACCATCAGCAGCTACAGCCAAAATCGGATAGTCAATTAAACCATCTTGGAAGGACATCTGGAAGCGGAATGTTCCATCTGGATTCAGCTTAATTGGACGGCCGCCAATGGTTACGGTAGCATCGGGTTCGGTTGCACCGTAGACTATCAACTCAGCATCGGCAATTAACCAGAACTGGCGCGGACGCACTGGTACGGCGGAAGCCGAGAAGCCAACACCTGACATTCCTGCACCGGAAGCGGTTAAACCAGATGCCCACAGACCCACACCAGATGGGAAAATGTAGGAACTGAGAGCTTGTTCGGGACGCGCTGAACTTGGTACTTGATGCTGAGAACCGAAGATTGAACCAGCAACGCGTAGCGCTTCGGCAGATTCTGCTA
Source organism: Nostoc sp. DedQUE02 (assembly GCF_034531035.1). NCBI lineage: Bacteria > Bacillati > Cyanobacteriota > Cyanophyceae > Nostocales > Nostocaceae > Nostoc > Nostoc sp. DedQUE02. The sequence continues at coordinate 69,825 of NZ_JAVRBY020000023.1, read as the reverse complement.
AACCAAATATTTCGTCGTAGATGGGGTTGCCGTTACCATTTACAACAGCATTACCGTTATTGGCGGTAGCTGGAACCTTCTTAGCAGGGGGAACTATTTCGTACTGAGTTTTTCCACGTAAATCTTCTTCAAAGTTGACAGTGATGAAGACATCCTCAATCCAGTCAGAAGGATAGACGGGAGGAATGTGTACTCTAGCAGAACGAGCTAGTACTAACCAGCGACCATCAGCAGCACGATAGCCGATATCGATCACATAATCGCGATCGCTAACTGGAACCGGTAGATACCATTCTCTAGCTAGTTCATCAGCAGGATATTCTTGAATGCTGTGGGGGCTTTGGTATTCTATATTAATGTCGGTGACATCATAAATCCGTAGTGCCAGTTGTTGTCCGCCTTGGCGGCGCAGTTCCTCTTTGTGTTCATTGGGAACATCCCAGTAAGTGTAAGCCCACTGAGGATCGCGCGGTAAGAGTACAATCCGGCTTTCACCATAGCCAGATGGCAAATCTGCCAGTCCTTCATCAACATCAGCCAAAGATCCACCAGTACGATCTTCCTGACCTAATTCAAACTTTGCAGCTTCCACGGTTTCTTGTGCCTCCAATGAACGAGATGGACTGAGTAAAGTTTTGCTGCGCTGGACTTCTTGTATTGATGTCAGCAGTTGTGATTTACGCATTCGGCTATAGCGAGAGATACTGTATTCGCTAGCAACTTTGCGTAGTTGGCGTAAGGTCATCTCCTCTAGTGGCGGGCGTTCTTTTGCCATTAATTTGGCCTCCAGTAGTTTAAGCGGTAAATGATTTCCCCTGGCTAAAGAATGCTATATAAAATGTCATCCACTCCAGATGAATTTTTTATCCTGACTCCTGGTTTTGCCCAGTTTTTAAGTTTTTTAATCTGTTTTTAAATTGAGGTAACATCCTTTCAATTCCTGATCATGCCAAAATTAGCATTTCTTTGGGATCGGAGGAGTCCTGTTTGTTAAGTCAATATTAACCACTAAGCATATCTAGGGATCAAGGGGTAATCACTAGGTTTTTTGACTATTTCACGAATTTATCAGCCCTTCCGGGATCGTGATGTCAGCTTTTCATAACATTACCATCTTCTTCGATGTTAAGCGATAGCAATGATGTCAAGATTTGGTGACATAATTTTGCGATGTGTGAATCGATCGCTATCTGTAGAGCAATGCCTGCTGCAATATCTACGACGGGCTACGCCTACGGCACTCGCACTAACTCGATCCCAATGCTTTAAATCAGCCAATTAGCCCACAGGTGCAGATATCAGATCCCGTTTTAGATGGTGAACCTCGGATGGTTAAGCGCGGTTCGGATGAGATTGTGCAAGCTGTTTATATTAATGGAGTTCGGGTTGTTTTTCGGGGGGAGCGATCGCGCTTGGAGGGTGAAAGGTTGCTAACGGTTCTGTTTCCTTGTTGAAGTATCTCAGGTAGAGGCGCAAAGGAAAGGTTGAGAGACTTCCAAGAAATAAATTATCCAAATAAACGAACCACAGAGGCACAGAGAACACAGAGAGAGGAGAAATAGAGAAGGTTATTGGGTCAGTTTTGAGACATTTTTTATTTGGAAGTTTCTAAGAGTTTAAGATTGAATTGCTTTTATTTCACATCAGCAATGACTTGGCCAATATCTTGAGGAGTTGCACCTGTGGCTAACATTGCCTGAATCAACAATTCAATTGATACTGAAGCAATATGTCAAATTACTTGTTTTCCCAGTTTAAAGCCAACGAATTTGAAGCCTTGCATAAGGAGTTATCTAAAGTTCTGGATATTTCACAAGGTCAACTACAAGCTCTTTATGAGGTGATGCAGCAAGAATTGGAATTAGAGGGCTATCCCGACGATCGGAGGCTTCCCAGAAATATTTTTCACTCTCACGATGAAAGTTTTCAGAAATGCTACGAAGACGCTTTCGTTATTGGAGTAGATATTCCCAGTCTCCTTGAAAAGAACAATAATATTTCAAACAAGAAAACAGTTGTTATCCTTGGACAAGATCCTTTAAGAACAAGTAATGAAAGAGTAGAGCAAATTAGGATTGCAACACCCTATGCTTTACACTCAAAAAGTTGTCGTGAGAAGTTGCGTAATACAAGACTGTATTTTGATTTGATCAAAGTCTTACTAGATGCAGGATACCGAGTTTACCTTACAGACATTTTCAAGGTATGGGTCAGTGAGGCTAATTGCGATCGCGGTATTCCTCTGAGTAAGAAAGATCGTAGTCGCTTCATTCAAGTTCTGAAGACAGAGTTAGAAATTTTTGAACCACTTGCGGTCATTACCTGGGGACAAGAAGCAAGTAGCGCCATTAGAAGTATAAAATTAGAAGTTAAACACCGTGAGTTTCCCCATCCTAGTGGTGCAGCAAATGGTGCTTGGCGTAAACTAATCGGTAAATCACCAACACGAGAAAACCGGATAAATTATTGGCAGCAAGAAGTTTTTGCCTACTTATCAGGGTTGTAGACAAGGATAATTCCCAGTGCGATCGCTTTTCCTGTACGCTACGTTAACGAAACATAACGCACTGTTTTTATGAGAGTGATACCTACGGTGGGTGGAGCGATCGCTTTATTCAGTAATTGTGCCTCACAGATAATCACTTCTCAATAACTTATAAAATTTAAACAGCGAATAATTTCTCGATTCTTATGAGTGAAAAACTACAGACAGAAAAAGACAAGCTACAGGCAAGCAGTAGTATAAACATAAATAAAGATACAGAAAATGAAAAAGTTCTATGTCCTCATTGTCAGCGCACTGCTACGAACGGTATTAAATGTAAAGGTATTTGTGTAGCTGACAATGACTATTAAGGTATAAATTATATTACTAGCTGATAAGTATGATTGTTTTAGTTTATCTGGGAGGCTAAAACCATCAATAGTATAAATTAAGGAGATAGTTTGGATCAAAAGGAATTATAAGTTGCCGTAAAGGAAAGCATCTACATTGAAACCAGGATCTTAGGTCATTTGACCGCCAGAGCAACAGACAACCTCATTCTTGCTGCCAACATCAAGATCACACAAGACTGGTGGAATGAAAATCGTAGTTTATTCATTCTCTATGCTTCAGAAATTGTTGAGGATGAAGCAGCTAAGGGAGATCCAGCGATCGCATCTCAAAGGTTGAGTATGTTACAATCCTTGATGCTCCTTGAACTAACAGAAGAGGCTCTAGAGCTTGCCCAAGCATTCCTCAGGCAAAGTAATCTCCCACCAAAAGCATCAAACGATGCTCTGCATATAGCATTGGCAACAGTGTATGGCTTGGACTATCTGCTAACATGGAACTGCAAACATATGGCAAATGCCCAAATCCAGCGCAAGTTATCACAAATTAGCTCTGAACTTGGATATGTTTTACCAGTTATTTGTACACCTTATGAACTCATAGGATATAATCAGGAGACTTAATCATGTACAAAAACGAAATAGTTGAAGAAATTCACAAGTACAGAGAAGATTACGCTCAATCATTTCAATATGATTTGCAAGCTATATTTAACGATTTACAAAGAAAACAAACGGAACACAAGGATAGACTGGTAAGACTCCCAATCAAGCGGGGGTATAACAAATCACTGAATCAAAATGCAAGCTAGATCATCCTTATTAATGTAGGCAGCAGACTCAATAAATCAGTCTTGATTGTCATCAGCTTTTGAAGACAGTAGTCTTGAACCATTGTTTGTAAGACGACAAGCCCATACGATATCTGAGGAAACTCACATCTTTTCATGAGTGAGATCAACTATAATCCTAAACAAAAGGTAAGAAATCGGATTAATAATCAAATTTTGGAGCATCCTTTTACAGACTATTGGGATATTTTTATTCTTAAACATCAACATCCAATTAATATTAGTCTACACATTCTAGGAATATTCTTTTTTTACAGTTTACTCTTTTCTACTTGGAAATTGCAAAAATTTTGGTTACTTTTGGGCTTACCGTTAACTCAATTTCTGGGATTAACTGGACATTTTTTATTTGAGCGTAGCCATATTGATTTACAAGATGCTGTATTTTCTTGGCGGGCATCTTATTGTTTAGGTAAAATGTTATTTAGGATTTTGACGGGTAAATATCGAGATGATATTCGCCAACGACAAGAAATATTAAATAATTATCTATCAAAAAATTATGAAAGTATTCAATAATTGGGATGTGATTGCTAAGGGTTGGTATATTGCCTGTCATAGTCATGAAATCCCTAAAAAAACAGCAAAATCTGCAGAAGTATGCGGTCAAAAAATTGCCATTTTTAGAGGTGAAGATGGGCAAGTACGGGCTTTGGATGCTTATTGTCCTCATTTGGGGACAGATTTAGGAATTGGGAAGGTTGATGGTAATTGGATTCGTTGTACATTTCATCATTGGGCATTTGATGAAACAGGAATTTGTCAAAATATTCCCTGTCAATCAGAAATTCCTACTCAAGCTAAGTTACAAGTTTATGCAATAGAGGAAAAGTATGGATTTATCTGGATTTATCCTGATGCTAAAGCATCGGAAGGAGTGGCTGATTTTGATGAGTTGAAGGGAAAAGAAATTGTTGCACAAGCTGATATTGCATTTGCCAGAAGTTGCCATCACCATATTTGTATGATGAATGGGATTGATGCTCAACATTTAAAAACAATTCATCATTTAGATATCAAAATGGATCTGTCGCTACATCGCAGCGAATTAGGCACACAAATAGACTTTACAATGCGGGGACAATTCCCTCAAACCACTTGGAGAGAAAAGTTAGGTCAAAGATTTCTTGGTTCTACATATCAATATTCAATGCGTTATGCTCATGGTTGCATTGGTTTGTTAACAATGATGAAAGATGTCAGGCTTTTTCCGCCACTGTATATGATATATGCTTATACTCCAATTTCACCTGGAAAAACGATAATTCAACCGATTTATGTAACTGAAAAACGTCAAGGTATTGTGGGATATCTCTTAAGCCAGTTTTTGTTATTCTGTACGCGCTTGGCTTACTATATGCTCAGAGATGAAGATGGCAAGATTTACGACAATATTCGCTTTAATCCGAAATTGCTCCTTAGTATTGATCGGCCATTAGCTGAATATATGGAGTATGTAAATCAGCTAAAACCGTCTCGGTGGTCAAAAAATAAGGGTGTAGAATAGTAGGTTAGATTAGCGATCGCCTAACCCAACAAAAGCTTTGGTAATGTTGCGTTTTGTTTCTCAATCTAAATACATCTTAATTATTTTGTAGAGTGGGGGATTTCCATCAACTCTGATTCAAAAGGTGCAAGATGTGAATAGAGAATTGTAGCGTAGATAACCATTCTGGAATCTGTCACATTACACCGTAAATTTACCAGAATAGTCGATAAAGTTTTAATTAAATATAATACAAATCAAATTTAAGTAATTTACAAATAATGAAGAGTTTGCTGATTCCTGTTGAAAAATTGCAAGCAAGCGATCGCACCGCCATGTATGCGTTGTTGCAAAATCACTTTAAAGGTATAACCTGGGATGGCTTTCAAATTGATTTAGAACGCAAAAACTGGGTTTTATTGTTGAGAGATGAAACAACGAACACACTCAAAGGCTTTTCAACTCTGATGTTATGTCAAAAAACTTTTTTGGGAGAAAAAATTAGTGTTGTATATTCCGGCGACACTATTGTTGATCCTAGTGCTTGGTCGAGTACAACACTACCACGTAGTTGGATTGCCGCCATCAATTTTCTGCGTCAACACTATGCAGAAAATAAACTTTACTGGTTGCTAATTTGCTCTGGTTTTCGCACTTATCGTTTTCTTCCTACTTTTTGGCAAGATTTTTATCCTCGTTATGATGTCACAACACCTGCTGATGTCAAGAATTTAATGGGTAATTTGGCACAGCAATATTATGGTAGCTTATACCAAGAAGCAGCTGGTATTGTCCAGTTTCCGCATCCCCAAATTTTACGGGAAGGGTTGATTGAAATTCCATCAGGACGACAGACTAATCCCCATATCCAGTTTTTTGAGGAGAAAAATCCTGGCTATAGGTTAGGGGATGAATTGGTTTGTTTAACTGAAATTAACTATGAAAATCTCACCAGCGCTGGACAAAGGATGTGGCGGTCAAATTCATTGTTAGAATCTGTACAAGATCCTGTTCTTATTTAAGAATTTTTATTCATATAAATTAAACAAAATTACGCCAGATAAGGTATTTAATCACCTTCACTGCCCACCTCTATATATCAATTGTAACGAGATCGGTGATATTTTATGCATTCTACCAGCCCACATTCAAACTTTAACAATCCAACGCAATTTGTAGAGGGATGGTATTGGGCATTACCATCAAGAGAACTAAAAGTTAGCAAAGTGAAAGCGGTAACTTTGTTGGGTAGAAATTTGGCAATTTATCGGGGAGTCAGTGGTGAAGTAGTGGTGGTGGATGCTTATTGTCCTCACATGGGCGCACATTTGGCAGAAGGTAAGGTAGAAGGTGATGGAATTCGCTGCTTTTTTCATAATTGGAAGTATAACAGTGGCGGAATTTGTGTAGATGTTCCTTCTTTGGGAAAACCGCTACCTGTGTGTATTAACACTTGGCATACGGCAGAAAAATACGGCATGATTTGGGTTTGGGTGGGAGAAGAAAAGCCAAGTTTTCTGCCCTTTGTACCAGAACTAGAACAGGCAGACTGTGATTATATATTGGGGACTCGATTTGTCAAAAACTGCCATCCTAATGTCTTACTAATTAATGCGATTGATGCTCACCATTTCAATACAGTACATAATCTGCCCTTAGAGATTGTATTTGATTCCCAAGACCTCAATCGAAACGCTATTACGTTCAGCAACATTACACGGGGAGGGGATGATTCCTGGTTAATCCGCCTGATTCGTCCTCTATATCGCAACGAAGTTACTTATAGTATGTGTTATTGGTATGGCAGCACTGGCACTGTGACGCTAGGGCCGGATTTACTGCACTTTTACATTATATTTGCGCTGCGAATGATAGAAGGTGGTAAAACTGAAGGGCAAACAATTCTTGTCACTCCCAAGCGTCCGGGATTTTGGGGATGGGTTTTAAATCGTGGTTTGTTATGGTTAACTCAGCAGGTTGGTAATTACTTCGCAAAAGGGGATACACAGGTATTTCAAACAATTCAGTTTGATTTAAAGACTCCTACTAAAGCAGATCAATCTATTCTGGAATTTATTCAGCACGTTAATCACCAGAAAGCCTTAAGCTGGCGAATTTGGGAAACTGTTAATTATCCAAATCAAATATCAACACCTAATACTAATTCGCGATGAAAATGCAGTTAATTATTAAACGAACCGCCAAGTACGCCAAGAGAAAAGGGGCGTTGCTGATTCCATGTATGAAAACGATTTTGCCTAATACCAAAATCCTTGTAGAGACGTAGCAGTGCTACTTCTCTACATCTAGATTCATACTTCAATTCAGCAACGCCATAAAAGGAGTAATCATTAAGTGCAAATTTGTGGAAAATTGGTGTCACTATTATTTCACATTTATGAACATAAGAAAATGGATTTAAAATATAATGTTGTCGGTTTTGACTTACCACATATAGATTGTAATGACCGTTTGCGACGGATATTAACAGCAGCATTACCCAATCGGAATAATTATACTAATTACCCACAATTAAATTATTGGGATGCGGAATTTTTCAACTTACACCAAGTCAAAATTTTTCAGCAATCTAATCTTAATGAACAATCTGCTATTCTAGAACTTGCCAACCACAGTCTGTTAGAAGAATCATATTTCATTGAGAAAGCAGGGGTTGGTTATATGGCAAAAATGGTACTGTTAGCAGAAACAGTTGAAGAACGAATGCTTTATGGATTGTTTACAGCTGATGAAGCTACCCACCTTCACCAAATTAGCCATTTTTTACCAGAAATGGAAGTAACTAGCACGAGCGATCCGTTTTTGCGCTTACTATCAGAAGTGGTTGAAAGTGAAGATAAAACAGTTTTATTGTTTGTGCTGCAAGTGGTTTTAGAAGGATGGGGTTTAAGCCATTATCGGCGTTTATCAAAGGAATGCCGCTATCCAGTTTTAGCAGAACTTTTTGCTAGTTTTTTACAATCTGAATCCCGTCATCACGCCACGGGAACCACCTTGTTTAATCAAATTACTGTTTCAGCATTTAGTCAAACAACAATTCTTGATGTATTGGCACAGTTTTTGTTTATGGTACAGGTGGGGCCGCAAAGTTTACTTGCAGCAGTCGAACAAGTGAAAGGACATCTGACGCGATCGCAAAAAATCAAAATTTTAGAAGAACTAAATACAGAGACTCATAGCGGAACGCGATTACAAATATTGCGATCGCTCATGGGGGGAACATCAGCACAGTCTATCCTGCAACATTTAGAAGAACGCGGAGCCTTTGAACCACTCCCCGCCCATGAATGTGTGTAATAAATCTCAATCTTATCTCTGCGTTTAATAAAAACGGATATGGAAAAAACTATTCATCGCAAATTACAAATCAACCACACTCGCAACAAACAGCAAGATCATACTACTTTAATGGATGAAGCTGTCACCAAGTTTCGCTACGAAGATTGTCAAAACGAGTATTGGAACCCAGAGGAATTTTCCCTGTTATATGGTACACCTTTATGGGAACAGTCTAGCCAACATCAGCGTATAATTTTGAACCAACTTTACTGGGTAGCTTACTACTCACAAATTGTTTCTGCCGAAATTGCCACTATCTTTTTCAATCAAACCAGTGCAGCCGGACTTTATGCTCAAGAAGATTTTCGTTTGATCTGCGATACCTTAGATTTGGAATCCGCCCAAGAGCGATCGCACATTAACGCCTTCCGCACAATTGCCAAACAGGTTGAACAAGCGTTGTTTGGGGAACTTATCTTTACCTATCCGATGCGCGGCCCCTTTACAGAAACGATGGTTTATGCTGACACCAATGCCCTAAAAACTTGGTGGAAAAAAATTCAACTTCAATACTTTGGGCTAATTTCTGCGAATAACACTTTTTTGGCTTGTCAGTATTTCACGGTGCGGGGAGTGCGGACACTAAACGGCAAGTTAATACAGCACAAACTCAGCAATTATTATCAAAAACATCCTCATCCTGAAGCTGCTCCAATGCCTGCTAAAGTCTCCTATTATCACTTCATGGATGAAAGTTTTCACTTCAATAGTTCGACTATTATATCTCATGATGTTATCACTTGCCTGAAGCCACCGACTGGTTTTGAGCGACTGGTTGCTAATTTAGGATTGCTGGGATGTCAGCGCGATCATTTTCATTTTTCGGCTGCAATTAACGGCATATTCTGGTACGATCCGGCGCTGTATAGCAAGATTTATCAGGTGTTGCGATCGCACATTTTTGAGATGAGTGACAAAGATGCTAAAGAAATGATGCGGCGTTGTTTTACCGAGGAGTCGGAAGGATTACAGCGCAGTTTTTCAACTCATCAGGAGGCAATGAAATCTTATCAGGTGTATGTTGAGAAACTCGATTATCTTTGGCAACGGAATCGGGATATGTCACTGATGGCTACTAATTCACTTTCTCGATATTTGGCAACTCAAAAAAGGGCTTTTCAAGGTTTTGAACACCAAGAAGATTTATTTTTAGCTCACGCACAGACGCAGAGGCATAAAGCAATACAGTTCAGTTAAGAAATTTATCTGTTAAGGCAGGTAGGGGGAGCAGGGGAGGCAGGGGAAGCATGGGGAGAGAAAAAAGCTTAACTGAACTGTATTGAGGCATAGAGAGGAATGGAAGAGTGTTGTTTAGGTAAAATTTTTGCATATTATGGCTGAATTTTGTCAGATATCGTTTCCAGGAAGCGATTTTGTTCCGATCACTCTGGAATCTCATAAAAATTTGTCTGAACATCTCACAATTCAAAATTCACCTGTTTTGTTTGGTTGTCGGACTGGTATTTGTGGAACTTGTTTGGTTGAGGTTATGGGTGATATTCCTCCTCCGCAACCTGAAGAACAGGAAATGCTGGAAACATTAGCAGCTAATTATCCTTATGCGCGGTTAGCTTGTCAGCTTGATGTTACCGATAATGTTGAAATTCGTAAGATTATCTAAACGCCTAATTTTGACAATGCAAAACTTTTGAGTATGGATCAAAAACATTCCCCAAATTGGAAATTTTCGCCAACTGTTCATTGGGTAAAAACTTTGAGTTTATCTACCATCAGCACATTAGGTTGCTGTGGAATTCTACGGGGCTAGGGATTGTGCGATCGCCTCTACATTAAACAACTGGATGCCATTTGGGTGGATGGCGGTTTTGATGGTGCACCGTTGATGCAATGGGTGATGGAATAAGTGTCGTTAGATTGTGCAGATGGTTCTAAGACCAAAACAAAGCAAGGGCTTAATCAAGTTGAGTATTTGCCATTAATTTCTATATAACCTTCTGAAAGATCGCAACCCCATACAGTTGCAGAGGCTTCGCCAATATTGAGGCTAACATGAATATTTACTTGATCTTTGGACATAATTTGCCGCAACTGTTCCAGATTTTCATTAGTTAAACTATTAGGATAAACTTTCACATTATCAAAACTGATAACAACTTTATCTGGATTTATCTGCTGTTCATTTTCACATTTGCCTATAGCCATAGCAACTCGTCCCCAATTTGGATCTGCTCCATAAACGGCGGTTTTTACTAATGGAGAATTAACAATTGCTTTAGCTACTTTTTTAGCTTGTGCATAGTTAATCGCCGAATCTACAGTTACCTCAATAATCTTGGTAGCACCTTCTGCATCTCGTGCAATTTTCAGTACCAGTTCTTGTGCAACTTCTTGCAATGCACTGGCAAAATCTGTTTCTGAAACTTCACCGGCTATTCCATTAGCTAGAATCACTGCCGAGTCACTAGTAGAAGTATCAGTATCTACACTCAAACAGTTAAAGGTTTTATCGATAGTAGAGCGAAAAATAGAACGAAGGCTATTTGCAGAAATTGCCGCGTCCGTAAAAAAGAAAGTTAAAAGGGTAGCCATATTAGGCTCAATCATGCCGACACCTTTGGCAATTCCTACTAACTTGGCATTTCCTATTTGCCGTGTAGCTAGTTTTGCTACTGTATCGGTGGTCATAATACCACGAGCTGCGGCATCAAAATCAGCAGGAGTCAATTTTTTTCCCAATCCTAATAACCCTGATCGGATTTTTTCAATTGGGTAACGTCTGCCAATTACACCTGTAGAAGCTATCACAATATTATGTGCAGCAATTCCAGTTTCAGCTGCAACTAATTGTAGAACTTCTTGGGCATCAGCGATGCCAATAGAACCATTAGCTACATTTGCATTTTTAGATATAACGACAATTGCTTGTGCTTGTGAATCTTTTAAGTTCTCGCGGCTAATAGTAACACTTGGCCCTGCAAAAAGACTTTGAGTGAAGACTCCATCAGCAACACAAGGAACTGATGATTTAATAAATACAAAATCATCTGTTGTATCTCGGATTCCCAAATTAGTAATAAATGCGGTAAATCCTTGAGGTGTAGAAGATATAGCTAATGACATTTTTTTGGCTGTATTTAATAATTTAATTTGCTTTAATTATCTTATACCATTTCAAAATTTGAGTACTATAAATCAGTTAATGTGAGTGTAAATGTTGTCCATCCGTTGCCACTTTCTACTTGAATGTTTCCTTGCAGTTGTTCGGTTAATCTCTGTACTATGGGTAAACCTAATCCCGAACCACCTTGATTCCAGATATCTGCTTTGGGGATGCGATAAAATTTATCAAAGATTCGTGGTAAGTCTGTCACCGAAATTTCTGCTGAATTACTGATAGTAATAATAGTTTTTGCAGGCGCTTGCGAAGAATCGTGACTTACATTTAGGATAATTTCACCAGCCGCAGGTGTGTATTTACAGGCATTATTGAGCAATTCTACTAAGATTCGTTCCAAACTAATACCATCTGAGAATAGCGGCGGGAGATTTGAAGGGATATTTATCTGTAGAGTTTGCCGATGTTCTTGAACACGGATTTGAAACGGTTCAAGAACCCAAGGTATCGACTGTTGTAAGACCAACGCATCAGGTGTAATAACTGGATAAGATAAGCTTTCTAGTCGTTGTAAGTCTAGTAAATCGTTAATTAATCCTAGCTCGCGATCGCACTCGCTTTCCATTAGTTCTAGATAACGTTGAGCTTCTTCAGTACTACTAGACATTTGTATCATTTGAATCATTAATTTCATGTTACTTAGAGGCGATCGCAGTTCGTGAGAAACTAAATTCAAAAAGTCATTTTTGAGTTGATTTATTTCCTCCCATTGCACTACAAGTTGTTCTTGCTCAATTTGTTTTTGACGCGCTTCAATCGCTCGTTTGCGCTCAGAAATATCTCGAAACACTAACACAGCGCCTGTAATATTATCTTTGTCGTCTTTAATTGGTGCAGCGCTGTCATCGATTGGTATTTCTACTCCATTTTTAGTAATTAAAATAGTTTCTGCGGGGAGACTGACAATAATCCCATCTTGCAGAGCTTTTATAATCGGACTTTCAATAGGGTTATGAGTTTCTTCATTGGCAATATTGAATACTTCTGATGAAGTTCTGCCATAAGCTTCTTCCAATTTCCACCCAGTTAGATTTTCAGCAACAGGATTCATAAAAGTTATCAACTCTTGTAAATTGCTCGCAATTACACCATCGCTGATACTTTTTAAAAGTGCATCCAGCCATTTTTTATTAACTTTTAGTTCCTTTTCTAAACCATGTTTAGTCAGAGCTATTTCAATATTTGTTTTTAGTTCTTTTTCTTTAAAAGGTTTAAGTAGGTAGCCAAAGGGTTCAGTTATCTTAGCTCGTTTTAATGTGGTCTCATCTGCATAAGCAGTCAAATAAATTACTGGAATATCCAAATGCTTATAGATTTGTTGAGCAGCTTCTATCCCGTCCATTGACCCTTTGAGTTTAATATCCATCAGTACTAAATCTGGGGATATTTCTACTGCTTTATTAATTGCTTCTTCTCCTGAAGAAGCGATCGCGGGAACTGTGTAACCAAATTTTATCAGTCGATATTGTAAATCTTTGGCTACAATAGCCTCATCTTCGACAACTAAAATTTTTGCGTTTGTCATATTTTAGTTATTTTATATTAATGTAAATGTCAACTTACATTCAACTCCTCTAGCACCTTGGATACTGATATTTCCTAAAATTTGATTGGTTAAAGCATCAACTAGCTGCCAGCCTAAAGAAGCTAATTTTTTGAAATTAAAATTTGATGGTAAACCAATTCCATCATCACTAACTAAGAGTGTAACCTGATTGTCATTATTTTTTGTCATTTCGATGGCAATCGTACCATTCTTACCTGTAGGAAATGCATATTTCAATGAATTAGATACAAGTTCATGGATAATTAAGCTACAAGGAATTGCTGTATCCAGGCCTAAGAATATGCGATCGTCGATATTTGTTTTCAGAGCGATCGCATCTTCATTGACTTCATAAGCAGCAAATAAACTTGCTACCAAATCTCGAATATATTCACCAAAATTAATCTTTGCCAAGTCTTGAGATTGATACAATTTTTCGTGAACTAGAGCCATTGATGCAATCCGTTGCTGGCTTTGTTGGAATATTACCAAATCGTATTTATCTTTGATATAGGCAGATTGCAAGTTTAGCAAACTGGAAATAACTTGTAAATTATTTTTGACCCGATGGTAAATTTCTTTTAACAACACCTCTTTTTCTAACAGTGACGCTTGAATTTGCTCCTCCCACTGCTTGCGTTCGTGTAGAGCAGCTTGCTGTTCGCTAATATCTTCGATTACAGAAATAAAATACTTTGGCTCTCCAGAAAGTTTACGCACTAAAGACACAGTAACATTAACCCAAATGATGGAACTATCTTTGCGGAAATAGCGCTTTTTCACCGAATAAGTTTGAATATTATCTGTTAAAATCTGGCCAACATATTTTAGGTCAGCGTTCAGATCATCTGGGTGAGTAATATCTTGAAAAGTTAGCAAATTTAGTTCTTCGGGTGTGTAACCGAGAATATTACAAAGCCTCTGATTAACTAATAACCAGCTTCCATCTATTGCTACATGGGCAATGCCAACAGCAGCTTGATGGAATGTAGCACGGAATCGCTGTTCGCTCTCCCGCAATGCTTGTTCTATTCGCTGGCGCTCAGTAATTTCTGCCTGTAGTGATTGATTAATTATTGTTAACTCTGCTGTTCGTTCCTCAACCTTGCTTTCTAGTTGGTTAAGTAGGCTACTTAGTGTCTCCTCTGCTTGTTTACGCTCAGTGATATCTTTTTGTGTACCTGTCATCCGCACTACTTTACCATCTTCATCCCATAATGCTTGACCTCGATCCAAAATCCATTTGTAAGTGCCATCTTTGCATAAAATTCGATACTCAGTAATATAAAATGGTTTTTTCTGAGCAAAATGATCTTGAACTGCTTGTGTTACCCAGTCACGATCATCTGGATGCACTCGTGTTGTCCATTCATCTAAATGATTAGCAATTTCGCAATCTTCGTAACCAAGCATTTCCTTCCAGCGAGGCGAGAAGAAAACTTCATTGGTTTTAACATTCCAGTCCCAAATTCCATCATTATTGCCGCGCAAAGCTAATTGCCAGCGTTGTTCACTTTCCCTCAATACCTCTTCAGTTCGTATACGTTCAGCAATTTCCTTTGCTAGTTGGGAGTTTGCAGCCTCTAGTTGGGCAGGACTCGGTAGAGCTAGTAACTGTGGTAGTAATGGCACAAGTTGTATGGCTGTTAATACGGAGACAAAAGCGGTGATAGCTTTGATTAACCCTGACAGCCAATAAGTAGGATGCCAAAGCGTCCATACATCCATTAAATGGGTTGTACCACAAGCAACGATGAATGTGCCAAACATTAGGAATATCCAGATGAAAGGTATATCTTGCCGTTTACGGACAAAATAAACCAACATCACTGGAATTGAATAATAAGCAAGTCCAGTTAGCACATCTGAAACCAGATGTAACCACACTAATTCTGGTTTCCAAAGGTAGCAATGTCCGTGAGGAATAAACTCGCTAGTAGAGAAAAAATTATTTAAAAATTCCATCATCAAAACCTATACATTACAAAAGTCTTTACCAGCAGGCTAGGATCGAGTAACAGCAAGGGCTTTTACATCTTGCATCTGTCATATTTTCTGATTTTTTTAACCTGATATATAAGATTTATTAAATTTAAAGTACCGCGATCGCTTTGCTCATTGTTACCGTATATTCTCTGAAATGAGCTATTTACATATATAAAAACTTTTAAAAAATCACAGTAATATTTCGCTGATATAACGTAATCCTCATCTAATGAAATACGTATATTTTCTATCTAATACAATCAAAGTCAGTACTCAAATCAATGTCAGTACTTTCGGCTCAAGCTTTCCAGAAAATAGAGGTGAATCAAAGTCGACGTTGCTGATTGCGGTATAAATTAACTAACCTATTTCCCAATCTCCATTCCTTACTTTGCAGGCGGACACACTTGCTGCACTTTTTGGGGGAGTTGTCGGCACATTTGCTGGAATCCTTGAGGATTAATTTGCCACCAAGCGAATAATCCTAGACTTGTACCCACCACAAGCAACGCCAATACTCCCCCCAACATGACCAAACCATTACCCCGACTAGGTTTTGTAATTAAAGTTGGTGGAATTTCTGGGGTTATAACTGGTTCCTCTGAAAGATCCAAATCTAGATCCGAATTTAGATCCAAATCTAGATCCAAATCTAGTAGCGATCGCGAACTTTCTGTAAAGGAAATTAATTCCTCTTCTTGTTCCTCTTCTTCCTCTTGTATTTCTGGTTCTATAATCTCTTCTGGCAACGCCGGTGTCACAGGTACTAAATATTCTGGAGAAACACGACAATAAGTAAGAACAACCGACGTATTATCACGCCCATTTTTTTCATTTGCCAAATTAATCAAATTGCGGACAGCATCTTCAACTGTCAATTGCCCTGCCAACACGGGTATTGCATAATCCTGCCAACATTGTTCTACCCAATTATTATCACTTAAACCATCAGAACACAGTAGCAAGATGCCATCTTCTTCCACAATGAATCGCTGAACCTTGATACGCAAAGATTCTGAATCTCTTGTTCCCAATGCTTGAGTTAAAGCACGAGCATCTTGTCTGAAAAGTGCCTTTCGATACAAGCTTTTAACAAAGCGTACTTCCCGCGTTGCCACATCATCATCTACCGTGAGTAACTGGCAATAATTGCGAGTAATCCAATAGGCACGGCTATCGCCAACATTAGCTAAATAAAGTTCATGGGTATTATTTGATTGCCATCCCGTACTTGTCTGCACTCGTTGTGGAACTTGCAGCGCCATGACAATGGTTGTAGCCATACGTTCTCTGCCTTGGCGTTTTTGTTCATTATTGCGGGCACAAATCAGATTATTTACTACCCGTAAGCTTGCTTCTAATTGTTCCTGCAACAACTCAGGTGGTACAAGTACAGTTTGTTCTGTTACCTCCTTGAGTAAAGCGCGAATTTGCAACTTTACAGACTGCACTGCCAACTTACTAGCAACCTCGCCGCCTTCATGGCCACCAATGCCATCGCAAACAATCGACAAATGAGGCAATAAAGGTTCATCTAAATCACTCAAAGTATTGGGGTAGCAAGCGTCTTCATTTTGCGCCATAATTGGGCCAATATCTGTAGAGCCTGCCACCTTCAGAATTAATGGCAATTCCGCCGCAGATGCTAATAGTAAATTATTGAGTTGAATATTAACCGCCTCTAATTCAACCTCAGTTTCACACATCTGCTGGACGATGTTTTGTAACCCTTTAGCTACTGATGCCTTTGCAGACGCTACCCAAAACTGCCAACACTCCCCCAGATTTTGTAAACTCAACTTCTCATCTGCTGGCGTTTGGTAGAGTTCTAACAGCCGCACACACCAACCTTGGACTCTCAAGTTGTCTACTACTAGTAAACTGCGGCTAAGTCCTAATTCTGATAAAGGTGTCCAAAGTTGGAGAATTTGCCACAGCCAATAAACTTGTCGTACCGCCGTGGCTTGTTCCCAGTTCTCAACAATAGTTGGATAAAGATTTCCTGTCTTATCTATTGGCACATTTTCCAACAAGAGGATATCAGTTGTATCTCCCTCAAGGTTACTTGCAAACCCATAAGCTTGGGGTAGATGCAACCGCTCTTGATGTAACCGTAAATAAGGAATTACTTCCGTTGGTAATTCTTCAGGTACATCTGGCGGCAGTCCCGGTTGAGTATCCAGCCAAATCTGCTGCTTAATTACCTCATACCTGTCTGCAACCTTTGTACCTGGTGAGATTTGAGCAGACAATGAGCCAGTCGCCCAAAGATAGCGGTGAACTAAAGGAGTTTGGCAACTAGCACAAACACTATCTCCCATAGGATTAATGGGGCTATTACAGCCTGGATTTATACAATAAATTATCAATTGAGTAGAAATCATAAAATAGGAGTCAGGAGTCAGGAGTCAGGAGTCAGAATTCAGGAGTTACGAGTCAGGAGTCAGAATTCAGGAGTTAGAATACTTTACCCAAAAAAGGATAAAGTTTGAGAATGGTAATATTTAAGACTTATTTTGCCTACAAGCGGCAAGGTTTTAAACCAATATTAGACTTGTCGCTTTATAAAAAATTGGTGTGTGGAACCCTTGCTCTGCCTGGCTTGAAAAATCCAAAAACCTTATTAGGCGACAACTCTATGGATCAAAGGTCTAGAGAATTTATACTGAATACTGACTCCTGAGTTCTGAATTCTTCTTTATACATGAACTTCGATTAATTTTAGCTGGCAATGAATTGAAGCCTAGAATAGACTGGACTGGTGTACCGCTAACTACACCTTGTTACCGAAATTAAGCAAAATTCTTGGTAGAAATACCAAATTTTGTTTTCTGTAAATAACTTACGTCTGGCTGTATCTAATCTTAGAAATGCATTTACGTCAATGTAGAGTTTAGGATGGCGCTATGCCAAGTTTTACCTTAATCTGGCTTCTGGCAGGAGCAGTTCTGTGTTTAATGGAACTGTTCTTACCATCGGCGTTTGTCGCCTTCATGATGGGAATTAGCGCTTTTGTGGTGGCGCTGCTGTCTGGAGTGGGTATGGGAAGTGTATGGTTGCAAATTGTGGTTTGGCTATTGCTTTCTACAGCCCTAATCGTGCTTTCTCGTCGATTTTTGCAACCAAGACAACGCAAATCAAAAATTCGGGATGCAGTCATAGCTGAAACCTTAACAGAAATTCTGCCAGGGAAAACAGGGCGCGTGCGGTATGAGGGAAATTCTTGGCAAGCAAGATGTGACGATGACAAATTTACTGTAGCACCCCATCAAAGAGTTTATGTGGTTAGGAGGGAAGGTACTACTTTGATTGTCGTACCAGAAAATCTGTTGAATTCTTAGTTAATGGACATGGGGCACTTGTACTGAGTTTCGACTACGCGGTAATCGAGCGAAGTCGAGATTCAACTACTGCGTAGCCGTTGGCGCAGCCTCTCGTAGAGAAGTATTGGGCATTAGGCATTAGAAAACTCTACTCTTCCCTATTCCCCATTCCCTATTCCCCATCCTCTTTATTAAAAATTAGGAGATTCATAATGGAACAGTTCTTTTTACTAGTGTTTTTAGCCCTTGGTGGTTCTGCTGTCGCAGGTTCTGTAAAAGTTGTTAATCAGGGCAATCAAGCTTTGGTGGAAAGATTGGGTAGTTATAACAAAAAACTGGAGCCAGGACTAAATTTTGTCGTTCCTTTCCTAGATAGAGTTGTCTACCGAGAAACTATCAAAGAAAAAGTCTTAGATATTCCTCCCCAACAGTGCATCACCCGTGACAACGTTGGTATTGAGGTGGATGCAGTGTTTTACTGGCGGATCGTGGATATGGAAAAAGCCTGGTACAAGGTAGAAAATCTCCAGTCGGCAATGGTAAATATGGTGCTGACTCAAATTCGCGCCGAAATGGGACAACTAGAGTTGGATCAAACTTTTACTGCTCGTTCCCACATCAGTGAACTTTTATTACAGGATTTGGATGTTGCGACCGATCCTTGGGGTGTGAAAGTGACACGGGTAGAACTGCGAGATATTATTCCGTCTCAGGCGGTGCGTGAATCAATGGAATTGCAAATGTCGGCAGAACGACGCAAACGGGCAGCAATTTTAACTTCTGAGGGCGATCGCGAAGCTGCTGTTAATAGTGCCAGAGGTAAAGCTGAGGCGCAAATATTGGATGCGGAAGCTCGTCAAAAATCGGTAATTTTACAAGCGGAAGCTGAACAAAAGGCGATCGTTCTCAAAGCTCAAGCAGAACGTCAGCAACAAGTTTTGAAAGCGCAGGCGATCGCAGAATCAGCTGAAGTTATTGCTCAAAAGCTCCAGACGAATCCCAATGCTAATAAAGCAGTGGAAGTTCTGTTTGCCTTGGGCTATTTGGATATGGGCGCGACAATTGGTAGAAGCGATAGCAGCAAAGTCTTATTTATCGATCCGCGCACTATCCCTGCTGCTTTTGAGGGTATGCGCTCTGTGATCTCAAATGGTCAGGTTGATTCTAACGAGTTGTTTTCCAAGCAAATCCCAGGATTAGAAAATAATCGCCCTAGTTAGAAGTGGGGAGTAGGGAGCAGGGGAGGCAGGGGGAGAGAAAAATGTTTAACTGAAACATGTTGAGCTTTAACCGACTCGATTACTGCCCCACTCTGATCATCATCAGTTGCTTCTGCATCTACAATTGTGTACCCATCAGCCACTAACCCTCCAAGTACAGATTCGCGATCGCGCCGTATTTCGACGTTGATTAGACTGTTTTGTAACTGCGTAGTAAGATTATCCTTTTTGACTTAGTACAGGAATTTCAATACAAAATTCTGTGCCTTTCCCCGGCTCAGAGACAAAAGAGAGAGTCCCACCATGTTTTTCCTCAATAATTTGTCGACTTATAGATAAACCCAACCCTGTACCTTTTCCTACAGGTTTGGTAGTAAACATTGGTTCAGATAACCGTTGTTTGACTTCTTCTGTCATGCCGATACCATTATCGGCAATTTTAATTACTACAACTGAGCCTTGTTTATGCAGAGCCGTGCGAATCGTGATTTTTCCGTTGTCTTCTACCGATAACAAATGAACGCCACTTGCTGCAATTTTGGAAAAGTTTGCGTTAGTCACAAATGATTCCTCTATAGCATCTATTGCATTAGCAAGCAGATTCATAAAAACTTGATTCAGTGGGCCTGGAAAACATTCTACAGGTGGCAAACTTCCATAATCTTTAATAATCTGAATTTCAAAACGTTCTGAGTTCGCTTTTAAGCGATATTGTAAAATCAATAGCGTGCTATCAATACCTTCATGAATATCTATCGGTTGTACTACTGAATCATCCCGACGTGAAAAATGCCTAAGCGAATGAATCATCTGTGCTAGACGTTTTGTTCCTTTGTACATAGACGACATAATTTGCAGAGAATCTTGCATTAAGAAATCAATATCAATCTCATCTATTTTTTGCTGAATTTCTCCTTCAGGATTGGGATAATATTGTTGATAAAGTTTAAACAAATCAATAAAATTTTGGGTGTATTCTGAGGCGTGATTAAGATTTCCTAAAATGAAATTGACTGGATTGTTAATTTCATGAGCAATTCCAGCAACCAATTCACCAAGGGTTGACATCTTTTCTTGTTGTACCAGACAAACCTGAGCTTGCTGAAAATTATGAAGTGCTTGAGATAGTTGAAAAGTACGTTCTTCTACCCTTTGCTCTAACTCCTGAGTCAGCTTTTGTAACTTGGTTTCGACTGCAAGACGGTCGGCTATTTCTTGTTGAAGTTGCTGATTATCAATTTGGAGTTGCTTAGTTAAATTACGGATTTGTAAATGTGTCTTGATACGAGCCAGTACTTCTTCATGCTCAAACGGTTTAGTAATGTAATCTACTGCTCCCAAACTCAAACCCTTTACTTTATCGACAGTTTCAGAGAGAGCTGTCATAAAAATTATCGGGATATCACAGGTTACAGGATTTAACTTTAAACGCTGGCAGGCTGTAAATCCGTCAATTCCAGGCATCATTACATCTAAAAGTATGATATCAGGACAAGCGTATTCAGCTTGAGCGATCGCTCCTTCACCATTGACAGCAATCAATATCTCCCAACCTGTATCCATTAATGCTTCAGATAGTACTTCCAAATTATTGGGATTATCATCTACAATCAAAATTACCCCTGTCTCCAGAACAGGTATATTCATTGTTGTTCTCCTCGATATGGTTGGATAAATTCCCTAATTTTTTCAATTTGAAAGCTTTTAGCAAGTTGCTCTAATTGTTCGGTAAATGGTATAAACTTTTCATCCAAAAGTTTTAATTTTTGAGCTTGCTCTCGAATACCTTTGATATTACCTCTCATCGCCAACTCAAATAGTTTCTCAATTTCTTCAGGTGATGGAGAAATGAAGCAAGTGTTTGATACCAAATCAACAGAAATAACTTTTAGATTTTGGTTTTCCTTGACTCCTTCTTGACTCTGGGTAACATCATAAATCCATTCAAATTGTAAATGTTTCTGTAACTTCTGAAACAATTCATCTGCTTGCACAGGTTTAGGCAGAAAATCGTTGCCACCTACCTCTAAACTCTCATGCTGATCAGATTCAAATACACTGGCAGATGAAACAATTATTGGTAAATTCTCAAATGGCAACACACGCAACTGACGGATCATTTCTAAGCCATTCATGACTGGCATCGACAAGTCAGTGATAATTAAATCAGGTTTTAACTCGACTGCTTTATCTAAGCCGTCTTGACCATTAGTTGCCTCCGTTATTTCAAAGCCAATATCACCTAATAAATTGACAAGAATAGAACGATTTTCCCAGTTGTCATCTACAATCAAAACTTTCCGCTTATTGCCAGTAATCCCAATAATTCTGCTTTCAGTAGTTACAACAGAACTATTTTTATGGATAGTATTGAGTGTCCCTTTTACAGATTTTTCTGGTACAGTTTCATAAACCCATTCAATTTGTAAATATTTTTCTAACTTCTGAAGTAAATCATCAGCGTGTACAGGTTTAGGTAGAAAATCATCTGCACCAACTCCTAAACTTTTGTGTTGGTCAGATTCAAACACGCTAGCAGATGAAACTATGATGGTCAAATCCTGAAACTCCTCTTGCTGACGGAGGCGACGTGTTAATTCAAAGCCATCCATTACGGGCATTGTTAGGTCTGTAATGATTAAGTCCGGCAGAAATTGCATAGCTTTATCTAAGCCTTCTTGACCGTCACTTGCCTCTATAATTTCAAATCCAATTTCATCTAGTAGATTCATCACAACAGAACGGTTTTCCCACTTATCATCTACAATTAGGATTCTCTTCTTACCAGTGGCGATGCCGATAATTTTGCCAGCAGATATGACTCTAGCTGATTGCATCCAATCCACTGATTCTTGCAAATCCAAGTCAATCCAAAAAGTGCTACCCTGACCTATTTCACTTTTTACTTGGATTGTACTATCCATTAATTGCACAATTCGCTGACTAATTGCTAAACCTAATCCAGTACCTTCTGATTGCTTTTTAACCTCTCCGACTTGCTCAAATGGTAAGAATATTTTCTCTACCTGTTCTTGACTCATGCCAATTCCTGTATCGATGATTTGAAATCGAATTCTATGAATTGGTTTTTGGTTACTTTCATTTACTAAGAATTTGTTTACAAAGCTAATAGTAAATCTCACTCCTCCTTTTTCGGTAAATTTAATAGCATTACCTAGTAGATTAATTAACACTTGTCGCAATCGTTTTTCATCTGCCCAAATGCCAATAGGTAGTTCTGAAGTTGGTTGATAAATGAATGAAATGCCTTTTTGGTCAGCCCGAATACGACAAATTTCTACTACACTCTGGAGAAACGCCGGAAAATGAAAGTCACTTTTGTAAAGTTCCATTCTTTGGGCTTCTATTTTGGATAAATCTAGAATGTCGTTAATTAGTGTTAATAGGTGTGAACCACATTGGTGAATAATTCTTAAGCCGTCTTGCTGTTTATCAGTTAAAGTTTTATCTCGTTGGAGAATTTGAGCATAACCTAGAATACCGTTAAGAGGAGTTCGCAACTCATGGCTCATGTTAGCTAAGAACTCACTTTTGGCTCGATTTGCCGTATCGGCAAGTTCTTTTTTTAACTCTAGGGAGCGATAGGACTCAGCTAGAGTTCCTGCCATTCGGTTAAAAGCTTCTGCGAGTTCTTGAATTTCGTCTTCGGTTTGAATATTCAGGCGGTATTCTAGATTTCCATCTCCAATTTTTGCTGCTCCCTGTTGTAGCTTTTGAATCGAGCGAATTACTGGTAAGAGGATTAGCAATAACTGACCGACAAAAACTAGAAGAATAGACAAAAGCAGAATTTGTCTAGCAAGTTGAGTAGTCTGTTTAAAGTTATTAAACTCTTGCTTGGCGAAGCTATCCTGTTGCTGAAGCTTTTGAGTTAATAACTTTAAGTAAAGTTCAATATCGCGAGAAAAAGCGTTGATTACTCGAAAATCCTGTTGGGATTCAGCTAATTCTAAGGGCTTATCTGTGTTAGATTGATTAGTTAATTCGATTATTAGATTGGCAAGCAAGCTATGGCGATCGCTGATCTTGACTAACTCTGAATTTAGCTCTGGCTTTAATTTTTTTAACTCAGTCAAATTTTTAGTAAATCCAAATAGAGCTTCCTGATATTTCACCAAATTGGAAGCATCGCGTCTGAGCAAGATCATATCCTTAAGCGCGGCTACTTCGTTATTTAAAGAGACGTTTATTTGCAGAATAGTCGTCAAAGCCTGAGTATTTTTTGCCTGGGTATCCTGTGCTTTTTGTTCTGCTTGCCTGATAAAAAGGTCGCCTCCAATTTGGGTAGAGGCAACCAATCCCAGAACGATCGCAGACGATCCAATACATTTGGTCGTTATCCGCATATCTTGGTTAGCCTCATTTGCTGGAAACTCGTTTTTGCAACTCTCTAACGATGTCGTAATCTCCGTCTTGCACCAAAGTGTAGCCAACTCCAATACCGCCTGTAGGGTCTACAAGACCTGATGGCGCGTCAATCAATGCCTTTTTCAAGTTATCTTTCAACTCGACGGAGGTTTTACTAGATGCAACAAGAGGCACGCTAGGAAGTGGGACAGATTCCCAGATAATTATGTATTTTTTGGGATCAATCTTTCCTTCTTTGACTTGATCGGTATAAGAACGGCGATCGTCTGCGATCGCATCTACTTCCCCCTTGACTAAAGCTTGTTTTGTTTTATCATGGCTGCCAGCGAAGATTACCGAGCTAAAGTCTCGTTCAGGATTAATACCTATTTCCTGAAAATGAACTGTTGGTACGACATATCCAGATGTCGATAACTTGGTGACAAAAGCAAATCGCTTACCCTTCAAATCCTTAAGGGTTTTGATACCACTTGCCTTGCTGGCAATAATTACAGCTGTGTACCAAGGTCGCTTTGTTTCTTTATTAATCTGAGCAACCAATGGCTCAACCTTGGGATCACGGCGATGAGCTTCGATGTAACTGGTGGGTGCAAGATAGGCAATATCTACCTTTTTTTGGACTAATAAATCAATTGCTGTTTCGTAGTCCTTGGTAATTTCAAATTTAAAGGGTCGTTTTAGTGCCTTAGACAAATAGTCAGCCAAAGGTTGGAGTTTCTTTTCTTGTTCAGCTGAAACCTGCCACGGAATCACCGCCATTGTAATGGCTGCTTGTTCTTCTTTGGTGGTCGTGTTAGCAGGCGACTGAGCAGTGTTTGCTTGAGTTGCAGATGTTTCACGAGTTGGAGTACAGGCCATACCAAATATGGCGATCGCTAATACTGAGGTAAAAAAAGCAGTCTTTCTACCAAGAATATTGGTTACAACTTTACAAAAAAGTTGCTGGTGCATGGTTTTTATCCTTTTGGAGCCTGTTCTCTTCAGAGAGGTTTCACATTTATTAATCCCAAAATGATGTACATTCTCTCAACTTGAAAAGTAAATAGCCATTATGAACTGTATAGAGCAGAACACATGAAAGAGGGATTGGGAATTAGAGACTAGTATTTTTTACTTAGCACTGGCTAAACTTTCCGCTACCGCTTATAGCACTCAGTACCGAAATTAAATTAGCGATCGCTCAGTGTTTTTCACACTACTGGCAAATGGAGAAGCGTTATATGATTCTGTTGGAAAATCATTTTAATTCCTTTTCTCTGAAGACGTTAATTATTCTTGCCATCTCAAAACAAACGTAAAGTCAAGATTACTGAATTTTGGCTTCTGAATTCTTCTTCAGTGAAATTCAAATTGTCTAATAGGAATTACTTCTATTAACCCAATGCAATGTATATTACAATACAATCTTTAAAAAGATAAGCCAACTGGAAATCCTTATTACAGAAACCAGCATGACTGAAACCACAGTTCGCAAACAGTACAACCAATTAGCTGCCGTTTATGATCTACGCTGGAAAAATTATATAGTTAACACACTGTCTTTCCTTAAAACCTGGGTAGAAATATCACCAACAGATACTGTACTTGATATTGCCTGTGGTACTGGTGAGTTTGAACGTTTACTACTAACTGAGTATTCATCGCAACAAATTGTCGGTATAGATATTTCAGAGGAAATGCTGGCGCTCGCTAAACTCAAATGTAGTGCTTATCCTCAAGTATCATTTCAGATGGCAAGTGCATCAAGGTTGCCATTTGACAGCAATAGTTTTGATGTGATTGTGTCTGCTAATTCGTTTCATTACTTTGATGAGCCACTTGCTGCATTAAAAGAAATGAGACGTGTGTTGAAGCCTGATGGTAAAGTCGTTATTTTAGATTGGTGTAAAGATTATTTAATTTGTAAAATATTTGATTTAGTACTTAAAATTTTTGATCCGGCTTATAAGCAGTGTTATACCCAAAAGGAATTTCACCGCTTTC
Source organism: Nostoc sp. DedQUE02 (assembly GCF_034531035.1). Classification (NCBI taxonomy): domain Bacteria; kingdom Bacillati; phylum Cyanobacteriota; class Cyanophyceae; order Nostocales; family Nostocaceae; genus Nostoc; species Nostoc sp. DedQUE02. The sequence continues at coordinate 43,710 of NZ_JAVRBY020000023.1, read as the reverse complement.
TTAATGATGAAAATTTTGTCGTCTGTCGTGCAACCAAAATTCGTTTTGGTGTTGTGTGGGGATTGATGGTAGCTACAGCAACACTCAAAACTTAAACAAATTTTTACCACAAAACTTTATTATAAAATTTGACATTTTGTCACTAAAATGATTAGTAAATATGATTCAAATCGATGGTCTAAGTATGACTTATAAAGGCGGAGTAATAGGGGTTAAACCTATTTCTCTGAGCTTTATTAAAGGGCAATTTACTGTTATTTTGGGAGCATCTGGTTCTGGTAAATCAACTTTACTGCGTTGTCTTAACTATCTTAATCGCCCTACAACTGGTACTGTGATAGTTGAAGGATTGGGAAATCTACATAATCGTAAAGTGTTGTATGAACATCGTAAGCGCACAGGGATGATTTTTCAGCAGCATCAACTTATTAGTCGGCAAACGGCTCTTGGGAATGTATTAGTGGGTCGTTTAGCTTACCATTCAACACTCCGAAGTTTCTTTCCTTTGCCCAAAGCAGATCAGTATATTGCTTTAGAATGTTTAGATCGGGTTGGACTTTTGCATAAAGCTTTAACACGAGTAGATGCTCTTAGCGGAGGTCAACAGCAACGGGTTGGTATCGCACGCGCCTTAGCACAAAAACCACAATTGATTTTGGCAGATGAGCCTGTTGCTAGTCTCGATCCGACTAGCGCTCACAAAGTCCTCTCATTTCTGCGTCAAACTTGTCAAGAAGATGGAATTTCCGCAATTCTCAGTCTGCACCAGATTGATCTCGCAAGAATTTACGCAGATCGAATTATTGGGTTATCTCAGGGAAGGGTTGTCTTAGATGGTAAACCAGCAGATATCAGTGGCTACGAATTAAAGCAACTTTATAGTGACAAAGATAGTCCTCACGATCAAGGCTTTCAGGAAACAATTAATTCTTAATAGCTAAATTTCCTGTACTGTTTTTATATTAATTTAGGATAACCTCAATGACTGTTTTACTAAATAAGCGATCGCTTGTCTCAATGACACTTATCATGGCTACCTTAATCGGTTGTCAAAGTCCTAGCAACCAATCTGCAAATAAGCAATCAGGTTCTGGCAATAGTCCAGCAGTCACATCAGAGTCGGCTGACCCTCAAACCTTGAAAGTAGCTTTATTGCCTGATGAATCCCCTTCCACTGTAATTAAAAACAATGAAGGATTTAAAAAGTATCTTGAGACAAAGCTACAAAAACATATTGAACTTGTCGTTACAACTGATTACTCCTCAATGATTGAGGCAGCAAGCAACAAGCGTGTTGATTTAGCTTATTTTGGGCCACTGTCTTACGTTTTGGCGAAAACAAAGAGTGATATTGAGCCATTTGCAGCTTTAAAGAAAAACGGTAAAACTACTTATCAATCTGTAATCATTGCTAACGCAGCTAGCGGTGTCAAGTCACTGGCAGAAGTCAAAGGTAAAACGGTAGCCTTTGGAGACCAAGCGTCTACTTCCAGTCATTTGATTCCTAAATCAATGCTGGCAAATAGCGGATTGCAACCCGGCAAAAAAGACTACCAAGAGGCGTTCACAGGTTCACATGATGCTGTAGCATTGGCAGTTCAAAATGGTAATGCTCAAGTTGGTGGCTTGAGTAAACCCATCTTTGAATCCTTAATTGAACGCAAAGTAATTGATTCTAGTAAAGTCAAGGTGATTGCAGAGTCTAAAGAGTATCCTGAATATCCCTGGACAATGCGTTCTGATTTAGCACCGCCACTAAAAGAAAAAATTCGTACAGCCTTTCTTACATTGAATGATAAAGAGGTTCTTAAACCCTTCAAAGCTGATGGTTTTGGAGCCGCGAAAGATAAAGATTATGATAGCATCAGGGACTTAGCAAAAATTCTTAATCTTGATATCGCCAAGTTGCAAAAGTAATTTATCAGAAGAATTCAGAACTCAGGAATCAGAATTCAGTAGGAATTCTGTTTTTACTTAGTACTTTGCTATAAATAGTTTTCTTGATTAAAACTCTATCCTTTTATGAGTAGAGTATTCTGAATTCTGTATTCTGAATTCTGTATTCTGAATTCTGACTCCTGATATTTTGAATTTGGAGCGAGGCAACGTGACACTTCTTAATCCTCAACGAGCTTTCGATCAGTTACTGAAACAACAACGGCGGCAATGGTATCGAACGATAGTAACCTGGGCGATCGCACTTTTAGCTATAGCTATATGTTGCTTTCTGGTCGGACTTTGGGACGAGAAACGCCTTTCGGATGGGATTCCCAGTATCTTAAACTTGCTGCATCAAATGCTGCCTCCAGATTTTAGTGATGCCCGAAACTGGGTCAAACCTTTATTTGATACGCTGGCGATGAGCGTTGCAGGTACAGCGATCGCTATTGTCTTCTCGATGCCTTTATCTTTATTAGCAGCTCGCAATACAACTCCCCATCCCTTGCTATTTCAAGTTTCACGGCTGATTCTCAATGGCTTGCGCTCTGTGCCAGAGCTAATTATGGGTATTATCTTTGTAGCAGCCGTTGGCTTTGGGGCATTACCCGGAACCTTGGCGGTGGGATTTCACTCCATTGGCATGGTCGGCAAATTCTTCGCAGAATATATCGAACTGGTCAACGAAGCACCGCTAGAAGCAGCAAGAGCTGCTGGAGCCAACAAGGTGCAAGTAATCTATCACGGAATTTTGCCGCAGGTCTTACCACAAATGATGGATCTGACCCTTTATCGATGGGAATATAACTTTCGTGCCTCCACAGTTATGGGAGCAGTCGGGGCTGGTGGCATTGGGTTTGAGCTAATTGGCGCACTTCGCCTGATCAATTATCGGGAAGTTTCAGCAGTGCTGCTAGTAATTTTGCTTATGGTAATTCTGGTTGATGGTTTTAGTAGTTATCTTAGAAAACGTTTAGTTTAGTACAGCACGGCATAAATAAACCACCCATTCCCAATCAACAAAACGCTTATGTTGTATTCATTTTTAATTTTTAATTTTTAATTCCGCCTTGCGGTACTAGGAGGTTGCTGATGAAACCCAAAGTTGTAATTACCCACTGGGTTCACCCAGAAATTATTACAAACTTAAGTCAATATTGTGAGGTAGTTGCAAATCCGACTAGAGAGACTTTACCGCGTGAAGAAATTCTCAAGTTGGCACAGGACGCTGAAGCTTTGATGGTTTTTATGCCAGATCGAATCGATGAGGCGTTTCTGAAAGCTTGTCCAAAATTAAAGATTATCGCCGGAGCATTGAAAGGTTACGATAATTTTGATGTTGATGCCTGCACTCGTCAAGGTGTTTGGTTCACCATTGTCCCTAGTTTATTGGCTGTGCCAACAGCTGAATTGACCATTGGATTGATTATCGGGTTAGCGCGTCAGATGTTGGCAGGCGATCGCTTGATTCGTCAAGGCACGTTTGCAGGTTGGCGGCCGCATCTATACGGCATGGGATTAGCAAACCGAACACTAGGAATTGTTGGTATGGGCAGTCTAGGGCAAGCCCTGGCTCAACGACTTTCCAGTTTTGAAATGAACTTGATTTACACCGATGCAATACCTTTACCTAAGGAAAAAGCAGCAACTTGGTGCTTGTCACAGGTTTCTCTAGATACGCTATTGGCAAGCAGTGATTTTGTTGTGCTGATGGTTCCTCTGCAACCAGAAACGTTTCATCTGATAAATGAAGCATCTTTAGCACGTATGAAACCAGGGAGTTTCTTAATCAATCCGTGTCGCGGCTCAGTAGTTGATGAACAAGCGGTGAGTGATGCTTTAGCCTCTGGACATTTAGCAGGTTATGCAGCTGATGTCTTTGAACTAGAAGATTGGGCCCGTAGCGATCGCCCGTCGAAAATTCCTCCATCTCTGTTAGAGAAACAAGACCAAACTTTTTTTACTCCCCATTTAGGATCTGCGGTGGATGATTTACGATATGACATCGCTATAGAAGCATCTCAAAATATTTTACAAGCCTTACAAGGTGATTCTCCCCAAGGAGCAATCAATTGTCCAACTTAAAATTAGTCAAAATATCGAAAAAATCATCGCCTTACATATCAGTTAAGCATTTCTTTCTTCTCTTTGCGTCCTTCGCGTCCTTCGCGGTAGCCTGCGGCGAGCCGCTTTGCGTCTACGTTAAAAAAATTGACTTTGACAAAGAGTTTTAATCTTAACCCAAGCGTATTGCCTTATAAAGGGGAGGGAACTAGATTTATTTTTCCCCTTTGTAATATATGTAAGGAGATATAAATGCAATTACAACAGATATCAGTTTTAGAAGGAACTTTCAACATTGTTTATGCGATCGCTCCATGTTCGCTAGGATATTTGCTTGTGGCAACAACAGAGAAGGGTATCTGTGCCGTTAAACTAGGTGATGAAGCAGACAAGCTTGAACATATCTTAAACCAGGAATTTCACCAAGCGCACATCATACGTGACGATCGCACACACAAGGAATGGATACAAGCAATCCTCGACTTCATTGCAGGAGGTGAAACAAATCTTGATTTACCACTTGATGTCCGTGGGACAGCATTTCAGAAACAAGTGTGGGAAGCACTACAAAAAATCCCTTATGGCGAAACCCGCACTTACACTGATATTGCCCGTAATCTTGCCAAACCCCAAGCAGTCCGCGCAGTGGGTAATGCTTGTGGCGCTAATCCGATTGCGCTGATTGTACCATGTCATCGGGTGCTGCGGAGTGATGGCAGTCTTGGTGGTTATCACTGGGGAATTGAGCGCAAACAAAAACTGCTTACACAAGAATCAACCCCAAAGGGTAATTCAAAATTATAATCCCCATAAATCAATTTACTTGCTCTGTATCCTATTCTTTTTAGGTTGAAATTTTTTAAAGATGACAGTGGAAGAAACAGCTGCACAAACACCTGAACTAGAATCGCTGACTGAAGAAAGTCTTACCCGTGGTTTAATGGTGCTTGCCAAACTCGATCGCGATTTGGCTCGGATTTTAGAGACACTGGGACCTCCACCTATATGGTCAAGAGAAGCGGGTTTTGCAACGCTGTTGTGTATAATTCTGGAACAGCAAGTTTCTGTAGCGGCTGCAAGGGCAGTATTTACAAGACTATGTGGGGTTGTTGTAACTCTGACGCCAGAAAATTTTCTGAGATTAGATGATGTTCAATTAAAAGCGATTGGATTCAGTCGGCAAAAGATTTTATACTGTCGTGGGTTAGCGAATGCTATTGCAACTGGTCAGCTTGACCTAACCAAGCTCCAAACAATGGACGAAACTACTATCAGAACTGAGTTAAAGCGCCTCAAAGGCATCGGAGATTGGACAGTTGATATTTATTTGCTCATGGCGCTGCAACGTCCTGATGTCTTTCCTAAAGGCGATTTAGCGATCGCGATCGCTTTCCAAAAACTCAAAAACTTGGCGACGCGTCCAACACCAGCACAACTAGAAGCCATGACACAGCACTGGCGGCCGTGGCGAGCAGTTGCGGCAAGACTTCTATGGCATTATTACCTGAGTAATCCCAAATAATTGCTCCTTTTCCCTTCTCTAACGAGACGCGGCGCGTTGCCGGAAGCCTCTCGCAGAGATAGCATACTTGGTGAACCAGCACTGTAGGAGGGTTTCCTGCCGTAGGCGACTGGTGTTAGCGTAGCCGTAGCGAGTCATCAAGCGTCACCCGAAGGGCGGTTCGTATAATAAATATAAACTAAATGGCAGAAAATCAATTAAGCCTAACACCAGAAAATGATAAAACTTCAAAAATCCTGCCGATAATCATAGTAATAATTGCATTATTAGCTTTATCTTCAACAGCAATATTTATTAAAATCGCTGTTAGAGAAATGAGTCCTGTGGCTACATTATTTAATCGCTTATGGATAGCGACTATTATCTTTGGCTTATGGAGTGGAATTAACCAAGTACGGACTCAAATTACAGAAGATAAACCTGTATTACCACAGCAGCCTTATCCAATCAAAGAGATAGCGCTTTTAATCGCAGTGGGTCTAGTTCATGTATTAGGTCGATTATCTTGGACTTGGTCGCTAACTCAGACTGGTGCAGCTAATGCTAATGCGTTAGGTAGCCTCAATCCGCTATTTACTACTTTAGGAGGATGGCTATTTTTTAATCAAATTTTTGGGCGCAAATTTATCATCGGTCTAATCTTAGCCATAATCGGTGCGATCGCTGTTGGATTTGAAGATTTATTGCGTTCTAATAATAATATTACAGGAGATGCTGTTGCCCTGACATCATCGATATTTTATGCAGCAAACTTTTTACTTATCGAGCAGATCGGCAATAAGTTTTCAACTATTACCATCCTGGTGTGGCGTTGTGCGATCGCAACTTCATTGATGATACCAATAGTGCTAATCTGGGAAAACTTGTTTTTCCCAGTTACTTTATCGGGGTGGTTAGTAGTATTTGCGCTAGCTGCTATTTGCGAAGCCTTGGGTCATGGGCTAATTGTATACAGCCTGAAAAATTTTTCATCAGGATTTATCTCTTTACTTTTACTACTCAATCCTGTGATTGTTGCGATTCTTGCTTGGATAATTTTCTCGGAAAACTTGAGTATTTTTAACTTGTTAGGATTGGCTCTAATTTTAGGGGGTATATATCTCGCAATTTCTAATAAAGAAGCTGTGCAATCTAAAATTAATTCCCAGATCCAATCTTCAGCAGAAAATGAATCTTAAAAAGTTCGTAGTAAGGACTTTAGCCCTAATTTTATAAGCACTAAAGTGCTTACTACAAACCTCGAAATACTTGAGTAATGTCAATGAGAAGCTGGTTACAGTTTCCCAGTGAATACCTTTTGGGCCGGGCCTGTCATATAAACTCGTTGGTCGATTTCTGACCATTCAATTTGCAAGGGGCCGCCTGGTAATTCTACAGTGGCAGTGCGATCGCATTTCCCGGTTAGCACACCAGCTACCAAGGAAGCACAAGCACCAGTACCACAAGCTAAGGTAATTCCAGCACCCCGTTCCCACACCCGCATTTTCAAATAGTCACGGCGTACCACTTGAATAAATTCGGTATTTATGCGTTGGGGAAAAACTGGGTGATGCTCAAATTTTGGGCCGATGGTTTCTAACTCAATTGCTGCAACATCTTCCACAAAGGTAATGCAGTGCGGATTTCCCATATTTACACAGGTGACTTCCCAAGTTTGCCCCGCCACCTCTAACGGCTGAGAAATTACTTTTTCTTGGGCGGGTGCAAGAGTGGTAGGAATTTCGCCAGCGAGTAACCTGGGTAAACCCATATCTACTTTAACTTGACCATCAGATAAAAGTTGGGGAGTCATTACACCACCCAAAGTATGAATGCGATATGAGTCTTGATTTCGGGATTCTCCTTCTAAGTCTGCTAAAAAGCCAGCTAAACAGCGAATGCCATTACCACACATTTCTGGTTCAGAACCATCGGAATTAAAAATCCGCATGGTGTAGTCAGTGCCGTTTTCTCCAGGTAGGGCAAAAATTACACCATCAGCACCGATACCAAAGTGGCGATCGCACAACTTGATGGCTTGCTCTGGAGTCACTACAGGCAAAGATGAGGAGCGATTGTCAATCAAAATAAAGTCGTTGCCTAGACCATGATACTTAGTAAATTCGATTGCCATTTCTTCAAGGATGAATTATCAAGGATTAGTTACTCTTTATTTTGCCTTGTAGGTTCATCTTTACTAAAAATGCTTACCGAATTTGACACCACTTTACCCAGTATTAGACAAGTCCAAAACCTGATTAAACAAACAACGCCAGTAGAGTTAAAGCTGCTGACTGGTGATGTACTCACAGGAAGGGTTTTATGGCAAGACCCACAGTGTATCTGTATTGCGGATGAAAACAGTCAACAAACCACCGTTTGGAAACAAGCGATCGCCTACATCAAGCCGAAAGTGAGTTAGGAGTGAGGCAATACGGTTGCGTTAAGCAAATTTATCTGTTAATGCAGGGGGAGCAGGGGGAGAGAAAAAAGCTTAACTCAACTTTATTGAGGAGTGAGGCAAAAACACCACAACCTATCGCTTTATCATTTGCTTCACTCGGATTAAAAATTCAAGCCCACGGCTTAAGCCGTGGGCTTGGAATAAAGATGCCTTGCACCTCGCATCTCGAAGCAATTCTTTATTTATTGTGGGCTTGTATCCCATAATTAAAGTTGTGTATTTTTAATTTTTTCATCACTAGACCCAGGTTTTTGCAGCACAAACCCACCGATTGCGTCCTTGTTCTTTAGCTTTATATAAAGCTTTGTCCGCAGCGTTAATTAAATCTTGATATGAACTTTTATCTGTTGGTCTTTGAATTGCAACACCTAAACTGACGGTTACAAAATGTTGAAAGTTATTCTTCTTATTATGGGGAATCTTTAATTCCTCAATAGACTTTTGAATCAACTTAGTTATTTTTATCGCACCTGATTCGTTCGTATTTGGCAAAATGACAATAAATTCTTCACCACCATAACGAGCTAGTAGATCGGTAGGACGCTTTAATACAGATTGTGCTGCACGAGCAACTTGTATTAAGCATTCATCCCCAGCTAGATGTCCATAAGAATCGTTATAATTCTTGAAATAGTCAATATCAAATATAATTAAGGATAAATAATTTTCACTGATTTTTAGTCGATCCCATTCCTGAACTAAAAACTGATCGAAACAATGACGGTTAGCAATTTGGGTTAGAGCATCTAGCTTACTAAGTTTTTCTAGCTGAGAATTTGCTAGTTCTAAAGCATTGTTTGCTTGAGCAAGTTGATTAGCTTGAGAGCGGAATTGCTCTAATAATTCAGAATGTTCTAAAGCTACATTAAACTGAGCAGCTAACTGGTGGATAAATTGAATTTCCGACTTTTTCCATTCGCGCGGAAAATGGCACTGATGAACGCATAGTAATCCCCATAAAGTTTTTCCTTTCATTAAAGGTGCAACAATTTGTGCCTTGATTTGAAATTGCTCTAACAGTTGAATGTGGCAATCATTTAGCCCAGCTTGATAAATATCTGATACTACCTGTATACGCCCTTGGTGATAAGCAACTGCATATTTTTCACCAAAACAATTATCCTTTACCTTGATGGCGATCGTAGAATCGTAGTCAGGCAATACATTCTCGGAGACAAATTCACCAGAGGTATAGTTCGATCCCAGATCAAATCGAAAGATACTGACGCGATCGCTACGGAGAGCCTTACGAATTTCTCGTACAGTAGTCTTAAATAAGGTGTCTATATTCAAAGATTCACGAATTTCAGCAACTAAATTAAACAGAATATCCTGCTGCTGATTTGCTTTATACAGTTCTGCTGCTTTTTGTTCTGCTTGAGCTAAAAATTCTGCTTGTTTAACTGCAAATCCTAACTGCGTCGCAATCTGAGACAAAAACTGAATTTCTAATTTTTTCCATTCATGTGGCTGTGAGTGCTGATAAGCAGCAAGCACTCCCCACAGTTTTTTTCCCACAAATATTGATGCAGTTGCATAAGCTCGAATATGGAACTGTTGTAAAATTTCTAAATGGCATTGAGATAAGCCTGCTGCGTAAACATCTGAAACAACTAAAGTTTCATTATTACGATACCGTCCACCTTGATTTTCTTGTAGATAAGAGTCATTCCAAACTGTATTTTTTCCTAATGTATCTACATCATCCCATCCAGTCTCTGCAAACTCAAAGTCGCTAACAAATTCTCCACCCCAGTTTTCATAGAAACGATAAACGGCAATCCGTTCGACTCGGAGTAACTTGCAAGTTTCCTTTGTGGTTGTACGAAAAATTGTTTCTAATTCAAGAGAAGCTCGAATTTTACTAATAACTCGGTAAAGCGCCCTTTCTTGCTCTTCTAGCTGCTGAATTTGAACTTGTTTCTCATGGAGTTGAATTTCTAAATTACTAACACTAGGCTGTCCTAAAAGCTTACAGAGTAAATTAGCAAATGCTCTAGTAATAATACGTAAACTTGTGTACAACATTATAAGTATAATTTAAGTAATATTTTAAAAATGAAAAGATACAGCTACAACGATGTAAAAACGTAGTTTTTCTTAGTTTATAACCATTATTGCGTAAAAAAGTTTCGCGATCGCTTCTCTTCATCTGACTTTTATCATTAAGTCTTAAAAAGCTTTATCACAAATAATTTGGGATAAAGTACTGTAAATACAGTACAGTAAATATCATTATCGCCAAAGTATCTGATAACTGAAAATATGAGATAAAAAAGTATTGTAAAGACAGAATAAATTTGTAAAAAATAAAACTTAATTCTTAGATAGATTCAGTTAAAAACTTCTAAATAAAAAAATACTCCCTCAAAAAACTGGCGAAAAAACTCCCTCCTCCTTATTCCTCTGTGTTCTCTGTGTCTGGAGTGGTTCGTTTATTTGAATAATTTATTTCTTGGAAGTTCCTTCTCAAACAAGGTAATCAAATTCAATAGACCAAAAACTTCTGCGATTGGCAAAAATCAAGCAGATGACCCCATTAAATACTTTTCTGCAAAAGAGAATCAAAATTTAATGTGAGTTCGACAAGCCCTCTAGGACACCCAGAGGAGAGCCAAAACCCTAATTTCTCGTTGCTCCCTTTCCCTGTGGGAGGGAGAGGTTCATCGAACTCACGTAAATTTAGAGCAGTCAATCAATTTTGGATTTTGGATACTTCGACTTCGCTCAGTACAAGTTTTGGATTTTGGATTGACCCGAACCACGAGGGTGTGGGGCAAGCCGAATTTTAAATTTGCGGAGTCTTAAAGTTCAATCAGTCACTCTATCGGCAGGTAAAAAGTCTTTGAGCGCTTCTGCTTCACCAGCTTTCACCACTGGGATAGACAGGGGTACTGAATTTGCGATCGCAAACAATTGTTGTAGTTGACTCAAACCTGTCAAACCACCACATAACAATACTTGGTCGCCGACTTGCAAATCCATGCCGCCATCAGGATAGCGGATAAACTTACCATCTCGCCGGATCGCCTGTACTTCGACTCCATATTGCTTGGCGATATCTAAATCTGCAAGGGTTTTACCTAGTGTTGGCGCGTCTGCATTGACTGTAACCCACTGACAAGCACTATTTTCTCCGGGAACAGCCACTTGTCCCTTAGCAAATTCTGCCAAAGCTGCCAGTTCTTCATCAGCTCCCACCACCAATAAGCGATCGCCTTCTGCCAATTTGGTTTGATTTTTGGGATAATCGATTTCTTCGCCGTTAGCGCGGCGAATTGCCATCAAACTCACTCCTGTTAAATAGCGCATATCTGCTTCTTCTATGCTCATGCCAATTAAGGGCGAATTCGATGGCAGAGGATACCAGCGCTGATTTAAATCGCGAGTAGCTTGGCGCAAATCACGAGCAACTTCAGTTGCAGAGCGCTCTGGACGCAAATCTAAATAATGATCGTTGCGGATTTGCTGCATCTCTCGTTGGACTACAGGCGGCGACAACAAGCCTAAGCCAGTCAATAAATAGGTTGCCATTTCTAAGCTGGCTTCAAACTCTGGTTGTACAACTTCCCTGGCTCCCAATTGATACAGCACCTCAATATTTTTATCCTGGGTAGCACGGACAACCAAATCTAATTCTGGGCGCAATTCTAAAGCGCGTTTCAAGCAAAGACGAGTACTTATAGGATCTGGGAGTGCGATCGCCATTCCTTTGGCATGATTCACCCCGGCAGTTTCCAAAACGTGTAAACTAACGCAATTCCCATAGACATAAGACACCCCAGCCTCGCGCAACTGCTGAATTCTCCTCTCCGATTGGTCGATTACTAGCACAGGTAGGTCGTGTTGCTGCAACAACTTCACCAAATTCTTGCCGACTCGCCCATAGCCACAAACTACTACATGGTCTTTGAGAGGCAAATCTTCCGACACATCCTGCACCTCATCTTCTTCTAAGTACGGTTTTAACCAAGGCATTGATTCGGCAAAGTTAAATAAAAATGGCACTAGCCGCAGTACAAAAGGAGTCAGCATCAGAGTGACTGCGGTAGTTCCCAAAATTAATAAGTATATTTGTCGAGACACCAGCCCCAAAGACTGCCCTTCACTAGCGAGAACAAAAGAAAATTCCCCAATTTGCGCCAATCCCAAACCGGCGATTATGGCTGTTTTCAAAGGATAGCGGAACAGTTTCACTAAGGGCGTGACAATCAAAAATTTACCGACGAAAACTATTGCCACTAATACCAAAATTAATTCCAGGTTGTTCCACAAAAACACTGGGTCAATTAACATCCCAATGGCGGCAAAAAACAAACTGGCAAAGATATCTCGCAGTGGTTCGACATAAGTCAGGGTTTGGTCGGCGTACTCTACCTCAGAAATCATCAAACCCGCGACAAATGCCCCCATTTCAATAGACAGTCCCAAATGCTCTGTCAACAGGGCAATACCCAAACACAGGGCTACAACCCCTAATAAAAATAGTTCTTTACTTTCGGTACGGGCTAGCAGTTGCAACAAAGGCGGTATCAGCCAAATCCCCGCAGCTACAGCCCCAGCAGCAAATAAAGCAATCGAACCTAGCGCTGTGAGGACGGCGATGCCAATAGTTTCTGCTGGTTGGTTGAGGGCTGGTAAGACTGCTAACATCAGTCCTAGTGCCAAGTCCTGGACAACCAAAATCCCCAGCATCACTTGCCCGTGGGGCGTTTCTGTTTCGTTGCGCTCCATCAAGCACTTAAGGACAACGGCTGTGGAAGACAGGGACAGAATACACCCCAAAAACATCCCCTTCGCAGGTAAGGCTCCCCAGGCTCCGCTTAACCCGCAGACTAAAACTGTCACCAAAATTGTCAAAGCAATCTGGAGTCCACCTCCACCAAGAGCGATCGCTTTTACCTTCTTCAGTTCCGCAAAGGAAAATTCCACACCCAAGGCGAATAACAAAAAGGCGACCCCGAACTGTGCCAGAGTCTCGACTTGAATCAGTTCTTTAATCAATCCCAGTCCCGTTGGCCCAATGACTATCCCACCAATGAGATACCCCAGCAACACGGGTTGTTGCAAAAGTGCCGCTAATAGTCCGCCACAGGCTGCAACACCTAGAACTAAAACTAAATCAACAATTAACCGAAAATCTTCTTGCACCAGTTTTAAAAGAACTATTAAGACTTATTAATTCAGGATACAAACGTTTTACGATCTCAAACAGCTTGTTTAGTAAAGGAATGACAAAATTTGCTTATTTTTAAGGAAGTGGACAGTAGGTGAGCAGTAAGGATACATCAAGGTTTTTAAAGGTATTTTAATTCACGAGTATCAAAGGTGGATTCATCCAGTTCAAATACTCGTTAACGGAGATCAAAGACTTATTATTGCATTATTTAAGACGCATCTCTTCTGGCTGCATGCCCGATGTCTTTCAGAGACGCACTCGCGTTCGAGACGCGCAAGGGACGTAGGAGAGGGGCTGGGGGAGAGGTCAAAATAGTACTCGTCGAACTCACGTTAAATTTTAGGCGAACTGAGGGCATTCAATAATAGCAGCGACCACGGCAGTTTAATATCAGGTATGAGCCATGAGTAGTTTCTCAGTACAGGCAACGCAGCAGGTAGTACAAAACGCAGAGAGCGTAATGATGCGGGCCGATCGCCATTTTCATCTACAAGATTATATTTTTTAGCTAGTTCGGCAACAATCTGCACGCGTCCTGTATGGCGGATAATATTTGGCTCACTAGCAAGTGCAGCGATCGCTCGTCCAGTAAATAACGGAGTTTCCCAGTTGTAGCGATCGCTCAAGAATGAGTTTTTCAGGTCAGTAGCATTTGTTTGATTCACTTCAGAAGCAAAACGGGAAAAAAGCTCAGTACCAACAATACCCGGCCAAATTGAAACAGAAGCGACGTTATAGGGTTTTAACTCAACAGCCATATTAGCAGCAAGGCGATCGCAAGCTGCTTTACCAACACCATAAACTGTATTAAACAGATAAAACATACTACCCCACGAGGAAATAGTACAAATTAATCCAGAGTTACGCTTAGTCATCATCCGAGCTGCAAAAACACTTGCAACATAGTGGCTGCGAAGACCAACGTTGTTGCTAGCATCCCAAAGACTTGGTTCAGAATCCCAAAAAGGCTGTCCCTGAGCGTCTTTTAATGCCTGAACTCCTGAGTAAGCATTATTTACCAGTAAATCGAGTTGGCCATTTTGCTCATCTTGAATGCGATCGAAAAGCAAACGCACCTGCTCATCCTCGCTGTGGTCTACTTGGACGGGAATGCATACACCACCGACTTCCTCAATGGCTGATTTCGTTTCACTAAGACTTCCTGAAACCCCCTCACTGGAAGAGTTGTTGAGGCTGCGACCCGTGACGTATACAGTTGCACCTGCTTCACCAAGACCAATGGCAATTCCTCTACCAATTCCCCGCGTAGCACCTGTTACCAAAGCCACTTTACCTTCAAGGTGTTTCATGAGCGCTCATTTCTAATTTTTTAGCGTTAAATATTGATTATTACAATATTCTTTCGTCGCTGTGACTGAAACAACTTCTACTTCTATCGGTTTTTCTTTAGTTCCATCGATCAGAAATTCACTAGCTCCTTCACGAGGTTTTTTCGGATTTCCCCAATCATAGGTGTAACCTAAACCCGTCCAAGGATAATGTTCTTGACTAGCGACTGCATAAGAAGTTGTGTATATCTCTTGCAAAATCGGATAACTAGCAGGAATCGGGATTTTAAAAACATTACAACTAGAATCATTAATTTCTGGATCGACACATGGTCTACTTAAATCTTCAGCTTTCACCCACATTTCGACAAAATGCGTCTTATTTGAATTTCTATTTAAAATCAAGCCTAAATACTGCTGTAACCTCAGAGAAAGCATGATATTACCGGGAATATTTATACCGATACCCTTACAATTTTGACAAAATTCCTTAACTTGAGGAACGGCTGTTAACCAAGTCCGTGCTTCTATGCTTTTTTTTGTACCTACTTTCCAATCCTCAGTTGGGTTTTTGACATATTTCCAACTCGCCATCAGATATTCAATTTTGCCGTTATTTTCTCTCCACTTTACTTGAGTATTAGTTTGTGACAATGACCAAAGATTTTTTACTACTTTATCTTCACTCGGTTTTTTTGCATCCTCAATAGCTATATCTAACTGCTTTTTTAAAGCTTTATAACTTTCTGGTTTGTTTTTTTCCAGATACTCGTTCACATTTGGACTAGTTTTTGATTGTGCTAATAAATCCTTTCTTGGGTTTAACGTATTGTGTTTGGGAATTTCTGTAGCTAGTATGGAGTATCCTGTTGCCAAAAACGCACTTGTCAAGCCTAAAAACACGTGAGTATTCAATTTTTTCATCAAAATAATCCTGTGGATTTTCAACAAGAGAGTAAATGTTCCATCCCATTAGGACTTACGCAAAATCATGATAAAACGAACCGCAAAGGACGCATACCCCTGCGGGGAAGCAAGCTACGCGTAGCGTTTCGTAAGAGTTGGACACAAAGGAATAAGAGTTTCAGAGAGTTCTTGCGTAAGTCCTGCCCATGTAAATATGGGTTCAACTCAAAGGTTGAATCTGATTTTATATTCATGTTTGGCTGATATGATATTGTGCTTAATATTTTTAATTAACTTTATCTGTATAAAAATGAATATCTATATCTAGTAGAGACTCCCGTGCATTGGTGTCAACTTAAGCTCAAATGGTTGTTCCACACACGCTTTATCCTAACCCCTCCGCTTAATAAGTCATAGCGTTTCACCTTAAGGTTGATACAGATTCTTGCAGGGGAGGCAGGGGAAGCAAGAAAAGTGATTTGTATCAAGAATTTCGTGAAATGGTATTAGGAGGGGCGGTTTTTTCCGGCTGGCATATCTGCGAAAGACGCAGTTGAGCTAGAGCTAAGATATAGACCGTATAATTACTTATAAATTACAACTATTTTCAGCTAGTTAGACCATGCCCTACGGGCACAGTAATGTTTGCTCGCCTGCAAAAAACATTGTTTTATCCTTTAAATGAGGGGTCAGACCCCTCTATTTATCATCTGTATCCACCAGTGGGAAGGGCTTCTGGTCAAGACATCCTTGTTGGTAATCCGTTTCCGCCTTTGTTCACAGGATGACGCTGGCTGAACAAGCGATTAAACTATGGATAATGCCGACTAATTGTTGCTTTTAACACCACCTAAATAAATTTAATCTCATTGTTAAACCTAAAATCTCATCCTGCTATATAAAATACCACTTATGTCAGCGTATCAAGCAAGTTATGGGGAAACCACCGATTTGATTATTGGTGGTAATAACCAAGAAAACGTCGAATTAACAGCAAATTCTGCTCCTGTGGGTGCTCTTGCCACAAGACAAGGAACTTTTTCTACGTTTCTTGCTCCCCTGACTCAAGATACTTTTAAACAGGTCGTTAAGGATGTCGAGCAAAAATTACAGATTGTCCATCAAACCCTATCAATGCTGGATTCTCATGGGTTTGAAACCATTCTGCAAGAAATGTTGCATTCGATTACCTTAAAAACCGGGGAATTACTGGGGGCAGACCGGACGACAATATTTTTATTGGATGAAGAAAAACAAGAGCTTTGGTCAATTTTAGCTGAGGGTGAGGGCGGTCGCTCTTTAGAAATTCGCATCCCTGCTAATAAAGGTATTGGTGGTGAAGTTGCTACTTTCAAGGAAGTTATTAATATTCCCTTTGATTTTTATAACGATCCGCGATCGCATTTTGCCCAAGAACAAGAAAAAAGAACTGGCTATCGCACCTACACGATGCTAGCTTTGCCACTCTTAAATGAACATGGGCAATTAGTTGCAGTAGTGCAATTACTGAATAAATTAAAATCTGTAAATAATCACGATGCTCCACTTGCAGAACGCATTGATACCAGAGGTTTTACCCGTGCTGACGAACAATTATTTCAAGAATTTGCCCCTTCGATTTGTCTGATTTTAGAGTCCTCACGCTCTTTTTATGTAGCCACCCAAAAACAAAGAGCAGTGGCGGCGCTGATGAAGGCAATCAAGTCCCTTTCTCAAAGCAGTCTCGACTTAGAAGACACCCTCAAGCGGGTGATGGATGAAGCCAAAGAATTGATGAATGCCGATCGCAGTACACTATGGTTAATAGACCACGATCGCCATGAATTATGGACGAAAATCACTCAGGATGATGGTTCAACCAAAGAGTTACGAGTCCCCGTAGGTAAAGGCTTTGCTGGGATAGTAGCGGCTTCTGGCAAAAAGTTGAATATTGGCTTTGATTTGTACTACGATCCTGACTCAGAGACAGCCCAAAAACTAGACCAGCAAAATGGCTATCGCACCTGTAGCTTGCTTTGTATGCCAGTATTTAATGCCGATCAACAACTGATTGGCGTTACCCAACTTGTAAATAAAAAGAAATCCGGGGATTTTCCGCCTTATAATCCAGCTGATTGGCCCAAAGCTCCCGACTGCTTCCAAGCTAGCTTTGACCGCAACGATGAAGAGTTTATGGAAGCTTTTAATATTCAAGCGGGAGTCGCGCTGCAAAATGCTCAGTTGTTTGCCACAGTTAAGCAACAAGAACAAATGCAACGGGATATTTTGCGTAGTCTTTCCAATGGCGTGGTTTCCACTGATAAAGCCGGGTTAATTATCGCCGCGAATGAAAGTGCCAAGCGTTTGCTAGGACTGGAGCCAGAAGACCGTTTAGAAGGTAAATTAGTTACTGACGCGATCGGCATCAAAGAAGGCGACTTTAGCAAGTGGTATCAGGATGCTTTACATGCAGTTGACTTCAAAGGTCGCCAGCAATATTACCCCGATCGCACACTTATCAGCACTGGTATAGAGCAGCATAGTATCAATTTATCGATTAACACAATTGCCGATGCTAGCGACCAAGAGCAAGTCCGGGGGGCGCTGGTGGTGATGGAAGACATCAGTGATGAAAAGCGGCTCAAGAGTACGATGTACCGCTACATGACCCAGGAATTAGCCGAAGAATTGCTGAAATTAGATGACGCTAAACTAGGAGGCGATCGCAAAGAAGTTTCGATTTTATTTTCGGATATTCGCGGTTACACCACATTAACAGAAAACTTGGAAGCAGAAGAAGTGGTGAGTATGCTCAATGAATATTTTGAATCAATGGTGGAGGCAGTTTTTAAACATAAAGGCACTCTTGATAAATATATCGGTGATGCCATCATGGCTGTATTTGGTTCTCCTCTACCATTAGAAGAACATGCTTGGATGGCAGTACAAACATCCTTAGAAATGCGCCAGCGCTTGCACGAATTTAATCAACGTCGCCATATAGATAATAAGCCCAGAATTAAAATCGGTATTGGCATCAACTCAGATACCGTGATTAGTGGGAATATTGGCTCTAGTAAGCGGATGGAATTTACTGCTATTGGCGATGGCGTTAATCTTGGCTCCCGATTAGAAAGTGTCAGTAAACAGTATGGTTGCGATATTATTATTAGCCATAACACTTTTAAACCTTGCCAAGATAACATTTGGGCTAGGGAACTAGATTACATTCGTGTCAAGGGTAGAAACGAACCAGTAGCCATATACGAATTACTGGGTTTGCGTTCCAATCCAATTGAAAGCGAAAAATTGCAGGTGATTGAGCATTATCACAAAGGACGCGAATATTACCTCAAACGCGATTTTAACCGTGCTAGAGCTGAATTTGCCCTAGTTTTGGCAGCAGACAGCCAAGACAAAGCTGCTATGTTGCATCTGTTGCGTTGTCAGCATTGGTTACAATCACCCCCAACAGAATCAGATTGGGATGAAGGAGTCTGGACATTTCAGGAAAAATAAGTAACGTTCCTAAGAAAATATGTCGTACTATTTTGCTAAACCGAGTGTACGACCAGGAAAACCAGCGACATCAAAATATCGAGTTGAACCAACAGTTTGATACTTCAAGATCGTTTTTAATCCATTAGTAGCTGGTTGAGATGTCAGAGTATGAGATTTAAAAGAAACTTTTTTTGCTCCTTTGCTCAAGGATTCATGTAAAACACGACCGATAAGTTTTCCTTGATGGGGAATCTTCAAATTTAAAGTCTCAGCTAAGGTAATAGCCACATCAGCATTACTCACTGGTACTCGGTCTACAAAAGCTTTCTGAAAGTCAGGGCCGATCGCAGCCATATTATTGTAAGTATCAGCACGGCTAAAAGAGCCATGCATTCCTTGTCCTTGCTGCAAAGAAGAGTCTGCAACCTCCACACCACAAGCGGTTGGTTCGCCACAGCCAGTATCAAATGTTCTAAAGTTTACTGCGATCGCTGGACTCGGAAGATCAGATTTACCACGAAGCCCGATCGCACTTAAGGGTAAAGTTCCTGGAATAGAACCTAATGCATCATCTACAAATAAACCGCTAACATAATCTTCTTTTAAAAGGATATCTACAATTTGTTTAGCAAGTGCTTTGCGATTTGCAGGGTTAGGCAAATAAATCAAATCTGAACCACCGTTAGCAGCCACTAATACATCAGGTTTGTTGGGTTCTTTACCAATCAACCCGTTTTTAGAAAGCTGTCCCTGAGTTGGATCAACAGCAGCATTTTGCTTATCTGGATCAAATAAAGGCAATTTTAAACTATGAGCAATATCAATAGCGAGAAAACCAGGCGGCAAAAATCCTTTGGGAACATCTGAATAATTAAGTGTGGTTGAATAGCTGGTTTTGCTCTCCTTACTGATGGTAGAAAAGCCGTGATCGGCCGTCACAAAAATATTTGTAGAAGCTTCTAAATTTAACTGTTTGAGAACAGCACGGATTTGGGCGAGATTATTATCAACATTTTGACGAGCAGCGAGTGAAGTGGGGCCATTAATCCCTGGAGTGAGAGTGTTGAGACTATCACCTTGATTATGCTGAGTTCCATCAGGATCGCGTGACCAATAAATTAAAACAAAAGGTTTTTGCCGTTGCTTGAAGAGAGGTAATAGCACTTTTGTTGTAACATCAGCAAAGTATTGTTGTTGAACTATATTCGCTACTTTTGTTCCTGATACTGTGCTGTTGCCAGATTTACCATTATCTCCTCGCGCTGGAGATTTTAAGGCAATGTCGTTTTTGGTTAACAGTTCAGTTATTTCAGAACTCAGAGGAATTCCCGTTTCAGAACCAGTGGCATCATCAATTATGATTGTAGGTTTACCAGTTCGTTGAGTTACATCTTGAATTAAGACTGGCCCAACCTTCCCTACTGCGGCGGTGCTAAATCCGGCTTTACGTGCAGCATCTAATAGGCTTTCTTCGTTTAGGTAATTGCCATCAAAGTGTTGGTTAAGTTCTCCCAAAACAGCGTCATTTTCTAAAAAAGGAACTGGACTATTGCTGGCATTCTTGACAGGAAAGCCGACATTAATTGTATTGCTGAAATCACCAGTGTCACCGAGATAATGTCCAGTAGCGATCGCAGAAGCGTTAGCTGTAGTAAATGTAGGAAACAGCGAATGGCTATTGACAAAATTCACACCCTTCTGGCGAATTTCATAAAGATTAGGAGTTTCCTGAGCATTAACTTTACTAGGTCGCAATCCATCAGTAATAAAAATTATCACATTGTGTTGAGGTTTTGTCTTCGCAAATCCTGAGACTGCCAACACTGTAACTAGTGTTATAGTGGCTAGTATCAGAAAATTTTTATATATCTTAGGTAAAACAATCTGCATACATCTCCAAATATTGATATTTCAAGCTCTTTGGCTCTTTAGTATTTAATTTAATCATGGTTCAAGCTTAATTGCGTGTTATCTATAATACAATTTTTTTAGATTAGAAGAGATTGGGGTGCGATCACAGCTATTCTAAACAATTAATTTGTAAAAATTTAGCATCCAGGTGGTCGCCGAGCCTGTTCTGAGCGTAGCCGAGGTGAGTCAGGAATCAGAATTTATCAGCAATCTATAGGAATCCGGTTTGATTACTAAAATTACTTGTGTAGGTAGGCAATAGGCACTCTTGCAAGAGGATTTCAGAAGATTAAGGTATACCGAATTTTTTTCACACAATCAAATATGAGTCCTATAGAATGATTGGTATATTTATTCATCAAATGCTCTCCTGATTTTTTAACTATGGGCATCTTAAACTTGAGGATATTCCCGAACTCATTGAAAGCCATTTTGTTAAAGACCAGCCGCTAAAACGCTGTCAGCTTTAAGAATGATGTTTGCACTGATTAAGCTGAACCATAGCGTATTGGGTTGTAAAATTCTTGGATTGTTTAAATCACTTTTTATAAAATCTTAATATTTCTCAATCTAGTTTAAAAAATCTTGGTATTGAGTTCAGGAATATAAGAGCGATCGCTTTGTAAAGGTTAGTTGATATTTCTTGTCAAACCGCTAGTTAAGTTAGAAACTAAGAAATACAACACACGCAATTATTTTATGACTGCTATTTCTAACCTTGAATTCAAACGACCAATTTGGCAAACCGCGATCATATTGACTTTGGGGTTTTGGCTCAGTGCTAGTTTAGTTTTAGACTGGGTAATTATGCCTAGCCTTTATCTTTCTGGGATGATGAGCCAAGCCGGTTTTACGACAGCAGGCTATACGATTTTTTGGAACTTCAATCGGATGGAATTATTATCTGCTGCTGTCGTATTGACTGGGGCACTAGCTTTGAGGAAAACCCAATATCACTGGCGTATTGGCACTATTGTTTTATCTGGGTTGCTGCTAACTATAGCTATGCTTGACACCTATTTCTTAACTCCGCAGATGTGCGCCATAGGAATTCAACTCAATCTATTTGAAGCTGCTGCTGCTATTCCATCGACAATGAATTTACTACACGGCAGTTATTGGGCACTGGAAGTAGTTAAGCTGGTGGCATGTGGCACACTTTTAAGCTGGTGTTGGCGGGAGCAAGTTTAAGTAGGTGGAGAAACATAAAGGTGAGAATATCCACTTCTAAATCTCACGCCAAAGACGCAAAGAAATTCTTTGCGTCTTTCTACTACATATAGCAGTCCTAAATCATTTGTAAAAATTATATCTCTTTTTTCTTTCTTCCCTTTGCACCCTTAGCGGACTTTGGGGTTCGTTTTCAAATTTTATATTTTTCACGAATCAAATAGGACTGCTATAAGCCAATAAATCGAATTTCCATAGAAATGGTGTTCCGCAGTTTGTATTTTTTTCATCGCGCACGATGCCTACGGCGGGCGGTTCCTGAGCGCAGCCGAAGAGCTAGGCCTACGCACAATTCACAACTACAACTTATTCCTTGGTTGGTTGAGCATCAGCAACCGTGCGTCAGCGACATCGACGCAACGCTACAAGGTCGCTTGAAATCTACACCAATGGCATGTTGCCCACCCCACAATCAATAATTGAATATTTATTTTATTTGGAAGTCCCTAAGTCGTCTGTGACATCAGAGCCGGATTAAATTAATCGAAAACAGGGATATTAAACTTTTACCCACAGCCGTGTAGAGTGTCTAAGTCTTGATGGGGCTTTGACTAGCTTTGCGTTGGTGCAGGCATCGCTTGTAGTTGTTGGCACAGTTGCTTACTTCAAAAATCTTCATCAAAATTTTATTCCGATATATCGGAACCTATCGCGATATATCGTATATTAGAGAAAGTTAATTTGAGATTGATTTATGTTTAGACACTTTCGCTCACGTTTTGGCGCACCTGCATGGGCAGGGGTTAACGAAGATGATTCATTTGTCAGGTCTTGGTTTCAACATGAACAGCATCACGGTAGACATCATGGTAGACATCATGAGAAACACTTTGGTAATGAAATGTTTGGTCGTGGTTGGGGAGATGAATACCGGACTCGTCGGGGTGACATCAAGTTCATCCTGCTGGAATTGTTATCCGAGCATCCTAGTCATGGTTATGACCTGATTAAAGAGATGGAAACTCGCTATGGTGGTTTCCGTCGCCTCAGTCCTGGTTCAGTGTATCCAACACTCCAATTGCTGGAGGAAGGGGGTTATCTCAAGAGCGCACAAGAAGGCGGTAAGCGGATTTACACGATTACGGATGAGGGTAGACAATTATTGGCAGAACGTGCCCAACAAGAAACATCAGACTCTCCTTGGGATAGTTTCAAAAGTTTTGTTACAGGTAAGCCCCAAGAGTTTATCGAGTTGCGGAATGCGGCGACAGAATTAGCTGGTGTTGTGGTGCAGGTTGCTCGTAGTGGCAATATAGAGCGAATAAATCGCGTGCGTGAGCTTTTAGAGCAAGTTAAACGGGAAATTTACGCGATTCTGGCTGAAAAATAAGTAGAGGCTCGTAGTAAGGACTTTAGTCCTGATTTTCTAAGCACTAAAGTGCTTACTACAAACCCTTTATAGGACGGGGGGTAGGGGGGTTAAGTCTGCGGGTGAATTTAAGGTTTCTAAATCTTTTCTGGAGATGTCTATTAACCGGACACGATATGATTCCCTTTTTGAGCCTCCAAGCCTTTGATGTCTGCAATCAACTGTCCGTTAGCGACAAACAGCCTGATATCTGCTAAGAGCTTGTCTGCATGGGAGTTATCCGACTGCGTAGGCGTAGCCCTTCTCCTATCGGAGACGCTGCGCGAACGGCTGCGCTCAGGAACCGCCCGTCGTAGACATCGCACCGGATGAAATATTCTGCATAAGTAGTCTTGAGAATGGCTTCAAGTCAATATTCCGCTTAGGGTCTCAACTGCCAAAATAATAATTATTGTGCTGATCGTCCAGGAACTTTAGGCGTTGTCGGCTAATCTTAGTGCCAATCCCCCATACCCAATATCGTGATCTAAGATTATTGGGTATTCTATGAAATTGCGATCGCCACTATACCGATGATCGAAGTTGAACATCTGAGTAAAATATACGGTTCTACCCCAGCGATTACTGATGTCACTTTTAGCGTTGAGCCTGGGGAAATTTTAGGGTTGTTGGGCCCCAATGGCGCTGGAAAAACTACAACCATGCGGATTCTGGCTGGTTATTTACCAGCAACTAATGGAAATGCCCGGATTGCTGGTTATGATGTCCATGAAAATTCTCTGGCTGTACGCCAACGGATTGGTTATTTACCGGAAACACCACCGTTATATCCAGAGATGACGGTGGAAGGATTTTTGCATTTTGTCGCCCGAATTAAGGGAGTATCAGCAGGCGATCGCCCCAACAAGGTAACAGCCGCTATCGAACGCTGTAACTTAGAAAACAAGCGCCAGGTGATTATTCGCAAACTATCTAAAGGATATCGCCAAAGGGTAGGAATTGCTCAAGCGATCGTCCACGATCCCCCAGCGATCATTTTGGATGAACCCACTGTTGGCCTAGATCCTCGACAAATAATTGAGGTGCGAAATTTAATTAAAAGCCTCGCTGGTACTCACACAATTATTCTTTCCACGCACATTCTGCCAGAAGTGAGTATGACTTGTAGCCGCGTCGCCATTATTAATCGCGGTAAGGTTGTAGCAACTAATACCCCAGAAAATCTAATGACCCAGTTGACAGGTGGCTCAGGGTATGAGTTGGAAATAGAAGGAGAAGCTGCTCTAGCGAAACAAGTATTGCAAAATGTTGCGGGTGTAAGTCTAATAGAATCAATTCCGACAGCTGGAATACACAATCATCAACCCCAGGCAAATCGCGCTTACCTGCGAGTGATATCGCAACCAGGAAAAGAACCAGGAAAAGATATTGTCACAACATTAGTACGTGCAGGATTCGGTTTGCATGAACTGAAGCGTGTTAACGCCACCTTAGAAGATGTGTTTTTGCAACTGACCACAGAAGAAAAAAATTTCGATCCTGAGGTAGACTTAGCAGCAGACAACGAAGGAGAGGCAGCGTAAATGGGTGTAGTACTGAGTAATATTATTGCCATTTATCGCCGAGAGTTACAGAGTTATTTTGTATCGCCTTTAGCTTATGCGATCGCAGGGATATTTTGGTTCCTTTCGGGGTTATTCTTCGTGATGATTTTGCTAGGGCCAGATGGCATATTGTTAGGAGTCGCGGCAATAGATTCACAAGGGCAACAACTGGGAGTACCTGTACCGCCCATAGATGTCCCCTACGAATTTGTCCGAGCATTTTTGGATCGTATGGGGTGGTTATTGTTGTTTATCCTGCCCATACTCTCAATGGGACTGTATGCCGAAGAAAGAAAGCGGGGCACTTTAGAACTATTAGCCACCTCACCAATTACCAATTGGGCGGTAGCTGTAGGTAAATTATTAGGCGTGCTGACATTTTTTATCACAATGGTTGTACCCATGCTAGTGTTTGAAGCGATCGCCATCAGCGCCTCAAATCCACCAATGATGCCCTCAATTCCCTTGCTGGGTCATTTTGGACTAATCTTACTAGCAGCCGCAATTTTATCTGTAGGAATGTTTATTTCTTCATTAACAGATAGCACAATTCTGTCTGCCGTTCTCACCTTTGCAGTAATCTTATTATTGTTATTGATTGATTTAATTGCCAAAATTGTTCCTGGCCCCGTGGGCGAAGCCTTAGGTTATCTATCGTTGCTGAAACATTACAACACCTTAATTCAAGGAATTTTTGATACCAGTACCTTAATTTTATTCGCCAGTTATATTTTTTTGGGCATCTTTCTCACCGCCCAATCAATTGATGCACTACGCTTTCAAAGGCAATAAATAGTCATTTGTCATTTGTCATTTGTCATTTGCTAAAAAATAATGACAACTAAAAATATATGGACGAAAATTGAATGACTAAAAATCAGCAAGACAACTCAATAAATGGCAACAAAGCGTTTCCAAGAATTACAGGTTTATAAATTATCAGAACAATTAGCAAATGACATTTGGAAAATTGTTGAAGGATGGAATTTTTTTGCAAAAGATACGATTGGTAAACAGATTGTACGTTCAGCTGATAGTATCGGTGCCAATATAGCGGAAGGTTTAGGAAGAGGTAGTTTTCAAGACAATAGACGTTTCATAAAAATAGCTAGAGGCTCTTTGAATGAAACTCAACATTGGTTAAGACGAGCTTACACTCGTAACCTTTTAACTACCGAACAGATAAATGCAATCAAAACAATCATTAACGAACTAGCGCCCAAATTAAACTCCTACCTAAACTCAATTGGCAATATACCAGATGGTCAAGGACAAATGACAAATGACAAATGACGAATAACATGAAGATAGTTGCAAAAAACAAACTGTGGAAATATCTGTTTTGGTTCGGGCCGTTCTTAATTACTATCGGCTTAACAATTGGATTAGTATCTGAACATTGGGGGCTAATTTCATTAGCATTTCTAATTACAGGAATTATCATCAGTGGACTGGGGATAATATGGCAAAGCTACCAAACTAGCTGGTGGAGTCGTCGTTCTACCCAAGCTGGGACTAATGCCCTAGTAGCGACTCTGGCAGTATTAGCGATTTTGGGATTGATTAACTTTTTGGGGACTCGCTACCATTTGCGCGCAGACTTAACAGAGGCTCAATTATTTACCCTTGCGCCTCAGTCACAGGAATTAGTGAGGGTTTTGCCACAGCCAGTTAAGGTGTGGGTATTTGATATTAACCAAAATCCCCAAGACCGAGAGTTGCTAGAAAACTATCAGAGGCAAAGCTCAAAATTTAAATATGAGTATATCGACCCCCAAGCTAGACCAGGACTTGCAGAAAAGTTTGGCGTTAAAGATTATGGGGAAGTTTATTTAGAATCTGGCGAGAAACGACAATTAGTACAAACAGTAAATCAAAATGAGCGTCTGTCGGAAATTAGATTAACTAGTCGCCTGCAACAACTAACAAATTCAACCACAGCCAAAGTTTACTTACTCCAAGGTCATGGCGAACGCCAACTTTCGCCTGGGAAAGATGCAATATCACAAGCAGTTCAGGGATTAGGCGATAAAAATTTCACAACATCACCCCTGAATTTAGCAGAAACCTCGAAAGTTCCTCAAGATGCTGCTGTCGTAATCGTAGCTGGCCCTAAACGAGGGTTTTTTGAGGGTGAAGTCAAAGCCTTGCAAGAATATCTGAATCGAGGCGGTAACTTACTACTGATGATTGATCCTAATACCGATCCCAAACTTAACAGCTTGCTACAAGAGTGGGGCGTTCGTCTGGATAATCGTTTAGCAGTAGATGTCTCTGGGGAAAGTGTCGTGGGACTTGGCCCTGCCGCCCCCTTAGTGACAGAATACGGTCAACATCCAATTACCAAAGATTTCGGTAAGGGGAATTCTTTTTATCCGATTGCCCGACCACTGGAAATTACCCCTGTACCAGGTGTTCAGGCTACTCCACTGCTGCGAACCAAACCCTATCCCAGCAGTTGGGCAGAAAGCGACCTCCAAAGCGAAAAATTGGAGTTTAATGAGGGTAAAGATATGAAAGGGCCTTTAACCTTGGGCGTTGCCTTAACAAGAAAACAAGCAGCTAAACCTGCTTCCACACCCCAATCTGCACCGACACCTTCACCCCTACCATCACCAACCACCCAAAGCAAGGCTTCCCCCACTCCCCCTGCTCCCTCCGCCTCCCCTGCCTCCCCTGCTCCCTCCGCCTCCCCTGCCTCCCCTGCTCCCACTCCTTCCCCCACTCCATCATCTCAAACAGCCACCGAGTCACGGTTAGTGGTTTTAGGAAATTCTAATTTCGCCACCGATGGTTTGTTTCAACAGCAACTAAATGGAGATGTATTCCTCAACTCAGTTACTTGGTTGAGTCAACAGGATCAGCAACCCCTTTCCATTCGTCCTAAAGAACCGAAAAACCGTCGGATAACTCTGACAACCACACAAGGCAATCTTTTAATATTGTCATCTCTGTTGCTTTTACCTTTAATTGGCTTTGCGATCGCAGTTATTATTTGGTGGAAACGACGATAAAAAAGTTAGGAGTTAGGAGTTATAAATACTAACTCTTCACCAATGACAAATAACAAATGACAAATGACTAAAAAATGAAATTGCCGAGAACGACTTTAATTTTGATACTGTTAATGCTGGGTTTAGGCGCTTTTGTTTACTTCCATGAAATTCGGGGTGCGACTGTGCAAGAAGAAACCAAGGAGCAAAAACAGCAAATTTTTTCTTTTGCAGAAGATGATGTGCAGTTTTTAATAGTTAAGACAAAGAAACTCACCGTGAGTTTAGAACGTAGTCCTGAACCTGGTAATCCTAAGTGGTTAATCAAATCTCCGATATCGGGCCCAGCCAATGATGCTATTGTTTCCTATTTAATGGATTTGTTGGTTAAGGGTAAGAGCAATCGCACCTTATCAACTTCAGCAAAAGAACTTGGACAATTTGCCCTAGATCAACCCCCAGCCACAATCAATATCACCCTGAAAAACCGACAAAGCCATCAGTTGCTTTTAGGTAAGTCTAACTTCAACGGTCGTTTTTTGTATGCTCAAGCTGACCCGACTGTTAAACCCGATGGAAATATAAATGTACTGTTGGTATCGACAGATTTTGCAAATGCCGTGAATCGGGAATTATCAGAGTGGAAACAACCTGTAGATAATAGTCAGAAACTTCCTCCGCTCACTATTCCTAAACCGACTCAGACAAACAGTAAATAATTAACTCAAAATCTGCCGATATTATTATGACAAATCCGACAGCAACATTGCTGATTTCCTGCCCCGATCGAAGGGGATTGGTGGCGAAATTTGCCAATTTCATCTATTCTAATGGTGGTAATATTATCCATGCAGATCAGCACACAGATTTTGCTGCTGGGTTATTCCTTACGCGCATTGAATGGCAATTAGATGGCTTCAATTTGCCGCGAGAATTTATTGCTCCTGCATTTAATGCCATTGCTCAACCTTTAGGTGCTAAATGGGAATTACGTTTTTCTGATACAGTACCACGCATTGCTATTTGGGTAAGTCGGCAAGACCATTGTCTATTTGATTTAATTTGGCGACAACGTGCTAAAGAATTTGTTGCTGAAATCCCTTTAATTATTAGTAATCATTCCAATTTAAAGGTAGTGGCAGAACAATTTAATATTGACTTTCAGCACATTCCCATCACTAAAGACAATAAAGTAGAACAAGAAACCCAACAATTAGAATTACTACGTCAGTACAAAATAGATTTAGTCGTATTGGCGAAATATATGCAGATTGTTAGTGCAGATTTTATTAATCAATTTCCACAAATTATTAATATACACCACTCATTTTTACCAGCTTTTATCGGAGCTAATCCTTATCATCGAGCTTTTGAACGTGGTGTGAAAATTATTGGTGCAACTGCTCATTACGCTACTGCTGATTTAGATGCAGGCCCAATTATTGAACAAGATGTGGTGCGAGTTAGTCATCGTGATGAAGTTGATGATTTGGTGAGAAAAGGCAAAGATTTGGAGAGAGTTGTATTAGCAAGAGCGGTGCGATCGCACTTACAAAATCGTGTATTAGTATATGGTAATAGAACAGTGGTATTTGAGTAAATGATGCTCAAGTAACTGGAAGTTGCAGCTATACAAAAAAGTCCGCCTACGCGGACTTTACAAGAATACTTATTTCAAGAATTGCTGTAGCTGTTTTAGTTAGCTAAAACTATCTCTGTCTCATCTTTCGATTCATTTCTGATTTTAAAATAATAATAAAGATTACCAACAGTTAGGTCTGATGCTTGTTGCAAATTAAATGTAACTAATGTTTTATAACCAGTAATTACAGCTTGTTCACTAATATAAAATTCGTACTCTCGACGTAGTTCAGGCTCGAATATAAATAGTAACTGGTCACGAAGGGAATAGAAATGAGATTTTTCGGCTAAACTCTCATATACTAATTGTTCTGGCGGTTCTGCTACATTGATTGTGGAGTAGTAAGTCTCTGGACTATTAAAATCAGTGCTACTTAACAATTTTAAATCTGATGAAGGAAGCGATTGTATCCAATTAACATGATTTTGCCACGAATTTAATACCGCTAAATCATGATTTTTAATGCGGATAATTTCGGGAAAGAGAAAATCAAGTTCATCATGTGATTCGCAGCGATTAATTACAGTGAGAGCATCTTGACAGATTTTATCTTGGAGTAGGATGAGGCGATCGCTAACTGCTGAAACTTCATTCTGCACTTGATAAGTTGCAACAATGGCCTGTTCAATTGCCCAAGCACATTCAAGTCTGCGTAATTGACCAGCTGCACAGGTTTCTTCCAGTAAATGGGGATTGCTGTAATCTGCTAAAGCCGCAAATAACATTCCCCTCACGCCATCAATTTCAGCGTTTCTCCGGCTGAAATCTTGCAATTGCATCGCTGAACGAAAGCGATTCATCGCCTGGATAAACACTCCATACGCCCTTACTAAAGCTGTACGATGTTGTTCAAATTTGATATCCTGGGCTACTTGTTCGATTATTTGTCTAATTTCTACTCCTTGGTCTTTTAAGGCTTGTTTCAAGTCAATAAAACCGTTTTTGACTTCCAGCCTCATTTGCTCTACTTCTTTTCTTAATTTCATTGTCTGATGCAGGTTGACTGCTGTTAATGCTACACCTGCGATTGTCCCCACACCAATCAAGGCTGTAGTTGCTTGCAGCACACCCAAGCTAGTCTGTATAGTTTGCAATCCATTCATTACTGCTGTAAACCCTTGCTGAGTTTGATACATCTGCATCCCACTGGTTACTAGATTAGAAGCTGCCATCAGTGGAGATAAAGGACTGTTGTTGACAGTAGCACCAATAGCATGACCAACAAACTGTCCGGTAACTGCATCTCTAGCCATGCTTAAGGGTACTCCATTGCTAAAGACTTGTAGATATTTACCAGTTTCAATACCAGCTTGAATTGCAGGTGCAAATTGGAACAGCATATTTTTAGATTGCTAAAAGCTAATTTCCTTGAGCCTAACTGGTATAAAAAAGTAAAGATAACCGTATTTATTCGGTATATTAATTAATTTTGTCTAAATCTGGGCATACTAAGCCTGAAAAACTCTATCGCCTTATATAATTTATGGATATTTCACTAGTTAGCTCTCAGGCTGTTGAGCTATTGTCGCAGATTACCGGACAAAAACTGACTAAAAAGAATCTCACGCCACCTGTGATATTTCTGGCAAATTTAGTAACGGTGCTGCTGGGAGTGATATTTGTAGATGGAACAGTTGCAGAGTCAGAAAAGCAACGTTTGCTAACAACCCTTTATCGATTTAGTAATTCAGAAAGTGATGTGCGTAAGTTGACACATTTGATGATTAAGGGAGTTAAAGAAAATCAAGTTTATAAACAAGTTAACAGCTTATTAGCATTAGCGGCTCCACTTTCAGAGTCAGAAAAGCTTTTGTTGATTAGCTTTGGCTATGAAATGTCAGGTGCTGATGGCAAAATTGATTCACGCGAGAAAAAGTATCTGGAGATAGTCGCCAAGCACTTAGGTATTAAACCACAACATTTATTAATTTTAGAAGCTGGTTTTACTCATCAAGCAAATGTAGAGTCTATTGCTTTAGATGAAGTACATTTTTTACTCAACCCTGCTCGATTTCAACAACTGGATACTATATTTGTCAAGGCTGCAAGTGATATGCTAGCGGCTCTACCTACTAAATTAGAACACAAAATAACTAAACTACAAAAAAATCTATCTTATGGAGAATTGAAAAAGTTCCAAGAATATCGCAAACAATTAAACAATTGTTGTGATCAGCTATTTCAAATAATTCAAGACTGTACCAATCGTGGCTTCTTGTCTCACATTTTGATAGAGGAAGTAGAGGAAATATCTCAAAAAGTAAAATCTCAGCAATTTAGGTTAGCAGTTTTAGGCGAGTTTAGCCAAGGAAAATCAACTTTACTTAATGCTTTACTAGGTGAAGAAATTCAACCTGTGCGAGAGATTCCTTGTAGTGGTATGGTAACAGTTTTAAAATATGGAACCCAAAAGCGGGTAGTCTGTCGTTATAAAGATGGACGGGAAGAAGAAATTCCATTTGAACAATATCAATTAAAGGCAACAATTTCAGAAGATGCAGCGCTTGGATGTTTGAGTGATGAATTAGCACATGATGAAATTGATGAAATTGTTTTTGAGCATCCTGATTTAGAGTTATGTAGCAGTGGAGTGGAAATTATAGATTCTCCAGGATTAAACGAACATCCTGATCGCAGCGCAATTACTCAAAAACTGCTGAAGGATACTGATGCAGTAATATTCCTAACTAATGCCTCACGTTCTCTAACTCAGATAGAACGGGACTTACTCCAGGATGTGAGAACTCAACTAAATCATGGTAAAGAAAACGAACCTGCTAACAATCTTTTTGTGGTAGGAAATTTTATAGATTTAGTGCGTACCGAAAAGGGACGTGAGCAAGTGCAACAGAGAATCGAAAGATTTGTACAAGGTCAAAATCCTATAGTTGCAGGTGAAAACCGCGTTCATTTTATTTCTGCTCAAGCTGCCCTAGATGCAATTTTACAGGGAACTGAAGATGACTATTTGAAAGCCTTCCAAAATTTTACCAAGTCTATTGAGAAGTTCTTAACGTTTGATAGTGGAATAGTAAAAATTAAGCACTCTATTAATCAAATTAATAGAGTTATCAAAAAAGGTTTAGATGGGCTATATCAATCTCAGGACACTTTAGATGGAAAAATTCAAATTTCTGAAGCAGAAAAGCAGAAAATTTTAGAAAAAATAGGAGAAGCTAGTGGGCGCGATGTCAGAATCCATATATTAGCCAATCAACTTATAGAATTAGTGTTTGAGCAAATTGCTGAATCTTGGGATGAATGGCGTGAAGGATTAATTGATCGTATAGCTCAAAAGAGTCAATACTGGAATTCTGAACACAGCCCTGTTTTTAGCCAAGATAAGCTCATTAGAGATTATACAAATCAATTTATTAAAGATTTGTCAACAGAAATAGACGAGTGGGGAAATAAGAAACTTAAAGAGGTAATTTTACAGGAAAATCTTAAGTATTTAGATACTAGTATCGCTTATGAACTAGATGCAATTCAAGGCGAGTTTAACAGCTTAGACCAGGATATACAAACTAATTTTAGCAAACAGCTAAAAATTTCAATTGATGGTATAAATGATGACTTTACTGGAATGGGAGGATTTGGCAGTGGTGTTGGGATAGGTGGTGCTTTAGCGGCTGGATTAATAGTATTTACAGGACTTGGTTTCATTGCCGTAATTGTTGCAAGTGTAGCTGCTGCAATTGCAGGTTCGTTTGGTTTTGGAATGCTAGATTTTGATGGAATAAAAGACCAAATAAAAGGCAAAGTTTTTGAATTAGGATTTGAAAAATTCGATGAGTCAATGGATAAAATATCCGAGAAGTTAGATGAAATTGTTGGCTTAGTCTTTAATAGCCGAGTTGAATCATCCAGTAGAGTAATTGCAGAAGCGATCGCACTTTACGAAAATCTCCTCGAACAGCAGGAAAAAGCTCACAACGAAACTCTGGAACAACGTGAGGCTGAAAAGATGTGGATTTACGAAAAGCGCCAAGAACTTGAGCAGGTACAGAATGGGCTGGAAACCATTGCCAGTAAAAGCGCCATTGTTTAACCGCCTTCCTTACAGAGAAAAAATAGTTATTTCAAGAATGGCTAAAATGCTTTAAGAAGCGATCGCGCTTTGTTATAATCGCCAGTTTCATAATGTCATTTACAGATAAACGTCCTCTTAGTTGGTTGTTGCAGCAGTTTCAACTCCAGCCAGGTAAGCCCGCCATTGCCTCTGGATTGCGTAGCCTTTTTATACTGGGTGTCCCAATTGGAATTGGAATCATTACAGGACATGCTGCTGAAAGTGCGATCGCCACTATGGCGGCTTGGTTCGTTGGGATGGTAAATGTTGACGGAGCCTATCGTCAACGAGCGATCGCGATGATCGCAGCTACCATTGGGGTAACTGTAATGTTCCTAATCGCCAGTCTGGTTAGCAGTCATCTCTGGTTAGCTGTCCCGACCACGTTCTTGGTAATATTTATAGCAGGTTTAGCAAATCTCTATGGCAACGTAGCTGCATCTGTCAGCTTGGTTACTTCGATAATGTTTGTGATTGCGCTGGCTAGATTCGCTTCATTTTCTAATTTGCCTACTCTTATTCAACACTGTGGGCTATGTCTGGCTGGTGGAACATGGACAACTGTCTTGTCATTGGGATTGTGGGCGGTGCGTCCTGATATACCTGCAATACAGACAGTGGCTAACTGTTATCTCTCATTGAGCAATTTTGTAGACTTGGCAAGCCAGAGAGCATCAAATCCAAAAAATCAGCAGGAGTGGGAACAGCGATTTTTGCAAGCTCAGGATACAGTTATTCAAAACTTGATATCTGCCCGTAGCGTCTGGACAACTATCTGGACTAGGCAAAGAGGAGCTACCCTGCGGGGAAATCAGTTACTCGTATTAATTGAGGATATAAATCAAATTGTCAATTCTGTGGTAGCACTGAGCGAACTATTAGCGATCGCATCCGAACATCAACTATTTTCTCGGTTACAGCCAGAAATTCAGCAAGTGTTAGAACAGTCGGCAATTGCTCTGCAAATGTTATCACAAGCGATCGCCAAAGGAAAAAACTCACCTCACTTAGGGGATCTGGATCGAAGTCTTGAAGCACTAGAACACCAAAGACAAGTTCTGCGTTCGCAAATCCTCAATCAAACCATCAATGCTCACACAAATGAATATTCCGATCTCCTCAACCTTGGCAAGATTACAGCCAGTCTGACAAAGCTAGTAGAGCAAATTCATACTGATGCAGAGATTGTTACAGATTTAAGCCAAGGAAAACTGCGTAACAGCATTGCCCAGCGAGATATTTCGCCCCCAGCTCAACCAGAGCGTTCTACAATTATTGATACGCTGCGAAATAATTTCACTTTTGATTCAGTCCTCTTTCGTCATGCGTTGCGCCTCGCACTCATAACAACTCTTGCTGAATTACTTGCGTCGCTATTTCAACTACCTAGAGGCTACTGGATCACGCTAACAGCTTTAGTTGCACTTAAACCCAACTTTGGTGGAACGTCACAGACAACAGTACAAAGAGTCGTTGGTACTATTTTGGGTGGAATTATCGGTATTGTTCTGGTTTTACTAGTTAAGAATTCATTAGCAAGTGCAGTTTGTTTCCTGCTGCTGGTGTTTGTTGCGATGTCGGTGCGATCGTTAAGCTACAGCTTATTTATCATCCTGCTGACTCCCGCCATCATCTTGCTACTCAACATGATTAGTGCAGGTGGCTGGGAGGTTGGAGTATTGCGGATCTTCGATAGCTTGGCTGGGGGTGTCTTAGCACTGCTTGGTAGCTATTTGCTTTTCCCTAGTTGGGAACGACAGCAACTTCCTGCACAACTGGAAAAGACAATTCGAGCTAATCTTACTTACTTTCAACAAGTAATTGCTAACTATCTTCATCCAGAACAGAATGCGATCGCTGATATCAACATACTACGCCACCAAGCAGCACTAGAGAACGCCAACGCCAACGCCGCAGCTCAACGATTGTTCAGCGAACCTCGTCACATTCAGGGAGAAATCGAACCTGTAATGACGCTGATAATATACATTCGTGGCTTTTTCGGTTCGGTAACAACTTTAGCAGAACATCTGCGGGAATTTAGCGGTGAGTACCAATTTCCTGAACTCAAGCGACTTGCCGATACCATTGTCCAAGTTTTGGAAAACTTAGCAGATGCCCTTGGGCGGGAACAGCCACCCCAACCATTACCAGCGCTGGATAGCTATCTCGAAGCAATTCACGCCCAAATTGAACAGTTACATACTGCTCGGTTATCAGAAATTGCTACCAATTCCAACACTTTAACTCCCACATTACAAGCCGTTCAAGAACAAACTCCGCTTTCCACAGAACTGGATCGAATTGTGAATGAAATTAAAGTTATGCACTGTGTAATTGCTCGTCTGCAAGAATAATTTTCTTTTCGCGCTTGCTTTGCGTGGGTGTTAACCCTTTGATTTTCTAATAGTCTGCGTGCGTCAAACTTGATGACTTTTAAAAAGTCAGTTCTTAACAAGTGCTGCGATCGCAGCTACCAATTTGGCAGGATCGGCTGGTTTAGCGATATGGAGTTGAAATCCGGCTGTAAAAACTTGTTTTTGGGTGGTTTCTGCGGCGTAAGCACTTAGAGCGATCGCCGGAATTTGCCCACCTAAATCGGCGGGCATTGCTCGTAACTTTCGGATCAAAGTATAACCGTCAACATCTGGCATACCTAAATCGCTTAACAGTAAATCTGGCTTTGACTCCATAATTACAGCCAGTGCTTCATCGGCAGATGCTGCGATCGTCACAATTGCTCCCTGCTGTTCTAATAAAAAGCCCAGAAACTCACGGGTATCAACATTATCATCTACAACTAACAAACGTATTCCTTCTAGTGGAGCATAAAGCGTACAGGATGGATAGGAATTCTCTAATAGATTCTGATTTTCCTTTCCTAATTTCAAGTGTTGAAACACGGGTAGGCTAACTGTAAATGTCGCACCTTGCCCTTCTCCTAAACTCTCTGCCAAAACTGTACCGCCATGTAACTCGACAAGTTGGCGCACAATCGCCAAACCAAGCCCTAGCCCACCAAAACTTCGGGTTGTACGACTATCTGCTTGACGGAAATACTCAAATACGTATGGCAGAAAGTCAGGACTAATACCTTTACCCGTGTCACTAACTCTCAGTTGTACCTCAGAATTAATCTGTTCTAAGTAGACTTCAACCCGTCCACCGGGTGGTGTGAATTTTACGGCATTAGAGAGCAGATTCCAAATAATTTGTTGAATACGACTACTATCACCCTTCACCTGTCCAATTTCTCTATCCAAATGCAGATTAATTTGAATAGACTTTGCTTCTGCTGCCAATTGCACTGTCTCTAAGGCAGCTTCAATAGTAAAAACAAGATTAACAATTTCTAAATTAAGTGCTAACTTGCCCTGGAGAATGCGAGAGATATCCAATAAATCTTCAATCAACTGAGCTTGTAATTCAGCATTGCGTTCGATGGTATCGAGGGCACGCATAGTAGTAGCTTCGTTTAATGACCGATTTTTCAGTAGCTTGGCCCAACCCAAAATTGGATTAAGAGGCGAACGAAGTTCATGAGAGACAATTGCTAAAAATTCATCTTTGATGCGGTTTGCTGTCTCAGCAACTTCTTTTGCCTGTTGCCGTTGTTCTGCTATTGCTAGAGCCTGATCGCGGAGGTTTTTATATTCCTGAACTCGGAACGTTAAATCTGTTAAATCTTCAATTGAAAAGAGAGCATAAAATTTATTTCCATCCAATGCAGACACAGCAGTAACAGTTGTGTGTTGAATGCGGTATTTATCTTTGGATATAGGTACTGGAATAATATATTTATGTAATTGAGAAGAAAAAATTGTCGGAGGCCCACCTTGAAAAATTTGGTACAAACGGCTAGCGTAACGAGGTTGATTCAAATGAGGAAAATATTCATGAATAGAATTTCCCAAAATCTGACTTCTCGAAATTTTTGTCCATTCCTCTAAGCAGCAGTTCCAAAAGATAACAATATAATCTGACTGTAGAACAAAAGCTCCTAAAGGAATTTTATCTAAAAGGCTAAATTTTTCCTGAGCTTGTTCAATTATATTCATTGTATTATCAAAGTTTTTTAAGACTTTTTTCAACTATATTATATTATTGGATTATTCTTATTTCGTCATTCATTGCTGTGATCAGCGCATCAAAAGTGCCCACCAAAAATATTAAAATAATATCACCAATAATTTCTAAGCGTTCAATTGTGAAACTAGCTTGTGCTAGTAATATTTTTGAATCGCTCTCGTATGCAGATAATAATAAATTTTCCAGCGTATCTTCTAAATAAACGGGCAATGTGTAGTTTAGATGCTTCTTTAGTACATTACTGAGTGAACCCATTACCCCATTTATGACAATGTTACCAATTTCGCTCAGGGTGCCAATTTTCACCGCATCTAAGTCAGCCGATGGATCTTCACCTGTAAGCACTGCAACTAATGTTGATGCGCTGTCAGTTGGAAAAATTAAGCTAGCAGTGCCATAGAAAGATCCTGTAAAGCGTAGTTTTACAGCTGCCAAAGTCTGATCGTGAAATCGTGTTGTTAATTCTTTATAGGCATCGGCAGCAGTTAACACTTTAACAACCGGAATTTTCAGACGAATGTGAGAGTCTACCATTTCATTAAGTAGACTTGCTGCTCGGCCAACTCCAATATTAATTAACTCTTGTAGGGCATCCAGTTCTTCTGCTGTCACATTCATGAAAACTTATTCCTTAGTATTAAGAACTTCCTGGACTGCCTTTCGCAATTCACTTTCTTTTGGCGGTTTATTAATAAAGTTGACTGCCCCCAAGCTATAACTTTGGTTGCGTGCCCCATCTTGGATATCGGCGGAAATGATAATGGTTGGGATTTTTAATTCTTTATCTTGCATAGCTTTGAGAAATTCAAACCCATTCATATCTGGCATGAGAAGATCCACTAATACACAATTTGGCTTATAGTTATAAACCATTTCTAATCCCTCACGCCCATTACTTGCTTCGATAATTTCATAGCCATCTACTTGCAGAAACTTACGGATCATTCTGCGAGAAAAAGCTGCATCATCGATAATTAAAACCATTGCCATCAGCTTCGTCCTTTTGTGCTTTAGCTTAATAATTCTTGATTTAAGCTAATTAGCCTACATTATTAATTAAAAGGGATGAATTAAATAATAAATCAATATAATTTTACAATTGCCAATATAGTTTCGGAAAAATTCTCAAACTCGCTGAAAGTATAATGTTATGTTGTGGAGCTAAAATTTTTAATAAGGGAAAATTTTAAAAATTTGTTAAGTATTTGAAATCCGATCTAATCCCAGTTTTGCTATCTGTTGCCAATGCAAAACTGTTGTGTGGTAGATATCGGTTACTTGCTCGATTTATCGCAGGCTCATACCATTAAGATACATTTTGAGGTATATGGGAATCCGGTTTGATTACTGAAATCACTTGGCTTAGTAGGCAAAAGGCAAAAGGCAATAGGCAATAGGTAATAGGCAATAGGATTTCAGAAGATTAAAATATACGGAATTTTTTTCAAAAATCAAATATGAGTTCTATAGCTGCTTGATATCGTTTGAGTAGCACCAAGGTTGTTAGGATTCGATAAACTGAGGATCGCATTATTTGCACTTGTAATACTGTCTGAACGACGACTATTGTTGAACGTTTGAGTTGAATGGCAACGAGAATATTGCCTGTCTCTTAACTATATCATTAAGACAAATCTTATGTCTTCAGCCTGGAAAAAGACAAACATCTCTCTTTCGATAGAGATTGCTAAAGTTTAATATTAAATTAGTCTTAAAATAAGATATAAGTAAGTGGACACAATTATTTATAAGACGCATTTCGACTTCGCTCAATGCTCGATAGCTTGACTCAAAGAGGGTTGAGTGACTTGCCCTGAGCAGAGTCGAAGGGAGTCGAAACCCGGCAATGTCAAGTTAGGTTTAATTTAGTCCTTCTACTTATAATAAAATAAAACTTTACTTTATTAACAAATGGAGTCAAATGAAATTGACGATGATATAGAAGCATTTCTCATTGAAAGCTATGAGAACTTGAATCAAATTGAAGGCGATATTATTGAGCTAGAGAAAGCATCTACTAATGGAGAAGCATTAGTTCGCATTTATCGCTCACTCCATACGCTCAAAGGAAATTGCGGCTTTTTACCGTTTCCTAATTTGGAATCACTTGCTCATGCTGGGGAGAATTTGCTCTCGTGTTTGCGCGATCGCCAGCTAGCAATCACCCCTGAGATTATTAGTATTTTACTACAAACAGTTGACGGCATTCGGCAAATCCTGTCTCAAATTCAAGCTACAAAGCAGGATGGCGATGTCTACGACGAACTGCGCCTACGCGATTATTCAGCGCTGATCGGGGCATTAACCCGATTGTCAGAAACTAAACAGACTCCAAAACCCTCTCAATCGCCTGTTAATACACAAACGCCACAAAAAGATACAGCAGCTAGTGAGTCTTTTGAAGCTCTCAATAACGAACTCACAGAAATATCAACCACAACATCAGAATCTGCTTATATCCGAGTCAATGTTAATCTGCTAGACCAGATGATGAACCTAGTGGGTGAACTGGTTTTAGCTCGTAACCAGATCATCGAATTTAGTACAAAATTTAAGGATAAAGGCTTTGCTGCTACTTGCCAGCACCTGAACCTACTTACAGGCGAGTTGCAGGAAGGAGTGATGAAAACTCGACTGCAACCAATGAGTTCCATTTGGCAAAAGTTCCCTCGCGTCATCCGTGACTTAGCGATCGCTTCTGGTAAAGAAGTTGAATTAGAGATGGAGGGCGCAGAGACTGAACTAGACAAAAGTATTATTGAAACAATTAAAGACCCCTTAACGCACTTAGTACGCAACTGCATCGATCATGGGATTGAATTACCAGCCGAGCGCGTTGCTTGTGGAAAGCCAAGCTTAGGACGGCTATTTCTCAGAGCCTTTCACGAAAGCGGCAAAGTAAATATTGAAATTGGCGATGATGGTCGCGGTCTGAATTTAGAACGCCTCAAAGGACGAGCGCAGCAACTTGGTTTAGTCAACGCACTGCAAGCTGCAACCATGAGCGAATCAGAAGTGATGAACTTAATTTTTTTATCCGGCTTCTCGACTGCTGAACAGGTAACTCACCTTTCCGGGCGCGGGGTTGGGATGGATATTGTCAAGAGTAATATTGAGAAAATTAACGGAACAGTTGAAATTTACAGCCAACAGGGACAAGGAACAACCTTCAAAATCAAGATTCCCCTGACATTGGCAATTATTCCAGCATTGATTGTCACTAGTGGTAGCAATAGCTATGCTATTTCCCAAGGGAGTCTACTAGAGCTAGTACGCCTAGAAGCACTCAATAGTATTGAGATATTATACGATGTGCCTGTGTATCGCTTGCGGGGTAATCTTGTGCCTTTGATTTACCTCAATCAAGTATTGCAACACAATAGTGTCAGCAACTTAGAAACACTCAGTCTAGTAATTGTGCAAGTTGATAATTATCGCTTTGGACTGGTTGTAGACACAATTGAAGACATCCAAGATATTGTAGTTAAACCTTTGGGAAGACAGTTAAAGACGCTATCCCTATTTACTGGAGCTACCGTTTTAGGAGATGGCACAGTGGCATTAATTATTGATGTTGTCGGTTTGGCAAACCAAACTGGTATTATCGCCAAACAAAAGCAGTTATTGAGCGAAAATGCTGCAAATAGTCAAGAGCAAGCAGGCGATCGCCAAACAATTTTACTCTTTGAAGGCCCCCAAGGCGCACGCATGGGCATTCCACTGGCGATCGCATTTCGGCTGGAGGAGATTCTTGCTTCTGCTGTCGAAAAAGTGGCTAACCAGAATGTCTTTCAGTCTTACGGGCAAATTTTGCCACTAATTGATCTTTATAAGATATTTGATAATTGCGATCGCTTTAATGATGAACCTTTTGCGACACTTGCCGAAACGCTTCAGATAATTATTGTCTCTCCTTACGCAGAACTCAGCGTTGGGCTAGTGGTCGATCGCATTCTTGATATTGTGGAAGAACCACTAACCATTAAAGGTATTCCTAGTAGACCTGGTGTGCTTTTCTGTGCTGTAATTCAAGGGCAAATCACAGAAATTATTGACGTAGAGACTGTAATTCGGATTGCTAACCCTCATTTGCTGCAACTAGCGACTCATGGCTGAACAACAAATTTGCACATTTTTCCTCAAAGGAGTTTACTTTGGTATTGACGTGCAACACGTTCAAGAAGTGATTCGTCCACAAGCAACAACTCTTGTACCTTTAGCACCACCAGATATTTGTGGGTTGATTAATTTACGTGGACAAATTATTACTGTCATCGATTTGCAGCGTCGATTAGAGATGAGTGAAACGCACACACAATCAACTACAAAACTTGGAGATGAGGCGCAGGGATTTAATATCATTGTGCGTTCTGATCATGAAGTCGTTAGTTTACTGGTTGATCGCGTGGGAGATGTTTTAGAGTTCGCACAAAACATCTTTCAACCCCCACCCGCAACGTTAAAAGGTAGAATGCGTCAGATGCTAGCAGGAGCTTACCCGCTCCCAGAGGGATTTCTGTTAGTTTTAGACACCGAGAAAATTCTCGATGTTAATTTAACAAATCAGATTATTGAATATTAAGGAGCGCTTTGCAATGACTACAAATCGGACTGGGAAAACAGCCAACTCAAAATCTTCCTCGGTAGATAGTGCAGATTTACAACCTACCGATGATGTAATAAAAGTGCAATTGCAAGCGTTACTAATAGCACTTAAGGCAGCAAAAAACGGTGATTTTACCGTCCGTTTAGCTGATGAAAATAATCAACTGGGTGAAATTACCTCAGTTTTTAATGAATTGGTGAGTTTAAATCAAAACTTTGCTGATGAAGTTAATCGCTTGGCATCCGAGATTGGTATCGAAGGGAAGCTTGGTTCTCAAGCAGTTGTCAAAGGAGTAGGTGGGAGTTGGAAAGAATCGCTCGACAACTTGAATCAGATGTCTACAAATTTAAAAGAGCAAATAAAAGGTATAAATGAGGTCAGCCTTGCGGTTGCTCAAGGAAATTTGTCTAAGCAAATCGAGGTAAGCAATGCAGGAGAGTTTAAGCAGCTCACAGATAATGCAAATCAGATGATTAGCAGCCTCAAGTCTTCAATCAGACAGATGACAGAGGTGGCAACAGCAGTCGCGTCTTCCGCAGAAGAACTAACCGCAGTCAGCAAAGAAATGACTGAGAACGCCGAACAAACAGCCGAACAAGCCACTTCTGCCTCTGCTTCAGCTGAAGAGGTAAGTCGGAATACCAATACAGTTGTGACTGCCGTGGAAGAGATGAATGCTAGTATTCGAGAAATTTCTAAAACTGTTACCCAAGGAGCAAAGGTGACGACTGAGGCAGTTAAAACAGCCGATCGCACGAACGAGACAATTAACAAACTCGGTCAAAGCAGCACCGAAATTGGTAAAGTTATTAAAGTCATTACCTCGATCGCAGGGCAAACAAACCTGCTAGCACTCAATGCTACCATTGAGGCAGCCAGAGCTGGAGATGCAGGTAGAGGATTTGCTGTAGTAGCAAATGAGGTGAAAGAATTAGCCAAACAAACGGCAAGTGCGACTGAAGATATAAGTTTGCTAATTGAAGCAATTCAGACAGATACAAAAAGTGCTGTTCAAGCCATCACTCAAATTACTAGTATTATCAATCAAATCAACGACTTCCAAAGCACGATCGCCAGTGCTATTGAAGAACAAACAGCAACTACCAATGAAATTGGTCGAAATATGGCTGAGGCAGCCAAAGGAACATCAGATATTGCTAAAAGTATTGGAATTGTGGCACTCAATACTCAAAGTACGACTACTGGAACCAGTAATACCTTAGAGGCAGCAACAGAACTATCTCGAATGGCAGTAGATTTGCAGAAAGTCGTCAATCAGTTCAAATATTAAGAAGAGGCAGTCTTGAAGAAGTGGCAGGGAGAGCAGCATTTCGGCTACGCAGAAATCGAGCGACTTGCACTGAGTTTCGACACTTCGACTACGCTCAGTGCACCGCTACGCGGTAATCGAGCGACTTGCACTGAGCGGCGTC